>CAZKBI010000013.1:28693-37090 GCA_964551195.1 uncultured Caryophanales bacterium | reverse complement strand
AATTAGATAACCAGGTGCCGGGTCTATCTCTTCAACAAAGAATACCCATGAAGGCAGGTTATCAAATACAGCATCACCTAGAGCATCTGTCGTTTCTATAACTTCATTACCAGATCTTGTAATCGCATCTTTATTAACATTAAGTAATCGGAATTTGGCTCCAGTTAGAGGATCTCCTGATGCATTAGTTTTGTGAACAGTTAAAGTGTTGGTACCGCTTCCTCCGCCAGAATATAAATTATTAACTACAATTTGATTCGAATTAGAGCTTCCACCCGGATCTCCTGCTTTTCCCGAAAGACTAACTGTGTTAGAAAGATCGATGTCATCATTCAAAATCGCTGTATTAAAATCTAGTCGATATGCTGAGCTGGTTAATTTAGGCAATTCTACTGTCAACTCATTTCCGTTCGCAACTGTTGGTAAATCTACAGTATATGTCAGTGGATCTACAAGTATTCCGCCCGGATTAGCTTTACCTGTTGTACTATTTATTGTTACTTCATATAGTTTAAGAGTAGAAACATCTAGTTGTAAGGAACTATTAATTACATCTTTAATTATTCCTTCAGACATTAATGTCTGTGCCGGATTGATTATCACTGACCACTCAATAGTGTCGTGTCCGGCTGTATAATCATAAGTTTTATCCAAAACTGGGTTAATTATTTTTGCACTTGCCGAGGCTGATATGGGCGTCCCTATTTCGTCGGAATCAAGTTTTGCTTGATTAGTAAAGTTTTTTGTTCCACTCCATTGTGTGGTCAGGGCACTTTCATCCATTTTAGACCAGAAAGTGATCGTATACTTATCTGAGGTTAATGCTGGCAGGGTGTAAGTAAATGAACTATCCCCACTTGTTCCCGCCAGGATCCCAAGTCCTCCCCCTCCTGCAGCCACCACTTCAAACGGATGTGTTGTATCAATCAGCAAGGTCATTCCTGGAGGAAGGTTATCTGTTAAAACAGCATTGTTAAGTGGTAACTCATTGCGGTTTACAACAACTTCCCATTTTACAGTCCGTTCAGCTGGGTCATAATTATAAGCTGTTGCCACTTTTTTTGTAAGCATTTGACTAGAGTATGTTTTTGACCCTGTAACTGAAATATCATTACCATCTCTTACCAGAGTCGCACCATTATTAAACACCACATTGCCATTCTTATAAAGTTTGACTAGTCCAGTTGGATTCACAACCTTGGTGTAATAATCTATAGTATAAGTAGAACTTATTGTCTCAGATCCTAAAGTTTCTTCGCTGAACGCATAAGTAAAATGATTGGCATCTGTATAAGTAAAATTACCTGAAGATGCAGGAGTTATAATATTCGTGACCGTTACGTTCCCTTGAACTTTCTTAACCACAAATGGATGGCTAGCGTCAATAAAAAGCTCCTGATCATTTGGTATAATATCAACTATTTTCCCGTTTTTAATATTGATCTTATTTCGGTTTACTGTTGTTGTCCAATGTATTGTTCCAGGGTCTGAACTTGAGTACTTGTAAGTAGTAGAAGAACCAGCGGATTTAGCAAGTAAACCCCCACTGCCAATACCACTTGAGATTGTGTTGCTATCTGAAGGAGTGGTTCCTGTGGTATTTTCGTTCCAATTTAAGCTTGCACGGTTTGTAAACTCAATTGCACTATTGCTGTCTAGAAAACTATCCCAAGAAGCTGCCTTTACTTTTGTATAAAAAACTAAGGTTGCTTTAGTTCCAGCAACGGGTTGTTCTCCTACCGGAAAACGATATGTTAAAACATCTCCAACATAATCATATTCCCCAGCATTTGTTCCTGCATTTACCGTCGTCTTTGGTCCACCAGCAAATTCAATTGATACATGGTGTGTCCCGTCAACAAATAGTTCAAGGTCAGGAGATAGTTGATCAATAATTTCCGCTCCTGTAATACTTTTACCAGAAGTGCCAGGAACCGTTACATCAACTTCCCACTTAACAATTGTTGGGTCAGTTGCAAACTTATCAACAACTATACCTGTTTTGTTAATCCAATTAAGATTTAACGAATCTGTAACTGGATCAGCAGCAACATCTGTTCCTCGCAGTAGGTTGGCTGTGTTATCATATGTTGAAAACTCAGCGCCACCACCGCCTACTTCAGCGGCAAAATCGCTTGGCTTTGTTTTGTATGTTATCGTTTGTACCCCTTGTAGCTCTGGAGGCGCGTCAGGGAAAACATAGGAAATCTTCCCGCTAGCTAGATCCGTAAGATCTAAGGAGATATCTGCTATTGCGTTTCCTTGGCTTGTAAAAGATTCTGCTACGTATGTTTGATTAACGCTAAATTCATCAATTAATTTATATTCATTAAATGCAAGATTTGGATCTCCTGCAGGCGGTTTTACAGTAACAGTCCAAGTAATTTCATTAGCAGCCGCATCATAGCTGCTTGTTTTCTCTAATGAACTTTCCATTGGAAGCGGTTGCCTATTAATTACAATTGTCTGTGTTCCAAACGTAATTTCTTGCCTTGTGTCATCACCAGCACTTAAGGGTGTAAATTCACCATCTATCTCTATTTTTCCCCATTTATTAAGATGAGAATCATTTGCCGCTCCACCCTTACCAAAAGTATCCTCAGATGCTTTCGTCAAATCAACCTGCATTATATTTCCGGCAATATTCCAGTGTGCTAGGTCGTAATTACCATCAACCGTATCGTTTGCTACAATAGTACCGTTAATAGCTGCAAAGTCTAGTCCGTCCGGAAGAGAGACAGTAAAAAATTCATTACCATCATAATCATATAAAGCACCACCAGAGCCATCTTCCAGAGTAAAGGCATAGACTAGCTGAATTTTAGCACCTGCAGGAATGTTATTGTAGTTGCCATTAACATCAGGACTAATTATAGTAAGTCCGTCTGCCTCAGTAATTATTAAAGAAGAAGCCTTTTCAATCGGTAAATAGTCTGTGCCATGTTCAGTTAAATATACACTCCCCGTTAAATCACTCGGTGTAATTGCATTAGCATTGTTTATAGGTATTAATTGAAAAATTAGTACCAGTGAAATTACTATTGAAAACAAACCAAACTTTTTCAATCGTTTCACCAAACTCTCCCCCTTTAAATTTAATTTATGAGGTATCTATGAAATAGTTTGAATTATTGAATAATTGCAAGTTTATGTATAATATTATATCAAATGCTTGTGATAAATCAATCAATCTTGATATAGTCAAACTAATAGCCTGTATATAAAAGGATATGTATAATTATGACTACAAAGAAAACTTATTTAATGTTTATATCTCGAATCGCTATAATAGTAGGGGTTCTATTAATCACTATAGTTATTGCCATTGAAGCATATAACTATCCTTGGGGAACAATTTTTTCTTTTAAACAAGCTTATACTGATATGCACGAACCAGCTCCGATTGCCTTTAAGGGACAGGATGCTAATAGTATATTAGTTGAAAAAGCCAGTACTAATTCCGATAACAGCACTGACAACATAGAATTTGATAATACCTTACCCGGCAATACAAAGGAAAACACTTATATTCCAAGCTACTTAAAGTTAGGAGTTATTAAAATTCCACAAATTAAACTCGCACAACATGTTCTTGAAGGAACCAATCGTCAACTAGAATACGGCGTAGGTCATATCCTTGGAACCGCTGATTTAGGTGCAGAAGGCAATTGTGTATTGACAGGACATAATTCTTCATTTTTTCGTTACCTTAACAAACTATCTATCGACGATCTAATTTATTTGGAAACAGTTTCTACTAGATACACCTACAAACTATATGACTCTTTTATTGTAAAGCCCACAGAAACGTGGGTTCTGGATGATATCGATAGTGAAATTAGTACATTAACTCTTATAACATGTACTTCCTATTCTCTAGAGACTAACAGATTAATATTACGGGCCAGACTTGTCGAAACAAATGATAGGTGAATAACTTGCAGCTGTGTTTTATGCTGGTTATTGATTGAATGAATGCTGTAAATAATTTGCTTAATAATAAAATTGGTATATAATACAATCAATAAGAATACGATAATGGCACACTATCAGAAATGATGGGTCGCAAAGTCACGGGTCTAAGGTTTATACTATGACAGCCGGATTTCCGAATAATTCACATTATTATTAAATGTTGAATTCTATTGGATAATCCAGTAGAATTTTTTTTATTAGCCCGTTCCTTATCAGTTCTTATTAAACATATTAGGAAGGGAGTTTTATTATGATAATAAAAAGATTAAAAAAGATTGCTATATTATTTTTGGTGCTTTTCTTTATGTTTGTTTCTTTTTCATCAGTTAGTGCCGGCTGGGAACAAGGTATTAATATCCAGCACAATACTTCAATAAATATTAAAAAGGAGCAAAACCAAAACCCAGATAAGGTTTTCACTGAAGAGGTCTTAAGATTAGTTAATATTGAAAGAGAGAGATTAGGTCTTGTTACATTAAAAACGACCACAACTTATAATAACAAGGCCAATACTAGAGCTTTTGAAACGTCTGTTTATTTTGCACATAGGCGTCCAAATGGTACAAGTTGTTCTACTATATATTCAGATAATAATCTTTATTACTATGCTGCAGGTGAGAATATTGCTTACGGTTTTCAGACACCCGAGGCTCTAGTAAAAGCATGGATGAATTCTAGCTCGCATAAAGCAAATATCCTTAACAATAAATTCATATACGCTGGGGTAGGATATTATTATGGAAACGATGGATTAATTTATAATTCTTTGCTCTTATGCAAACCAAAAATAACTGACGATTTTCCCATCTAATGGAATAATAATATAATATAGGATAATAAAGGAGAAAGCGACTGACCATTTATGGTCAGTCGCTTTCTCCTTTCGCAATATACTCTCAACTACACATATAGGCAAGAGATATAATAATCCATAAGTAGCTTAAATAAAACCTATCCAATGATAATCTTCTCAGATGGATAATTAACCTTTGGCGTCGACTTTTTCTCTCTAAAGAGAAATAATAGCGAAAGAATGCCGATCCGCCCAATAAACATAAGTAATGAAATCACCAGCTTGCCCCCAGTGGACAGTTCCCCTGTAATTCCCATTGAGGAACCAGTCGTACCAAGAGCCGACGACACCTCATAAACTATCTGCAACAAAGTGAAACTCTCACTTTCAAATAACTGCAACAGGATTATGCTCGTTCCCAGTAGCATTATCGCCGTCGCAAAAACAACAAAGCTTTTCAATACATCTTCTTGTTCAATCCTTCTTTTGAAAATCGTTACATCCCGTTTGCCCTGAATAAAATTCTTAATTGAAAGTACAACCACAGCAAAAGTAGTTGTCCGTACTCCACCACCTGCACTCGACGGGCTCGCCCCAATAAACATCAGCGTCGAAATTAATAAAAGTGTATATGGTGAGAAGAGCGACATATCCATCGTCACATATCCGCTACTACGTGCCGCTACTGAGTTAAATAGCGCATAGAAAAGCTTTTCATGCCAAGCCATACCGGCAAAAGCGCCACTATTCTCAAATAAGAGAATCAAGACAAAACCTAGCACTAGTAAAACTGCAAAAGTTGCTGTAGCTAGCTTAGTGAAAAGTGAAAAACGGAAGTTGCGTCGATCCTTCCGCGACGAAATAAACTCTCTAACCTCAATTAACACTGGAAAACCAATACCACCCAGAATAATTAAGAGCATCATCATAATCTGTAGCGGATAATCAGCCGCAAAGCCAATTAACGAAGTTCCGAACACGTCGAAACCAGCATTCGTAAAAGCAGAGATAGTGTGGAATAGACCATAATAATAAGCCTCATACCAACTCGAATAGTATTGAAGTAGGTAAGTTCCAACAATCAATGTCGACACCAGCTCAATTGTTAAAACTATAACGAAAACCCTTTTAACAATCTGCACTAGCCCTGCAAACTCAGATCGATTATGGTCGATCGTTATCAACTCTCGCTCGCGCATCCCGATTTTGTGGCCGGCCGCTAGCCAGATAAAAGTACCTAGCGTCATAATGCCAACGCCACCCAGCTGAATAAAAAGTAATATAATAAATTGCCCGCCTAAATTAAAGGTAGCTGCAGTGTTCATTGTAGTTAGACCTGTTACCGTTACAGCGCTAGTTGCCGTAAAAAAAGCATCAATTAGCGCAACCGAAAAGCCCTCGCGGTGAAAGAAGGGGAGCACTAATAAAATGGTAGCAGCAATTATTGCAATGAGATAGGCAAGTACAATAATCTGCACGCCTGTTAGCTCTATTTTTCTGACACGCACGTTGGGCACCCTATGACACTCCTTTGTTATTCCTTTTTATAACCGCTCTTGGTGCGTATATCCAGGAAAAATTCGCTTAGTAGTAGCGCTGACTCCTCAGCCAGCACACCTGCTGTAATCTCTTCAACCTGATGGTTGAAACGCTCCTCTTGAACCAGATTAACAATAGTTCCAGCAGATCCACCTTTTGCATCTGCTGCTCCGTAAACGAGTCGCTTAATCCGCGACTGAACTATTGCACCGGCACACATTGGGCAAGGCTCGAGCGTTACATAGATCGTTGTGTTCTCAAGCCGCCAACTATTCAGCTTACAACTCGCCTCGTCAATAGCAATCATCTCGGCATGCGCTAAGGAATTACGTAATTGTTCGCGCAGATTATAACCGCGACCAATAACCTCTCCGTCCTTCACAATTACCGCGCCTACCGGTACTTCGCCAAGTTGTGCTGCTTTTTGTGCCTGAGCTAGAGCTTGCCGCATATATTCGATATCTGCTTCTTCCAAAGCCTTCTGATTCAACATTGATATATCTCCTTAACACTACTTCCTTAGTTCTCTTTATTATACACCCAAAACAAAAAATTAAGAACAAAACTAAGGGAATTAGGTTTGTGAAAAACTTCTCAATAACGGCTTGTATTATTTTTCACAATATGTTATTCTGAAATTGTAGATAACAAATTTGATTTGTTCTATACACTCCATCTCTTTTTCTTGAAAGGCACAGCCGTCGGTTGTGTCTTTTTTTTTGCCTTTTTCGTGAGATAGTTGCATTCTTCACAATCTTTTGCGACTTATGTTTTAAATTCTATTATTAATACTTGTTTTCAGTATGACTCTTTATTAACAAAAAAATGGTATGCCCGGAGGGATTCGAACCCCCGACACCAAGTTTAGGAAACTTGTGCTCTATCCAACTGAGCTACGGGCACATATTTGTGTATAAAACAAAAAATAGCCCAATGGCTATTTAAATGGCGGAGAGGGTGGGATTCGAACCCACGGAACGCTCACACGCTCGCTGGTTTTCAAGACCAGTGCCATCAGCCAAGCTCGACCACCTCTCCATATTTAATTCTCAACAAAGGTTATAATAGCACATACTCATCACCGATTTCAAGCCTAATATATTAATTATTTTTTTTAACTATTTTCTCTACTCCACCCATATAACTTATCAGCGCTTTCGGTATCAGTACGCTACCATCCTCCTGCTGATAGTTCTCTAATATTGCGGCTACAGTTCGCCCTATGGCTAGCCCTGATCCATTCAATGTATGCACGAACTCGGGCTTACTATTATGCTCGCGGCGGAAACGAATATTGGCACGCCTCGCTTGAAAGGCTTCGAAGTTACTACAAGATGAAATTTCACGATATTTATTTTCACTTGGCAGCCAGACTTCAAGGTCGTAGGTTTTGGCAGATGCAAAACCTAAGTCACCTGTACATAGATTCACTTTCTGATAAGGAAGTTCAAGTAGCTGGAGAACACGCTCTGCGTCACTCACTAGCTGTTCTAGCGCTTCGTAGGAATTCTCTGGTTTAGTAAATTTAACTAGTTCAACCTTATTAAATTGATGTTGACGGATTATTCCGCGAGTATCACGTCCAGCTGAACCTGCTTCTGAACGGAAACAGGCGCTGTAAGCAACATAGTGCTTCGGAAGCCCTCCCCCATCTATAATCTCATCATTATAATAATTAGTCACCGGAACCTCAGCCGTGGGAATTAAATAAAAACCTGTTCCTTCAAGCTTAAAAATATCTTCCGCAAACTTCGGCAATTGGCCAGTTCCCTGCATGCTAGCGCTATTTACGATGTATGGCGGTAGCATCTCAGTATAGCCATTTTCATTCGCATGTAAATCCATCATGAAACTAATCAGTACTCGTTCTAAACGAGCACCTAATCCCTTGTAGAAAACAAATCGAGATCCAGTGACCTTAGCCGCTCGCTCGAAATCTAAGATACCTAAATTTTCACCAAGTTCGTAGTGTGGTTTTGGTTGAAAAGAAAACTCGGGTATATCGCCCCAGCTGCTAACAACTAGATTGTCTGCCTCTGATTTTCCGACCGGCACCGACTCATGCGGAATATTCGGTATCTCAAGCATTA
>CAZKBI010000013.1:16836-28593 GCA_964551195.1 uncultured Caryophanales bacterium | reverse complement strand
CCGGTTACCAGCCTCGTTCTGACATCCGCTCTTCCGCAGCTATCTTCGTGATGTCTATTCCTTTCATTGCGTTGCCTAGTCCTTTAGAAACATGTGCCATCAACTCATAATCCTCTGCATTGCTTGCTGTTTCAACAATAGCGCGAGCGAATTTCTCTGGATTATCAGACTTAAATATACCCGACCCCACAAAAACTCCATCCGCACCCAGCTGTAACATCAAAGCCGCATCTGCTGGTGTAGCAATTCCGCCTGCAGCAAAATTGATCACCGGCAATTTGCCGTGTTTATGGATATATTTTACTAAGCTAAGCGGTGCCGCCAAGTTTTTCGCCTCAGCAGCAAGCTCATCCTCACGCATGTTCTCAATCCGACGAATTTGTGCCATTACCATCCGTATATGGCGAACAGCCTCAACAATGTTGCCTGTGCCTGGCTCACCTTTAGTACGCAGCATGGAAGAGCCTTCGCTAATACGGCGTAGCGCCTCGCCAAGGTCCTTAGCACCATTAACAAATGGTGTCTTAAAAGCAAATTTATCAATATGATAATGCTCATCAGCAGGAGTAAGGACTTCACTCTCATCGATATAGTCGACACCAAGTTCCTCGATAATTCTTGCTTCTACAAAATGTCCAATTCTTACCTTTGCCATAACTGGTATGCTTACTGCTTTTTGTACATCTTCTATAATCGTTGGGTCAGCCATCCTTGCTACGCCGCCCTCCAAACGAATATCTGAAGGGACCCTTTCTAGTGCCATAACCGCAATTGCCCCCGCAGCCTCAGCTATTCTGGCTTGTTCTGCGTTTATAACGTCCATGATGACGCCATTTCGAAATGTTGCTGCTAGTCCATTATCTGATTTAGCTGCTCCCTCATTTATCATTTATACCACTCCCACCTATTGATTTTTATTATTTATTCCTCTGTATCATCTTTAAAAAGGCTTTTAATTGTATCAGCTATTTTATTATATACCATGCTGATTGTCTCGCCAATACTTCGGAAGAAGAGACTAACTACATTAGCCTTCTCTACTGATTCATTAGCAACTAATTTAACTTTTTCTAACTCTCGGAAACTATCATCTAAGTAGTCGTTATCAATTGGCTCACCAGTGTCTCCATAAGTATATGTGATATAACCAACCTGATCACCTTTTTTTATTGGTGCCACGGGCTCCGCTGTATATTCCATTATTGCTTGGTAGCTATTACGATCACCACGCTCAATCACTAGATAGAGCGCTTCATCAGTGATAGCACCTACTACTTTCTCTTTTCCCTTAGCTACAGCAACAAACTCGCTTCCGGCAAGTGATTCGTTGGCCCCAATCAGCTTGATACGCTCATAATTATTAAATCCATAGTTTAATAGTTTGCGCGTTTCCGCCGCTCTTTCATCTAAGCTACTTGTCCCAAAGACTACGCTAATTAATCTGATATCGTTTTTTTCAGCTGTACCTGTGAAGCAGTAGCCTGCTTGTTTTGTATGTCCAGTTTTTAAGCCATCAAGTCCATTATAACCGTAAATTAGTTCCGGCAACATAAAATTAACATTAGTATGCACCTGACCAGCTCGGAACTCCAGTCGCGCTTGACTACTTGTCACGAGTATTTCTGGGTAATCATTAAGCAGGTGCCAAGCAAGAATTGCAGCGTCACGCGCCGTCATCAGATTCGTCCCAGGTAGCTCTGATTGATATTTTTCCAGATTCTCGGTCGGATAGCCGGAGGAATTAACAAAATAAGTCCCTGTCAGCCCCATTTCCTCAGCCTTCTGATTCATCAACCGTGCAAAAGCACTCTCGCTCCCAGCAATATGCTCCGCTAAAGCAACAGCTGCATCGTTCGCTGACGCTACAGCTACCGCCGAAAAAAGCTCGCGCACTGTATGGCGCTCACCCTCAGCTAGATAAACAGCCGATCCGCCGTTAACACCCATCCAGCCTGCATACTCGCTTGCAGTGACTTGATCATCCCAGCTAATAGCCCCGTTCTCCACATGCTCAAGCACTAAATATTCTGTCATCATTTTCGACATGCTTGCTGGTTCTAACTGTTGATCTATGTTCTGTCCATATAATATTTTTCCTGAATTATTATCAACAAGAATCGCTGCCTTTGCCTTAACATCTAGCGGCGGTGCTGCTGCAACCGGCGCTATGACAATAAGCGACAGAATCAGGCTGGCAATTAATATGCTTACAAAAATTTTGCGTATTTTCTGCATTTTTACCTGTCCACTTCCTTCTTTCACAATTTTTCCATAAAAACGGGGAGTTGCCCCCCCTTATTTTGCGTATATTGAGTAGTTTGGCGATTCCTTGGTAATGTGCACGTCATGCGGGTGACTCTCCCTAAGCCCGGCATTCGTTATTTTAATAAATTTAGCATTGTCTATTAGTTCCTTAATGTTCTTGGCACCAACGTAGCCCATGCCAGCACGCAATCCACCAATCAACTGATAAACTGTATCCTCGATAGGCCCCTTATAAGCAACCCTTCCTTCGATTCCTTCTGGTACAAGTTTCTGGTTATTCTCCTGGAAGTAACGGTCCTTACTGCCTGCTTCCATTGCACCAATTGAACCCATGCCGCGATAGACCTTGTAACGTCTACCCTGGAATGTTTCAAATTCTCCCGGACTTTCATCTGTTCCGGCCAATAAGCTGCCTAGCATAACGACGTCAGCTCCTGCAGCGATTGCTTTTGTTATATCCCCTGAGTATTTAATTCCTCCATCAGCAATAATCGATATGCCATATTCACGCGCTACAGTCGCACATTCATAAATTGCTGTAATTTGCGGTAAGCCAATTCCGGCAATAATTCGTGTTGTACAAATTGAGCCAGGACCAATCCCTACTTTTATCGCAGAAGCACCTGCCTCTATTAGATCGCGTGTGGCATCCCCTGTTGCAACATTACCAGCAACCAGAACGAGATCTGGATAGGCAGCGCGTATCTCTTTTACCTTCTGGATTACACCCTTACTATGGCCATGCGCAGTATCAATTACGATTGCATCGACACCAGCCTTAACTAAGGTAGCAACACGATTTTGTGTCTCGCTAGTTACTCCAACAGCTGCACCAACAAGCAAGCGTCCCTTGTGATCCTTGGCAGAATCAGGGAATTTAATGACTTTTTCAATATCTTTGATCGTAATAAGTCCCATTAGATGGCCCTCATCATCAGTTAGTGGCAGCTTCTCAATTCGGTGCTTCTGAAGGATCGCTTTCGCCTCATCCAGCGTTGTGCCAATTTTTGATGTTATTAAATTATCCTTGGTCATTGCATCCTTAATTAATACAGAAAAATCCTCAACAAAACGCAGGTCGCGATTGGTTAGGATGCCGACTAATTTTTTGTCTTTATCAACTATTGGCACACCGGAGATGCGGTATTTAGCCATTAGTTCCTCTGCGTCTAACAAAGTATGTTCAGGTGATAGATAGAAAGGATTGGTAATTACGCCGCTCTCTGAGCGTTTCACACGGTCAACCTCGCTTGCTTGCTCTTCAATTGACATGTTTTTGTGTATGATACCCATGCCGCCTTGTCTAGCCATCGCTATGGCCATCCCAGATTCCGTAACTGTATCCATCCCAGCGCTTAAAATCGGAATGTTTAATTGTAATTTCCCAAGACAGGTTTTCACCTCTACCGAATGGGGCAAAATCTCTGATTTAGCAGGGATTAATAGAACGTCATCGAAGGTTAAGCCTTCTTTAGCAAATTTATCTTCCCACATTATCCTTTCACTACCTCCCTTATATTTTTAATGAAATCACTTATTAATTGATGATAAATTCTATCATACTCGCTTTTCTCTGTCAAAACTATATACAGCCTATTCCCAAGCACCTAGATGATAATTGTTTCCAGAGTTCCACATCATATAACCATCTAATCCGTGCTCAACACCTGCTCTTATCTGTTCCTTTACCTCACGTGCTCCATAAACTATATAGCCAGGAACCCAGTCAGCGGTAAAGTCTTGATACCAAGGGCGGATTATTGCTGGTGTTCTGCCAGCCTCGCGTATTTTTTCATCCTTTTTAAATGCGTCTGTAATGCCCGATTTTATTACGTGGTAAGGCTCTGCATCCGGATAAGTAACTCCATACCACCCCTGTCCATAGTGTGATGGGTACATCATTGGGCTAATATAATCAACTTCTGCCGAAATTAGCTCCCATAGCTGTCCGATACCCATATCGTCAAACTGTGTGGTTGTCGCTCCATAAACATCTGCTGATAAATAAACATTATACGGTTCTAGTTCTTCACGCGCATAAGCAAGAAATTCGGCAATGACTTCAGACTTGCTCATATCTGCTGGTCTTGCATAAGCAACTTCACGATCCATCTGTCTTGCCCGATCAGGATAACGAACATAGTCGTACTGAATCTCGTCAAATCCTTTCAAGGCAACCTCTTTCGCAAGACTCACATTGTAATCCCAGAGCTCAACGTGATAAGGATCAACCCAAGGAATGCCATTTATATCATGCCAAACACCGCCTGCCTTACTCTGAAAAGCTATGTTTGGTTTAGCTTTAGCGTAGATAGGATCCTTAAAAGCTACAATACGTGCGATAAGATAGATATTGTTCTCCTTGGCAGAATAAATCAATTTATCAAGATCGCTAATAAAGTTAGCTCTGTCGGAATTAATCTCTCTTACTATGGGGTTATCCGTTTTAAATGTAACGTTCCCGCCATCTTCTTTAATGTCGATAACCATTGAGTTTAGGTCGGTTCTTCCAATTACATCAACTAGATCATAATATTTCTTAGTCCCTGCCGTGCTTCCAGTTACAAAAAGGGCACGTGCCGCTCGCGGAATTTTCGTCCGCTGCAGCTGCTTTATATTGTAGGTAGAATAATCCAAATACCACTCATCATAGCTTATTGCTGGTTCTGTTGGTTTATTCCCGCCGTTAGTCGCTAATACGCCGCTGCTTAGGCAGCTAGTCAACAAAAATACAGCTAGTATAATGCTAATTTTTTTTCGAAAACTCCTGCTTGATTGCCTATTCTTATCTTTCATTTACTTCCTCCTCAAGCTCTGCT
This sequence comes from uncultured Caryophanales bacterium, assembly GCA_964551195.1. Lineage (GTDB taxonomy): Bacteria > Bacillota > Bacilli > Tepidibacillales > Tepidibacillaceae > CAYZPB01. The sequence goes on along the minus strand of CAZKBI010000013.1, from coordinate 23,509 downwards.
TCAATTTTCGCGACAGAGGTTACGTAGTTATCCTCACCTACATTTATTAGTTTAACTCCTTGCGTATAACGTCCCATCGAGGAAACTGTTTTCATAGGTAGACGGATAACCATCGCCCGATTAGTAACTATCATAATATCTAAATCATCAGTTACAGTCTTCATCCCTACAACGTTACCAGTTTTCTTCGTAACGTTTAGTGTTTTAACGCCCTTGCCGCCGCGAGTCTGTGAGCGATACTCTGTTGCTGGAGTCTTTTTGCCGTAGCCGTTATGGGTTACAACAAGAACTGACATGTCGTCATCAACTACCTCCATACCTATTACTGCATCATCTTTAGCTAGTGTAATTCCACGAACACCCGAAGTTGTTCGGCCCATTACACGCACATCACGCTCATTAAAACGAATCGCTTGACCATCATGTGTAGCTAGAATTATATCCTGCTTACCATCTGTTAATTTAACTCCGATAAGCTCATCTTCTTCACGCAGGTTGATAGCAATAATACCACCACGGCGAATATTTTCATAATCAGAAACCATCGACTTTTTCACCTGACCCTGTGCAGTTGCAAATGTTAAATAATCTTCACTTGTATAATCAATAACATGGAAGACTGCATTTACTACTTCATCTTTATCAATCTCGATTAGATTAATAATTGGTGTTCCACGCGCCATTCGACCATGCTCGGGAATTTCGTAAGCTTTAAGTCGGTAGACCTTACCTTTATTAGTAAAGAACATCAGGAATTTGTGCGAGTTAGTAATAAAGAAGTGTTGAACAAAATCGTCACCCTTAGTTCCCATACCCGTTACACCTTTGCCTCCACGGTGCTGGCTTTTATAAGTAGATATATCTAATCGCTTGATATAGCCTTGATTCGTTAGCATCACTACTACATCTTCCTCAGGTATTAAATCTTCATTCTCAATATCGCTCATATCAAATGTAATCTCTGTTCTGCGCGGATCTCCATATTTCTCCTTAACTTCAATCAACTCTTCAGCTACTATTGCTAGAATTTTGTTAACATCTGCCAGGATCGCTTTTAGTTCATCAATCTTCACAAGCACTTCTTTATATTCGTCAATTATTTTGTCGCGCTCAAGTCCAGTTAGGCGTTGCAGGCGCATGTCTAGAATTGCCTGAGCCTGGATATCTGTTAAACCGAATTTAGATATTAGCCCATTCTTCGCTTCCTCGCCAGTTTTCGACGCACGGATTAGGGCAATTGCTTCATCTAGATTATCTAATGCAATTTTGAGTCCCTCTAAAATATGTGCACGTTCTTCAGCTTTCTTCAAATCAAACTCTGTCCTGCGACGAATTACAACCTTCTGATGTTCTAGATAATAATAGAGCATTTCTTTGAGATTTAAGGTTTGTGGCTTGTTGTCTACAAGTGCTAACATATTCATACCAAAAGAGCTCTGCATCTGTGTCTGCTTATATAAATTATTAAGAACGACGTTAGAGTTTACATCTCGCCTTAGTTCAATTACTATTCTCATGCCGTTTCGATCAGATTCGTCACGTAGATCTGTTATCCCGTCAATTAGCTTATCGCGAACAAGATCTGCTATTTTTTCGATTAAACGTGCCTTATTCACCTGATAAGGAATCTCAGAAACTATTATTCTGTGTTTCCCATTACTCATCTCTTCTATTTCAGCAAGAGCGCGCATTTTAACAGATCCACGTCCTGTATTGTAGGCACTTATTATTCCATCTGTGCCAAGGATTAATCCACCGGTTGGAAAATCTGGACCTTTTATTATTTTTATTAGCTCTTTTATTTCAATCTCCGGGTTTTCAATTAATGCTAATACTCCATCAATTACTTCGTTCAGATTATGGGGAGGTATATTAGTAGCCATACCAACCGCAATCCCCGAAGACCCATTTACTAATAGGTTAGGAAAGTGCGCCGGTAAAACTACTGGTTCACGCTCTGATCCGTCATAGTTATCGGCGAAATCTACGGTATCTTTATTGAGATCACGAATTAGTTCGTTGGAAATCTTCGCAAGACGAGCTTCTGTGTAACGCATCGCTGCCGCTGAGTCTCCATCAATTGAACCAAAGTTACCATGCCCATCCACTAACATATAACGATGAGAAAAATCCTGTGCCATCCTCACCATTGTTTCATATACTGCTGTATCTCCATGTGGGTGGTACTTACCAATAACGTCACCGACTATTCGCGCAGATTTTTTGTGTGGTTTATCAGCAGTCATACCCAGCTGATTCATTGCATAAATAATGCGACGATGAACTGGTTTTAGTCCATCTCTGACATCGGGGAGTGCACGACTAACTATTACGCTCATCGCATAGTCGATAAAGGAGCTTTTCATCTCCTTGCTAATACTTATCTCTTTTATTCTTGGATTATTCTCTTCCATCTTCTACCTCCGTACTCCTTCTATATGTCCAGATTACGTACATACTGGCTATATTCAATAATAAATTCTCTTCTTGGTTCTACTTTGTCACCCATTAGTGTCTGGAAAACCTGATCCGCATCTGTTGCATCCGCAAGACTAACTTGAAGTAAGGTACGCGTATCGGGATTCATAGTTGTATCCCATAGCTGATCCGGGTTCATCTCTCCTAGACCTTTATAGCGTTGGAGGGATAGTGCCGGTTTGTCACCTAGTTCCTCGCTAATTTTATCTAACTCTCTTTCATTATAGGCGTAACGAATTGTTTTGCCTTGTTGTACCTTGTAAAGTGGTGGTTGTGCTATATAGATATAACCATGTTCAATTAACCCCTTCATAAAACGATAGAAGAAGGTCAGAAGTAAGGTTCTAATATGAGCACCATCAACGTCGGCATCTGTCATTATTATTATCTTATGATAACGCGCCTTTTCAATGTCGAAATCTTCGCCAATCCCAGTGCCAATCGCTGTTATCATTGCTCTAATTTCAATATTAGCAAAAATACGATCTAATCTTGCTTTTTCTACGTTCAATATTTTTCCGCGTAGCGGTAGAATTGCCTGGAAGTGTCTATCTCTTCCTTGTTTAGCCGAGCCACCCGCAGAGTCACCTTCCACTATATAAATCTCACTAATTGAGGCATCCTTAGATGAGCAATCCGCTAGTTTGCCAGGCAAAGCACTCACCTCTAGTGCGTTTTTCCTTCTGGTTAGTTCGCGCGCTTTACGGGCTGCCACCCTCGCCCTTGCCGCCAGCAGAGACTTTTCTAGGATTTTTCTTAAATCGCTTGGATTTTCCGCAAAATAAGTTGAAAGTTCTTCACCAAAGAATGATTCCACTATTCCACGTACCTCACTGTTGCCCAGCTTCATTTTGGTCTGACCTTCAAACTGAGGTTCAGGTACTTTTACACTTATTATAGCCATCAATCCTTCACGCGTATCATCGCCCGACAGATTAGCATCAGAATCCCTGAGAATGTTGTTTCGACGACCGTGGTCATTTAGCACACGCGTTAAGGCACTTTTAAATCCTACCTCGTGCGTACCTCCCTCAAGCGTATGGATGTTATTAACAAATGATAGTATGTTGCTGGAAAAACCATCATTATATTGCATCGCAATTTCCACAATTACATCCGCGTTGATTCCCTCAAAGTAAAGTATTTCATCATGAACAACTTCACGGTTTTTATTTAAAAACTCCACATAGGATTTAATACCTCCCGCGTAGTGGAACTGCTCTTTTCTCTTGCTACCTGCTCGTTCGTCAACTAGGTTAATTTTAAGTCCTTTATTTAAGAAAGCTAATTCTCTTAAACGGTTTTTTAGTGTGTCATAGGAAAATTCTGTTGTTTCCTCAAAGATTTCCTTGTCTGCTTTAAAAGAAATGGTTGTCCCTCTTTCCTTGGTTTCGCCTATTTCTCTTAAATCATATATTGGCGCTCCTTGCTGGTACTCTTGTTGACTTATCTTGCCGTCCTGTTTCACTATTACCTCAAGCCAGCTAGAAAGTGCGTTAACTACGGACATCCCAACCCCGTGGAGACCTCCTGACACTTGGTAACTTCCTTTATCAAATTTTCCCCCTGCATGTAATACTGTTAATGCAACCTCAACTGCTGGCCTCCCCATCTTTTCATGTATCCCAACCGGAATCCCTCGTCCATCATCCTCAACTCGGATAATGTCGTCTGGTAGAAGCGTAACTGTAATTTTTTCGCAGTAACCAGCCAATGCCTCGTCAATACTATTATCAACGATTTCCCAGACAAGGTGGTGTAGGCCCTTTTCACTAGTAGAACCTATATACATACTTGGTCTTTTGCGTACAGCCTCTAATCCTTCCAGTACCTGTATCTGGTCGGAACCGTAGCTGTTGTCAACTTTTTCCATTTATACACCTTCCATTCATTTATTATGCTCTAAACTTCATCTTAAAAAATATTTTTTAACCATTTTAAGTTTAAAACTACTATATCTATTATAACATTTTTAGACTGTTTTTATCTTACCATTTTCTACATAGTGTATTTTTGCATTTTTCATCTTATCAATTTCATTTCCACTTTTTTCGGTTGTTGTTAATAGCGTTTGAATATTATTCTGAATTGTCTTTAATAAATAATTTTGTCGACTCTGATCAAGCTCAGACATTACATCATCTAGTAAGAGGATGGGATATTCACCATTGTAGTGTTTTATTAACTCCAGTTCCGCTAGCTTTAAGGAAAGGACTACCGTTCTTTGCTGTCCTTGCGACCCGTAGATTAGTGCGTTCTTATCATTTATTTTGAAAATCAAGTCATCGCGGTGGGGTCCAACCATAGTCACTCCACGGATTATCTCAATTTTTTGCATTCTTCTTAATGCATCCGCATACAACTCGTGCAGCCTCTCCTCGTTTGCCTCATATAATAGATCCTTTCTTGCATTGGCTTTTTCTTTTTCTATTATAGACGTTCTATATTCTACCTCTATTTTTTCTGACTCCTTACATATATTCTGGTGGATCGACGGCAGCCATTGCTCTATTATTTTTAAATAATTAATCCTTTTTGAAATTATTTTCACACCATGTTCCATCAACTGCGCATTCCATACCTCTAAGATATCCTCACTTCCACCAAGCTTTCCACCCAGCTCTTTTAGAAAATTGTTTCTCTGCAGCATAACCCTTTGATATTTAGATAAATGGTATAAATATACCGGGTTTATCTGCCCTATTTCCATATCGAGAAATCTCCGTCGATAGTGGGGACCTCCTTTTACCAGGTTTAAATCTTCTGGCGAGAACATTACAACATTTATATTCCCAACATATTCGCTTGTTTTTCTTATTAGTTTATTGTTTATTTTAACTTTTTTCCCTTGTTCTGTAATAACTATCTCTTGTTCACACTCATTTCCTCTTCTTACCACCGTTCCCTTAACTACAGAAAAAGAATTGCCCAACTTAATCAATTCTTTCTCTTTTGACGTTCTATGCGATTTTGCTAATGCCAAAAAATATACCGCTTCTAATATATTAGTCTTTCCTTGGGCATTATTACCCATAATAATATTTATCTCTTTTTCAAAGCTTATTTCTTGTTCTTTATAATTACGAAAATTATTTAAACTTAAATATTTTAAATGCATTATAACTCCTCGGCTCCTGCTATTTTATAGATACCGGTGCCCTTTATCTCTATTTTATCATCTATATATAGTTTTTTTCCTCGTCTGTCCTCTCTTTTGTCGTTTATCTTTATCTCCGCCTCCAACAAAAACGCCTTTCCTTCACCGCCGGACTGGACTATACCTACAAGCTTAAGTAACTGTACTAACGTTATATAATCTCTATTTATTACTACCTTTTCCACTTCCATTACTCTTCTCCTTAATGTGTTCTGATCGGTAAAACAAGATGTAGCATCTTCTCCTGATTAACGCTTTTTAACATAAATGGACTCAGGGGCCCTGTGAATTCAATTAGAGCTTCTTCGCTCTCAATCGCACCAAGTGCTTCTAATACATATTTCGCATTAAATGAGATGCTAACTGTTTCGCCGCTAATACTATTTATTTCAACAAGTTCATTTACGTTACCTAGCTCCTGTGAACTTGATGAAATCTCAATTAGGTTGTTTTCTAATGTCTCTAGTTTAACTATATTATTCCTTGAGTCCCGAGCAATTAGAGATGCCCTTTCGATCGCATTAATTAATTGTTGCCTCTTAACCTTTAGCTCGCTCTCAATCTTCTGTGGTATTATTCTTGGAATATCCGGATAGGCACCGTCGAGTATTCTTGTCATAAATAGGATGTTATCTATCTTAACATATAACTGACTGCTACTTGCTGCTATTTCAACAGCATCCTCATAATATTCCAGGATTTTCCCTAATTCTTTTAGTGCTTTTCCTGGAACTACTAAGTTTTTTAAACGTAATTCCGTTGCGTTTTCCACAACAGCTTCTTTTACAGCTAATCTGTGTGAATCCGTTGCATAGAATTTCAATTTGTCCTCATCCAGGTTCCATGAAACCCCTGTTAATATAGGTCTGCTTTCATTATTGGAGATTGCGAAAGTTGTCTGTCTTAACATCGTTCTTAAGAGACTGCTTTCGATGGTGAATACCCGCTCGCTACTTTTTGTATGTAGTTCTGGATACTCCTCAACATCGTAACCATTCAGTTTAAATTCTGATAACCCTGATTTTATGTATACTGCAA
>CAZKBI010000013.1:0-16736 GCA_964551195.1 uncultured Caryophanales bacterium | reverse complement strand
CATCTGGATCGTTATATCAGAGTCAGCACCAGTTAAGCGTAACCCTTCTTTCCTAACCTCAAACATTATTCCCGTTAAGATTGGAATAGTGTTTTTGCTCGAAACAGCTTTGTTTACGTGAGACAAAGCATAAACAAGACTACTTTTTTTGATTGTAAAATGCATTTTATAACCTCCCTTAATCTAGCGCCACTATATATATTATATATAATAATATAGTAGTAATAGTAGTGTCTGTGATTATGTTGATAAGTGCAAAAATATAACAAAACAATAACGTAAAGACTCGTTAATAACATGTGTATAATTTGTTTATATGTTTTTTATTCTTTCCACAATGGCAGATACTTGTGAATCGAACTCTGGTTCACTGGCTACCTTTTTCTTTATTTTATCATAAGCATGTAAAACAGTGGTATGATCTTTTCCTCCAAATTCATGACCTATTTTGGGTAAAGAAGCATCTGTAAGTTCGCGTGATAGGTACATAGCAATATGGCGTGGAACTACCACGGACTGTATTCTTCTTTTTCCTTTTAGATCCTCAACCCTGAGATTAAAATAATCACAGACTATCTGTTGAATATGTTTGATAGTAATAATTTTGGGTTTAGCAGAATTAGTAATATCTTTAAGTGCTTCAATAGCTAAATCTAAAGTCATATCCCGATTAATTAGAGAAGAATAGGCAATCACTCTTATTAGAGCACCTTCCAACTCACGGATGTTGGTATCTACTTGATTGGCTATATAATTTATTACATCATATGGGATATCAAGATTATCAGCGTTGGCTTTTCTCTGAAGAATGGCGATCCGCGTCTCTAAATCAGGCGGATACATATCTGTTATTAATCCCCACTCAAAACGTGAACGAAGCCGATCCTCTAAGGTGTTTATTTCCTTAGGTGGCCGGTCGCTCGTAATAACAATCTGTTTATTAGCCTCGTGAAGAGTATTAAAAGTGTGGAAAAACTCCTCTTGCGTCTGTTCTTTTTTGGCAATAAATTGAATATCATCTATTAATAATAGATCAACCTTGCGGTATTTTTCACGGAACTCCACAGTTTTGTTATAACGAATGGAGTTGATAAAATCGTTAGTAAATTTTTCCGATGTTATGTATAAGACACTGGCATTTGGATTATGATCAAGCACGTAATGGCCGATAGCCTGCATTAGATGTGTTTTACCTAACCCAACACCACTATATATAAAGAGAGGAGTATATGCTTTTGCGGGAGCTTCTGCCACAGCAAGTGCAGCAGCGTGAGCAAAACGATTACCAGCTCCAACCACAAATGTATCAAACCGATACTTAGGATTTAGATAAGAGCGTGCATCTTTCCCTGTTAACCCAGCTTTGTCCAAAGTATCCACTTGTTCCTCATCATTCTCAGTATAAGGCATTACAAAATGGACGCCAACTTCTTCGTCTAATACTTCATATAAAGCATCCGTGATTAGCTTGGCGTATCTGGAGTTCAACCAGTCACGTGCAAACTCGTTAGGAGCAATAATAGTTATTTTGTTATTTACAAAGGACTCAATCTGCGTAGATTTAAACCAAGTATCATAGCTAGGCTTACTTAATTTAGTTTCAATCACCGCTAAAGCATTATCCCAGATGGTTTTAAGTTGACTCACTTTTCCTCCTTATCCACAGCTAACACGACCTACCCACAAAACTATCAACAACCTGTGGATAAGTTAAGTGCCACAGTAATTATTAACAGGCTATTTTTTTATATAATAACAGATAAAGCTTGTAATATCAACAGTCCATGAAATATGCCCACAATATCAACAGGTGGTAGATGTGGTTAATCCACAACACAAGGATTTGTGGATTAACCTATAAATAGGGAACGAGTTTTCGTATTTTAAGTCTTTATCCACAGAAATTAGTTTTAATATCTTTAAATTATTTTAATTAAGTTGACATCTCTCCATTTGTTTTGATAAAATCATTAGTAGTCTTTTGATATATAAATAATTATGTTTATGTAGGGGAGTGTAATAGTGGGAGTAACATTTCAACCAAACAGAAGAAAAAGAAGTAAGGTTCACGGTTTTCGTCAACGCATGAAAACTAAAGGTGGACGCCAAGTAATAAGCGGACGCCGTAGAAAAGGTAGAAAAGTTTTATCAGCATAAATGGCCGCTCTTATGGGGCTATTTTTGTTTATAAACTTATTTAATTAGGGATTTCTGTTAGATAGGTACTTTCTCCAGCAGAGATGGAGGGATTGGTATGGAAAAAAAACATCGCTTAAAAAGACGAAAAGATTTTAATCGTGTCTATAATAGAGGAAAATCTTTTTCCAACCGCGAGCTAGTTGTTTACGTTTATTATAATAAGGAAACACCAGAGTATAGACTTGGAATTTCCGTAAGTAAAAAAGTTGGTAATGCTGTTGTGCGAAATAGAATTCGCAGATTTATTAAAGAGGTAGTACGCCAATTGCCGCTGGAGGTAAGGTTGAAGAACAATATTGATCTAATAATAATTGCAAGACAACCTACAGCTAATATGGACTACCAAGACTTTAAGAGAAGCATTATTGATTTATTCAATAAGAGTAGTATAGTAATAAGGAACAATAAATGAATAAAATATTTATATTTATTATAGAAATATATCAGAAATATATTTCACCTTTTCTGCCCCGTAGGTGTAGATTCTATCCGACCTGTTCTGCTTATGGGAAAGAGGCGATAGAAAGGCACGGCGGCCTAAAAGGTGGATGGCTTGCTTTAAAAAGAATCGTGCGCTGTAATCCTTTTAATGACGGCGGATTCGACCCAGTACCACCAAGTAAAGAAACAAGGGGAAAAAAATAGTGAAGAAAAAAATAATTATAGTTTTACTCATATTAGTTGTTTCTATGATATTCCTATCAGGGTGTGCCGAGAGCTTGCGTCAACCAGTTGATCCAGCTAATGGAACCTGGGACAAATTTTTTGTCTACCCGATTACGATGGTATTAGAGTTTTTTGCCGGACTATTTGGTGATAACTATGGTATTTCAATTGTAATCACCACACTAATAATTCGTCTATTACTGTTACCTATAATGATGAAACAGATTAAGAGCACGAAGATTATGAATAAAATTCAACCTGAATTAAACAAAATCAGGGAAAAATATAAAGACGACAAAGCAAAAATGAATGAAGAGTACATGAACAAGCTGAAGGAACATAAAGCAAATCCTTTTGCTGGTTGTTTACCATTGATTGTCAATATGATTGTTCTGATCGCTCTATACCACGCGATTATGCGTGATCCAGCAATTGCTCAGACAACCTTCCTAACTATCCCGTTAGGTGAGCCTAACGTTATACTGCCAATCCTTGCAGGTATTGCAACTTTTGCGCAGACAAAAACGGCTAAACAAGTTGCAACAACGCCACAGGCAGAGACACAACAGAAAATGTTAACATATCTGATGCCAGCTTTTATTATATTTATTGGTTTGCAATTACCGGCGGCTCTGGCACTTTACTGGGTAGTAGGTAATACTTTCGGCCTTGTTCAGAACTTAATAGTTTATCGTGATGTTGAGGGACCGGTAGTACGCAACAAGAAGGGCAACATCCAGAAAGAAGAGACAATTATAGAGAAGCTTAGTAATCTAGTTCCAAAAGAACTTGCGCCAAAGGATGACGGCAAGGAGCAACTGACTAAAAGCAACGATGAAAAAGCGACCAGAAAGTCGAATAAAAGTGGTAATCAGGCCAAAAGGACAGCGCAGAAAAAGAAAAAATAATCTGCGGTGAAGTCAATAAAGATATTATTCTAGGGGAGGCTTTAATATGGAAAAGATAGTTGCTACAGGAAAAACTGTAAAAGAGGCAATCTATTCTGCCTTAGAACAACTTAATACAACCAGCGATAATGTTGACATCAATATTATTAGTCATCCTAGCAAACGTTTATTTGGAATAATGGGTGACAAAGACGCAGTTGTAGAAGTTACGATGAAAACGATTGAAATGGACCCTGTTGATACGGCCATTGAATTTTTACAGAAAATTTTTAGTGAAATTTCAGCCGCCGTTAAAATCTTAAGATATGCTGAGGACGAGCACGTTATCCTAGAAATAGTAGGGGAAGAACTTGGTGCTCTAATTGGTAGAAGAGGACAGACGATTGATTCACTACAGCTACTTACAAATATTGCTGCTAACAAGGGTCGAAGAGATGGTAGAGTTAGAATTGTATTGGATGCAGAAAACTATCGTATGAAAAGACAAAACACCTTACAAGACCTTGCTAAGAAATTGGAGAACAGTGTTTATCGTCAGGGTAATAGAATTACGCTTGAGCCGATGACACCCTGGGAACGCAAAGTTATCCATACAGCCTTGCAAGATAGCGAGCTAGTTGTAACTGAAAGCACGGGTGAGGATCCTTACCGGAGAATCGTAGTTTCAAAAAAATAAATTAATACAAAATCCTGTGAAAACGGGATTTTTTTATCTGTATTTTATAAAGAGGTGAGAGTAATGGAGTTCGACACAATAACCGCAATATCTACGCCGATTGGTGAAGGCGGAATTGCAATAATCCGTATAAGTGGTGATCAGGCTGTTTCTCTAGTTGAGCCCTATTTTAAGGGGAAGGTTATCTTAAGTGAGGCTGTTAGTCATACTTTAAATTATGGCTATTTTATTGATCAGAGAGGGGAAGTTGTTGACGAAATTCTGTTAACTCTTATGCGGGCGCCTCGTAGTTTCACGCGTGAAGATGTAGTGGAAATCAACTGCCATGGTGGTTTCTTAGTGGCTAACAAAATAATTGCTATACTATTGTCAAATGGCATCCGACTTGCGGAGCCAGGAGAGTTTGCTAAACGAGCATTTCTTAATGGTCGTATCGATTTGACCCAAGCCGAAGCCATTGTAGATTTAATCCGTGCTAAAACTGATCGAGCGCGCGAGATAGCGCTTAAGCAGGTTAAGGGGGAACTCTCAGCAAAGGTTACTGAACTGCGCGGAAGGCTGATCGAACTGCTTGCCTATATTGAGGTAAACATTGATTATCCTGAGCACGATGTAGAAGAAATTACCGCTGGATACTTGCAGAAGAATATTGTGTCATTGCAGGAGGAGCTAGAACTGATGCTGAGAAAGGCACAGGAGGGTAAAATTTACCGTGAAGGGGTAGCCACAGCGATCATTGGCCCGCCTAATGTAGGTAAGTCCTCACTACTTAACGCCTTTTTAAAGGAAGCACGGTCCATTGTAACAGATATTCCTGGGACTACACGTGATGTAATTGAGGAATATGTAAATGTACGTGGGATTCCACTGAAATTAATTGATACGGCTGGAATTCGGCAAACAGAAAATATAATCGAGCAACTAGGGGTTGAGCGCTCGAAAGAGATTATCGATCAAGCCGATCTCTTACTGCTCGTATTCAGCAATAATGAGTTAATTAATTCTGAGAATTATGCGCTCTTGGATTTAATAGGTGATAAGCCGACAATTGTAGTCGTTAACAAAAGCGATCTACCTAAAAAGCTTGACTTAGAGCTGTTAAAAGGCAAACTGGAGAACGCTAGCTTTGTTAGTACATCGCTACTTACTGGTGTAGGATTAGAGGAGCTAAAAGAAATGATTGTTAAGAAGGTTATGGGAGGAGCGCTTACTAGCGAAGAGAGTAGCTATCTATCGAATCCGCGCCACATTGCTCTGTTGCGACAAGCAATGACGAGCGTTAATGATGCCGCGAAAGAGATTGGAGAACAACAATCGATTGATATTGTAGCAATCGATTTAAGCAAAGCCTATCAAGAGCTTGGCGAAGTAATCGGCGAGTCAGTGAGCGAGGATTTAATTGATAAGATTTTTGCAGATTTTTGTCTGGGCAAATAGAAAAAACTTAAAATATAAAGGGAGGTTATTGGATGAAGCAAAAAGATAATTATTTTGACTTAATAGTTGTTGGCGCCGGACACGCCGGTGTTGAAGCGGCGCTTGCTGCTGCCCGTATTGGCGTTAAAACCTTGCTTCTAACGATAACCTTGGACACGATTGCCTATATGCCCTGCAATCCTTCGATTGGTGGACCAGCTAAGGGAAATGTGGTGCGTGAAATTGACGCACTAGGTGGGGAGATGGGCAGGAATATTGACCAAACATCGATCCAAGTCCGTATGCTCAATACAGCTAAGGGGCCTGCCGTTCGAGCTCTACGGGCGCAAGCAGATAAGTCTCTTTACCAACAAAAAATGAAAGAGACGATTGAGGGTCAAGAAAATCTCACATTAAAGCAAGCCCTGGTGGATGAAGTGCTGGCAAAAAATGGGAAAGTGGTAGGGGTATGTACAAGCACGGGAACCAAATATTTTTGTGAAGCGCTGGTAATTACGACAGGCACTTACCTAAAGGGTAAAATTATTATCGGCGAACTCTCCTACGAAGGCGGGCCTAACAACCAGATTGCTGCCAACAAGCTTTCTTCTTCACTACAAGAACTTGGCTTGAAACTTGATCGTTTTAAAACAGGCACGCCACCACGCTTGCATCATGACACCATTGATTTTAGTGAAATGGAAATCCAACCAGGCTCTACTGAAGCGATTCGCTTTTCACACGATGATATAGAAAATAATTTACGCCAGGTTCCTTGCTGGTTAACCTATACTAATGTTGAGACTCATCAAATTATCGAGGATAATCTTGAACGCGCACCGATGTTTACAGGGATGATTGAGGGTACGGGAACACGTTATTGTCCAGCAATTGAAGTTAAAGTTGTTCGTTTCAGTGACAAGGAGCGACACCAAATTTTTCTCGAACCAGAGGGCTTAAATACTAAGGAGATGTATTTACAAGGTTTTAATACGAGCATGCCTGAGGACGTTCAGACAGCAATGGTACATTCAGTTGCGGGTTTAGAAAAAGCAGAAATTATGAGGGCAGGCTATGCGATTGAATATGATGTGGTTTTGCCATACCAGCTAAAAGCAACCTTAGAGACAAAGCTAGTCCAGAATTTGTTTACAGCAGGTCAGTTGAACGGAACCTCCGGTTATGAAGAGGCTGCGGCTCAAGGATTGATTGCTGGAATAAATGCAGCGCACAAAATTTTGGGGCGCCAACCATTTATCCTTGATCGCGCCGACGCCTACATTGGAGTGCTGATCGATGATCTAGTCACCAAGGAGCTTCATGAGCCCTATCGCTTATTGACCTCGCGAGCTGAGTATCGACTTTTGCTGAGACATGACAACGCAGATTTGCGCTTAAGAGAGTATGGATATCAACTTGGTTTAATTAATGAAGAACAGTATAATAAATTAATAGAAAAGAAAACTGCAATTGCTAAGGAGATTGGTAGATTGGAGCAGGAAATACTGCGACCAACAGCTGACGTGCTTGCCATGCTTGAAAAGATGGGGACAACACCGATTGACAATGCGGTTGCACTAGCGACACTTCTGAAGCGACCAGAGATAAACTACGAACATCTTGAGCAGTTTCTACCTAACGATGTCGACATTTCCCAGGAAATAAAGGAACAAGTGTCGATCCAGATTAAGTATGCAGGCTATATAGACAAACAAATGCAACAGATTGACAAAATGAAGCGACTAGAAAGCAAATTAATTCCCAAGTGGGTTGATTATAATGCAGTTAATGGAATTTCCGTTGCAGCGAAAGAGAATTTGACAGAATATCAACCGGCAAACATTGGGCAAGCATCAAGAATAGCTGGAGTAACTCCTGCAGATATATCGATTCTACTTATTCATATTGAACATAACAGTAGGGGACGGAGCGGCAAAATTGATAATTAGCGAATTGAACAATTACTTAGAGCCTTATGATTTGTCACTTAATAATCAGCAACTTGAGCAATTTAGGAAATACAAGCAGCTGCTTATCGAGTATAATAAAATAGTAAACTTAACTACGATTACAGAACCGACGGAAGTTGTGATCAAACATTTTTATGACTCGCTAACACCAGGTTTTTATTTAGATTTTTACAATAAACGAGTTATTGATATTGGGGCCGGAGCAGGATTCCCGGGAATACCTTTAAAAATACTCTATCCCGCTTTAGACTTAACCTTGCTTGACTCGCTAAAGAAGAGGGTTACTTTTCTAGAAGAAGCATGCAGGCAGTTAGGATTGGACGACGTTACCTTGATCCATGGACGTGCAGAAGAATTGGCGAAATCAGAGCTGCACCGCGAGCAATACGATATCGTTGTTGCTCGTGCCGTAGCGAGACTGAATGTACTTGCGGAATTATCCTTACCTTTTGTCCGTGTTGGTGGAGTTCTGGTGGCGATGAAGGGTAGCAGGGCTAATGAGGAGCTAAAGGAAGCGAGGGCGGCAATCAAACTGCTTGGTGGTCAAGGGGCGAAGGTTTATGATTTAGAGCTACCTAATGGCAGTGGTGGACGCAAGATAGTAGTAATTAACAAAGTGTTAAGGAGCCCAACTCGTTATCCACGTAAACCAGGGGAACCCGCAAGAAAACCGCTAGTATAAATGTTTCACGTGAAACATTATCTATAAAAACAATGGAAGGTGATCTGATGAGAGAAAATTTTTCGAGATTTATCGGTCAGAAGGATGATGGGGACGAAAGGGTTGAGCAAATTAGGGTGGAGAGCATAACACCTAATCCTCACCAACCAAGGACGGTGTTCGATGATGAAAGACTAGATGAACTATGTCATACGATAGAAGTTCATGGGATCATACAACCGATAATAGTTCGCGCGATTTTAAATAATCGCTACGAGCTGGTTGCGGGTGAGAGACGTTGGCGCGCAGCGATGCGACTTGGGTTACCGACTGTTCCGGCAATCATAAAAGATTATACCGATGACGACACTGCCTCTATAGCATTGATAGAAAACCTGCAGCGCGAAGATTTAACTCCGATTGAAGAGGCGCTTGCTTATCAGAAGTTAATCGAGGTTAACAACTTAACGCAGGAAAATTTAGCGAAGAGGCTTGGCAAAAAGCAGTCAACAATTGGCAATAAACTACGTTTGTTAAATCTGCCAGAGTTTGTGCAGTCGTCGCTTGCGGAAAGGAAGATTACGGAAAGGCATGGGAGAGCCCTTTTACCTTTGCGTGATCAGGCTTTACAGGGGAGAGTTTTGCAGGAGATTCTTGAGAAGAACCTAAATGTTCAGCAGACAGAGCAAAGGGTTGCCCAGTTGCTTAATAAAGAAAAGTCAGGACAGAGAGCCAAACCACGAATATTTGCTTTTTCTCGCGACGCCAGAATTGCAATTAATACAATTAGGGAGTCTCTGGCAATGATTGAAAAGACTGGATTAAACGTTGAAACAATCGAGTCGGACTGTGAAGATTATTACGAGTTTAAGATACGCATTCCTAAATAAAGAAATACAGAGGGAGGGAAGAGATCTTGGGCAAGGTTATTGCAATAACAAATCAAAAGGGTGGAGTTGGTAAGACTACAACTTCTGTGAACTTAAGTGCGGCACTTGCGATGAATGGTCGTAAGGTTTTGCTGCTTGATATTGACCCGCAAGGAAATGCGACTAGTGGCATTGGAATTAACAAGGCTGATGTTAAGACGGACATCTATGAGGTGCTTGTAAATGATGCGCCGGTTCAGCAAGCAATTTATAACGTTGCTGTCGATGGCTTACAGGTAATTCCTGCTACAATTCAACTGGCTGGTGCCGAGATTGAGCTAGTTTCAGTGGTGTCGCGCGAACAAATATTAAAAAGGGCTTTATCCGAGATTAGGAAGCAATATGACTATATTATTATCGATTGTCCTCCTTCACTAGGGCTTCTGACAATTAATGCACTAACCGCAGCTGATTCTGTTCTAATCCCGATTCAGTGTGAATACTATGCTCTGGAGGGATTAAGCCAATTACTGAATACGGTACGATTAGTGCAGAAACACCTTAATGTTAATCTGGAGATTGAAGGGGTTCTGCTGACGATGTTTGATGCAAGGACCAACCTAGGCATTCAGGTTATTGAAGAGGTAAAAAAATACTTTCAAGATAAAGTTTATACGACTATTATTGTAAGGAATGTACGTTTGAGTGAAGCTCCTAGCTATGGACAGTCGATTCT
Organism: uncultured Caryophanales bacterium; assembly: GCA_964551195.1. Lineage (GTDB taxonomy): Bacteria > Bacillota > Bacilli > Tepidibacillales > Tepidibacillaceae > CAYZPB01. The sequence goes on along the minus strand of CAZKBI010000013.1, from coordinate 6,635 downwards.
TGACTATGATAGCAAGTCAAAAGGTGCAGAGGCCTACAAGGAACTAGCTAAGGAAGTGATAAGCAATGAGTAAAAGGTTAGGACGTGGACTAGACGCACTGATACCGTCTTTAGAGATTGACGAAGGCGATGCTGTATTAGAAATAGATGTTAATAAGATACGTGTAAACCCTTATCAACCGCGCAAGGTGTTTAAAGAGGAGCAGTTAAAAGAGCTAATCGACTCGATCAAAGAGCATGGCGTTATTCAACCAATTATTGTTCGTCAATCGCTTAATGGCTATGAAATAGTTGCTGGTGAGCGCAGATGGCGTGCTTCAAAGGCTAATCAGCTATCAACTATCCCGGCAATAGTTAAAAACTTTACTGATCAACAGGTTATGGAGATTTCGCTAATTGAAAACTTGCAGCGAGAGGATCTAAACCCAATCGAAATAGCAAACGCATATAATAAAATAATCCAGACCTTCAATCTAACTCAAGAGGAAATGGCACAACGAATTGGTGTTAGCCGACCGAATATTGCTAACCACCTTCGATTACTGAAACTACCAGCTGCCATCACCGACAAAGTTGCTAGTGGGGAGTTGACGATGGGACACGCGCGTGCCTTAATCACGCTTGCGGACGAGGCGAAGCAGATTAGGTTAGCGGAAGAGGTTGTTTCTCGCTCTCTTAGTGTGCGTGAGCTGGAAGAGATTCTTAAAAACGATACAAAGGTTGTTTCACGTGAAACAAAGATCAAAAAGAAGCCAGATCACGATGTTCTTGCTTATAAAACGGTTACAGAAGAGCTACGTGCACTGTTAAAAACAGGTGTAAGAATTAAGCCGGGTAACAAAAAAGGCATGATTGAAATTGATTACGTAGGGGAAAAGGACCTTCAGCGAATAATTGACATTATTTGGAAGCGGTAAAGACTTGCTTCACAACATCTTTCTTAGGGAGGCATATAATTAAATGGGGATTTTAAGTAACTTTGACTACATTCTTGAAGTGCTTGCGGGCGTCCTTATAATTCTGTTAATTTGGAACATCATACTTACTGTTATACTTCAGAAAAACAAGAAACAACTGCGCACTTTTACCGACAGTGGCGAGATTGTGGATTTAGAGAAAGTAATTGTGGACTATAAGGACGCGCACCTCCTAATAAACCAGCGTGTTAGTCAGACAGAGATGGAGATTAATGAAATAAACACGAGGACCAAAAAATACAAAGGAAATGTTGAGCTTATACGCTATAATGCTTTCGATCAGGCGGGGCAGAATTTAAGTTATTCTGTTGCTTTTCTGGATGAAAACGCTGATGGTGTTGTAATAAGCAGTATCTATACACAGTCAGGCTCTAATAGCTATGCAAAACCGATAAAAGGCGGCGTTAGTGAACATAAATTATCGCCAGAGGAACAGACTGTTCTTGAAAGAACACGGAAAAAATAAATATCACTATACAAAAAGTCCGTTTTGGGTTACAATGTTCTTGATAAAATATCAAAATGTTTAAGCCTACTATCTTGCAGAGAATGGAAGATAATATGAAAAACTTTTTTCGGATAATTAAAGAGAAATGTCAACAATGTTATAAGGTAAATATTCAATTAGGTGATGGTAACAAGCCAAGAGAGCTAAAGGTGCCCAAGGTGCTAATCAGCTCCCTTTCTATTGCATTGATAATTGGTATGACATCAACCTCTTTAACATTGTTCTCATATTTTAACATCAAAAAAGAGAATGACCTTCTTGCTGCGGTGAATGATAGCAACCAAGAGGTCTTAGAAACATACACCGATCGTTTCCTGGGTCTATATCAAGATGTAAAGGATCTATCCGAACAATCAATCACTTTACTGACCTTGGAGGAGGAACTGCGAGGGTTGAATGAATTCGATCCAACTAAGAGCGTCTTAACAACTCAGAACAAGCTTGCACTTCAGCGTATCGCAGATAAGGAAGAATTTTCTGCTAGTACAATTACAGATACAATCGAGGCAGTTGATGTTCTAAAAGGAAGTTTCGTTGAGCAAGAGATAACGGTTAACGAGATGATAGCACTACTAAATGAAAAAAAAGATAAGGTAGCTGCAACTCCTTCGATTTACCCAACATACGGCTACATAACTTCAAACTATGGTTATCGTGTTGACCCCGTTTATGGTGGTCGCGAGTTTCATACAGGCATGGACATTGCCAACACTCACGGCAGTCAGGTATTTGCGACAGCAGATGGTGTAGTAACAGCTGCGCATTATGCATATAATGGCTATGGTTACCAAGTAATTGTTAATCATGGTAACGGCTTTGAAACCTTCTATGGACACAATTCACGTCTAGCAGTTAAACCTGGAGATTATGTTAGAAAAGGCGAGGTAATTGCTTACGTTGGACGAACAGGCAAGACCACAGGATCACATGTACATTATGAGGTTAGGTTATACGGTCAGACAACAAATCCACAAACCTATTTGAAATGATTTATTACGAGGGTTATTAGTAGCGAGAAAGCGACCTCTTCTATTGAAGGGGTCTTTTATATGATACAAGGAGTAAGGAGCCGAGTGCTATGAACAGATTAGAATACCAAATCAATGATCTTGTTGAGATGAAGAAGCCGCACCCGTGTGGTGTAAATAGCTGGTTGATTATCCGTTTAGGCTCGGACATTCGCATCAAATGCACGGGATGTCATCACAGCGTACTCTTGTCAAGAAGAGATTTTGATAGAAAGCTTAAGCGGATCATTACAGATCAAGCTAATTAAAGGGGAGAATAATAAATGGCTTTAACTACTGGAATTGTAGGTTTGCCAAATGTCGGCAAATCTACTCTATTTAATGCGATTACAGAGGTTGGTGTTGAGGCAGCCAACTATCCCTTCTGTACAATAGACCCGAACGTCGGTGTTGTTGAGGTGCCCGATGAACGTTTAGATCGGTTAAGCGATATTGTTAACCCGAGGCGTGTCGTTCCAACAACTTTTGAGTTTGTTGATATTGCAGGATTAGTAAGCGGTGCGAGCCTTGGTGAGGGGCTGGGCAACAAATTCCTTGCACATATTCGCGAAGTTGATTCGATTGCGATGGTTGTGCGCTGTTTTGATGATGATAATGTTACACACGTATCAGGCAAAGTTGATCCAATCCACGATATTGAGGTGGTTAACATTGAACTCATCTTAGCTGACCTTGATTCTGTTGAAAAACGTCTAGAACGATCACAGAGGAATCTAAAAGGAGGAGACAAGCGCACTGCAATCGAGGTAAGATTACTAACCAAAATTCGTGAGGCGCTCGCCAACGGAACACCGGCTAGACGCATAGAATATGACGAGGAAGAGCAACCTTTACTTAAGGAACAGTTTCTCTTAACGATGAAGCCGATTCTCTATGTTGCCAATGTTAATGAAGCTGGAATAAAGGATCCTGCTACTAATAAGTATGTAGAGTTGGTTCGCGAATATGCGAAGCAGGACAATACTGAAGTAATTATTGTTAGCGCTAAGCTCGAGGCGGAAATAGCTGAGTTAGATAAAGCGGACCGTACCGGCTTCCTAGCAGATATGGGGATGGAAGAGTCAGGACTCGATCAGCTCATTAAGGTAGCTTATCAACGCCTCAATCTAATCACATACTTTACGGCAGGTGTACAAGAAGTACACGCTTGGACAGTGCTTAAAGGAACAAAAGCACCGCAAGCAGCAGGCGTAATTCATACAGATTTTGAACGTGGTTTTATCCGTGCTGAGGTAGTAGGTTACGAGGATCTCATTGCTGCTGGATCAATGCTGGCGGCTAAGGAGAAAGGGCATCTACGAGTGGAAGGCAAGGAATACACAGTTAAAGATGGAGATGTAATGCATTTCCGCTTCAACGTATAACTTTGGTTGCTATGGATAATAGAAAGTGATATACTTTTTTAATGCGAGCACAGACTCGCTCCTTGCTCTGTACAGGATACAGAGCCGATTGAGACCATAAGGAGGTGAAATGAATGCGTAAATATGAACTGATGTACATCGTTAAACCTGATCTTGAGGAAGATGTTATCACTGAGGTTATCGCTAGATTTCACGCAATTATTACTGATAATGGTGGCACTATTGATAAGCACACCGCGATGGGTAAACGAAGACTTGCGTATGAAATGGACGATTACCGTGAGGGCTACTATGACCTAATTAACTTCACTGCAAGCACAGAGGTTGTAGCAGAACTCGAGAGGGTTTTCAGAATTACTGAAAATGTTTTACGTTTCTTATTAATTAGAGACGAGAAATAGTATAGGGGGAACCGCGATGTTAAATAGTGTAATTCTAATTGGGAGACTGACAAAGGATCCGGACTTAAGATATACGCCAAACGGCATAGCAGTTACCACTTTCACACTGGCTGTTAATCGAAACTTTACTAATAAGCAAGGTCAGAGAGAAGCTGATTTTATTAATGTCGTTTCTTGGCGCAACACTGCTGAGATTGTTGCTAAATACCTTACAAAAGGTAGCCTGATTGCAGTAGAGGGGCGCATCCAAACGCGCAACTACGATAACAACGAAGGTAGACGCATCTATGTTACTGAAGTTGTAGCAGACGATGTTCGTTTCTTAGAAACAAAAAAAGATAGAGAATATACTGGCGATAGTGCCAGGACGGATAGCGGCGGCGGCACCTATGAGAAGGATGATCCTTTTGCAGGTGCTGGCGGACCAGTCGACATCACTGATGATGACCTACCGTTTTAGTTTAATTTAGGAGGGAAATTTAATGAATCGTAGACCACGTGGTAATAAACGTCGTAAAGTTTGTTTCTTTACAGCAAACAAAATTACACATATAGATTATAAAGATACTGAGTTGTTAAAAAGGTTTGTTAGCGAACGCGGCAAAATATTGCCTCGACGTGTAACAGGAACTTGTGCTAAATACCAAAGACAACTTACAACAGCGATTAAACGTTCACGTCATATCGGCCTGTTACCTTATACAACTGAATAATTTTCTATAACTAGAAAATTGAAAAATCCCGTTATTTAAGCTACTGCGCCTTAGGCTCAGTTGGCCGCGATAGAGGGGTTTTTATTTTTCTAGTTAACGATGGTTAACATCAGCTAATCAATGTTATAGTATAGGCAGTAGATAAAAGGAGTGCGGTTTTTTGGAGCAGCTATTTAGGAAAGATAACGTATATGCCATTTTTGCCTTTCTTGGATTGTTGGTATTTGCAATCTACATTCCGTTCGGCCTGCTTGGTCTAATGTTTTTGTCGATTCCGTTTATTTATCTCGCAAAAACTAACAGTGAACAAGAATATTTGGTTTTAACTGGAGTTGTATTATTACTAGCGCTTATCCTAGCGTCAGCGGCAGGTCTCCTTTTAACGATATTAGGAGCAAGCGTTGCCTATGTAACTGTAAGGTTTGTTGACAGAAAGAGTGTGATTGTTACTCTTTTTTATGCTTTGTTGGCTGCGTTGGCAAATATTATACTTGTAGTTTTCGTTAATCGGCAGCTATTCGACACAGACTTTACTGCATACTATACTGACCAACTACAAGAGATCATTAATTCAGATCAGGGATTTTCTACCATATTTTCACCCGAGCAACTACTTGAACTTATTCAGAACTATGCAGCATTGTTTGACTCAATAGTAGTGCTATTGCCATTTATCTTGATTATGACGGCGGCAATTTATGTGTTATCTAATTATTATTTTGCGACCAAAATTTTGCCAAAATTTTCGATTACTTTACCAACGATACCATCACCAAGAGAATGGGGTTTCCCCAGGTCTGTTATTTATGCTTATTTAGTTGTTGCTCTACTATATCTTTTTAGTGGAAACTCTGACTTTCTATATACAATAACGCTTAATTTGTTTCAAATATTCTCCGTTCTTCTTGTCATCCAGGGGATTTCTTTTATTTATATTTTTATTGAGCGGCGACAAATGGCGACTCAGTGGAAAGTTATTGCGGTGGTTGGAATCTTTCTGCCGTATCTCAACCCAGCGATTCAGGTTATTGGGATTATAGATTTGGCGTTTGGTTTGCGTGATAGAATACCCAAAGTATAAAGAAAATGAAGTTTAGATAAAAAGTATTCATTATTATAAAGAAGTTTTATATAATGAAGAAGGAGGCGAAGATAATGAAAGTTATATTTTTGGAAGACGTTAAAGGAAAAGGGGAAAAAGGTGAGATTAAGGAAGTAGCTAACGGCTATGCTTATAATTATCTAATCCCTAACAAGCTAGCGGTTGCAGCAACGGCAAGGAATATCAAAGAAGCGGAGGCTTTCCAGGAGAGCTCTGAAAAAAGAAGAGAGCAGGAAGTTGAAGCGGCTAAAAAGCTTGCAGCCAAGCTTGCTGAAACTACTATTACAATTAAAACAAAATCTGGGGAAGGCGGAAAATTGTTTGGCGCGATAACATCTAAACAGATAGGTGATTTGCTTGCAGAGAAGAAGATAAAAGTTGATCGCAGAAAAATTGTTCTGGCTGAACCGATTAAAACTATGGGAGTCTCAATTGTTGAGATCAAGGTTCATCCTGAGGTTACAGCAACATTAAAGGTAAGTGTAGAGGAAGAATAAATGTGCTTTACTAGAAGGAGAAGCTGCTAAGATGAGTGATGTTTT
>CAZKBI010000012.1:30912-37205 GCA_964551195.1 uncultured Caryophanales bacterium | reverse complement strand
TTGTTGAACATGATTATAAATTATCTTTACCAAGTGAGATTGGAATGTTATCCTTGATTAAGGATAATAAATATGGCGATATACGAATATCAATTTATCAGGCAGAAGGAAAGGGAGGTTAGTGCAATGATTCATGCGGTTTACCCAGGTAGTTTTGATCCAATCACATATGGACACATCGATATTATTCAGCGAGGAACACCTATTTTTGATCAAATAACGGTGGCGGTTTTAATTAATCCAGCCAAAAAATCATTATTTTCAATTGAAGAGAGAATTGACTTAATTAGGGAGGCAACCCAACACATACCAAAAGTGCAGGTGGAAAGTTTCGAGGGCTTACTCGTTGACTATATGCGCCATAATAAGGCCAATGTAATCATTAAAGGTTTACGTGCGGTCTCGGACTTCGAATATGAGTTACAAATGGCCTCAATTAATAGGAGATTAAATAGTGATATTGAAACGTTTTTTATGATGACTAGCAATAACTATTCATTTTTAAGCTCAAGTATTGTCAAGGATGTTGCTCAGCATGATGGCGATGTTTCTGAGCTAGTTCCGCCAGTAGTTGTTAAGGCACTAAAAGCAAAATATGCCCAGAACGGACTGAGCTAATTGCCGAAAATTCTAACAAACCGAGTGTTTATAGTAACACTCTTATTTATTCTTATACTTGTTATATTACTCTTTTTTATACCAACAGGCGAGGTTGTAACAATGCCTGGATCAGCAGTTTATATGGACAGAATGCTTAATATTCAAGGCTATGAAACTAGCAAGAGTAATTTCATGTTAACAACTGTTTATATGTTTAAAGGAAATTATTTTTTTCGACTAATTGATCCTTTTTTTAATTATATGATCTTAAGGCCTGAACAAGCCATTTATCGTGATGGTGAAACCAAAGGAGAGTATACTAAAAGACAGGAAATAGCGATGCAAGAATCGAAGGAAAATGCCATTAATGCAGCTTTATCCTATCTTGGATTTACAAGTGTACCCTTAGAGGAGGCGGATGTAGCTCTAGAGGAGGCTAGCAAAGCAATAAATTACACTACTAAGAGCATTTTTGGTCCATCAGCAGGACTAATGTTTAGCTTAGAAATTGTGAGACAACTTGATACAAAAAAAGATATTACTAAAGGTTATAAAATTGCTGGGACGGGGACAATCAATGCAGAGGGAAAGGTTGGCAGAGTTGGTAGCGTCCGACTAAAGCTGAAGACAGCACTTAAAAAGGATGCAGAGATATTTTTCGTACCGAATGATCCGGATAATCCCAACAGCAATCTGTTAGAGGCTAATCGCGTTAACGAAGAACTGGGTAATCAATTGCAGGTTGTGCCGGTTTCCACTCTAGGTGATGCGCTAAAGTATTTAGAAGAATTACCTGTCAAGGCTACTAAATAATTATTGGTATTCGCTTGTATTCAGTTAATTCTTCATAATTATTGATCCCCAGATTATAAATACTACTTGCTACTAAATCAAAATCAAGCATTAAAGAGCGTTCTCGTGGGATTTTTGTAATAATTGGTAGCGAAGTCTCTTTTTTTATTTTATTTAGATAAGCCTGTCCATTCTGATTAAAGCCAAGCACTCTGATGTATTGAGCGCCCTTAGAGAGCGCCATATCTTTATATTTCTTCTTTGTAAGGTTTAATAATAAATTTAAAAGTGTACGTTTAATTCGCGGATTCGTATATCGCTTAGTGATACATAATTCTAATAGTTGCTGGAAGTTTCTTGCCTGCTGTGCTGCAGCTTTTAGTCTGTTTTCCAGACCCTCCTCCATGCCGTGAATTCTGGCCAATTGTTCATTGCTATAACTGTTAAGCAATATCTGAAGTGTTCTAAAGTAATTATCCCAGCTATTAATCTGACCTTTCCCCAAGGCCTTACCTAGGCTCTGGTAGACGTCTGCAGGAAGATGTGTAATAAGACCTTCTAAATTATTATCAACTAAAATGCTATTACGAATCGCTGTTGCGCTGGCAATTTGTTCGTTAGTAATCGCCTGCTCTGTATATTCAGTCAATATTCTTTCAACTGGTAGAGCAGTAATTCTACTATTTAAGCGCTTGATAGCAGTCAGATATTGGATTCCTAAAATGTCATTCGCCTTATAGTTAGCAATCTCCCCGCCTGACAATTGCTGGTTGATAGCGAGAGCTAAGGAGCGTGGATAGGCGTTACCGTCTTTTAAATTAACTTGCACACGTTCGCGAAATCCGCTTGATTCATCAGTTAATAGAGTGGCAACCTGCTCAAGTTGCTCAATATCATTACTTTCACTACCAAAAACCATTGATGAAACTTGTAGCTGCTCCAAGATTGTGACTGCACCATAGGCAAAAAACTCAGCTGATTGAATAGCGTAGGCAGTTGGGAGTTCAACGACAAGATCCACACCATGCGTTAAGGCAAACTCTGCGCGTTTCCATTTATCGATAAGCGCTGGTTCTCCCCGCTGCACAAACTGACCGGACATAACAACGATTGTAGTAGTGGCTTGCGTTATTGACTGCGCCTTTTGGAGATGGTGTAGGTGCCCGTTGTGGAATGGATTGTATTCAGCGATAATTCCTAGAACTGACATCTTTATAGCCTCCAGTTTTCTTTAATAAAATTAGATAATAATTGCATATTTTATAGCGATAATATATAATGACTATTGTTGTTTAAGAGGTGTTTAACATGATAATCAAAACTTGGGAACTTGACCGCGAAAATGGTGAGTTTGGATTTAATTATACAGAAGACTTAAGCTGTTTAGCAAATGAACAGCAAGAAATTTCTGCTATATCACCTGTCACTGTCGTAGGGACTGTTTCTAAGGTCGAAAATTATTACATGGTAAATGGTCGAGTTGAGGTTGAAATGACTTATGACTGTTCACGTTGTCTGCGGGTCTTTACTAAAAAAGAAGAAATTAGTTTTAGTGAAATTTTTACTGTAGCTGAAAGCGAAGCAAGCATTAGTGATGAAGAACCATACACGATAATTGAGGATAACGAGATTAATATTAAACCAATCGTTGAAGAGGCGGTAGCAATGCTAATTCCGTATATACCGATTTGTGATGAGGGGTGTAAAGGACTCTGTGCTAGCTGTGGGATTGACTTAAATGTTAATTCCTGTGAATGCACAAACGAGAGGGTTGATCCACGTTTAGCTGGATTGGCAGACTGGTTTACCAAAGAATAAGAAGTTTTAATATTTGTAGGGGGTGTTAATATGGCAGTACCAAAGCGAAGGACATCGAAAGCACGTCGTGATAAACGTCGCACACATATTAAGTTAGAAGTACCAGGAATGGCAGCTTGCGGCAATTGTGGCGAGCTCAAGTTGAGTCACCGTGTATGTAAAAGCTGTGGACAATATGATTCCAAAGTCGTTATTAAACAAGAGAAAAAGAAAAGATAGTTAATGAAAGCTTCATCTTTGGTATGGGGCTTTTTTTATTTAGCAAGCTTGAAAGAGGTGTTAAATGATGAAAATTATTATCGATGCAATGGGTGGTGATAATGCACCACAATCTAACGTTAAGGGCGCATTATTGGCTGTGGAGGCATATGCCGATACAGAGATTATCCTTGTTGGAATAGAAGAAGAAATTAAAGAGTATTTACCCGCGGAATATTGCGATCGAATCTCGATTATCAACGCAAGCGAGGTAATTTCGACCGAAGATGAGCCGGTTTCAGCTGTTCGACGTAAGAAAGATTCCTCCTTGGTTGTTGCTGCTAAGCTTATCAAAGAAGAAAAGGCAGAAGCGCTAATCTCTGCAGGCAACACGGGGGCACTCATGGCAGCTGGTGTTTTAATTACTGGACGAATTAAAGGAATTGAAAGACCAGCATTAGCGACACTACTACCAACAGCAGTTGGTGATGGCATGTTGCTTTTAGATTCAGGAGCTAATATGGACCCGTCACCTGAGCAATTAGTGCAATATGCAATAATGGGCAATATTTATGCTAAAGAGGTATTAGGCCGCGATAATCCGCTAATTGGGCTTTTAAACGTCGGAACTGAGGCGACCAAGGGTAATGAACTGATGAAAAGCACCTTTGCCTTGTTAAAGGAGCAGGATATCAATTTTGTCGGTAATGTTGAGGCTAGGGACGTGCCTGCAGGCGTCTGTGATGTATTGATTGCTGATGGCTTTTCCGGAAATGTTGTTCTAAAGCTAACCGAGGGAGTAGCGATTTCTTTTCTTGAACTTTTAAAAAAGGAATTACTGAGCACGACCCGTTCTAAGATCGGTGCTTTTCTATTAAAACCAACTTTTAAAAAGCTTAAAAAACTAACTGATTATAGTGAGGTTGGTGGTGCGCCGTTACTTGGCTTAAAAGGTGCATTTATTAAAGCTCATGGCTCATCTAACGAGATCGCAATTATGAATGCGGTGCGTCAGGCTCGACTCTTTATCAATGGTGATGTTAAGAATAAGATTGAGAGCGGCTTATAAGAGCAATTAACCCTCCGGTTTTATATATTAATACCTTTATTATGACTAGTATTTTGCTGGTTTATAAATTATAATAATATAAGAGGGGGGTGACAGTATGGATGTTTATGAAACAGTTAAAAAGATAATTTTAGAACGTTTAGATGTTGATGAAGATAAGGTTACTTATGATGCTTCGTTCAAAGATGACTTAGGTGCTGACTCCCTAGATCTGGTAGAGCTAGTAATGGAGTTAGAAGATGAGTTTGGTGTCGAGGTTGACGACGATGATGCTGATGAAATAGTAACTGTTGGGGATGCTGTGGCTTATATGGCACGTGTTCTAAAAAAATAACTTAGAGACCCCGTTCAGATTAGTGACGGGGTTTTATTTTTAGTAAAGGTGTATTTGAGGTGGGGAAATGAAGGAAAAACTAGATGAATTATCGCATAAGTTAGGAATTAAGTTTATAAATATTCATTGCTATGAAAGAGCCTTTACACACTCCTCCTACGCGAATGAACAGAACGAGGATTTTCACGAAGATAATGAAAGAGTTGAGTTTCTTGGTGACGCTGTAGTGAGCTTGGTTGTATCTACTTATTTATTCAGAAAATTTCCACAGATTTCGGAGGGTGAGCTAACCAAGTATCGCGCGAGCATTGTGTGTGAAGCTTCGCTAGCTGATTTTTCGACAAAATTGGATTTGGCAGATTATATTTTGTTGGGTAAGGGCGAAGAGTTGTCTGGAGGTAGAACGCGTACTGCACTTCTGGCCGACCTGTTTGAAGCTTTTGTTGGTGCGCTCTATCTTGATCAAGGATTGGCTTCAGTAGAAAGCTTTTTTGCTAGGTTTATTTTCCCGGATTTAGATAAAGAGGCTCTAATGAAGATGCGTGATTTTAAAAGCGATTTACAGGAATATGTCCAGAAGAATAATCTGGGTAAATTGAGTTATCATTTAATTTCTCAAACCGGACCGGCACATGAGATGGAGTTTCAGATGGAGGTTCGATTAAATAAGAAGCGGTTGGGCAGGGGCGTTGGTTGCAGTAAGAAGGAGTCAGAACAGGGTGCAGCGCAAGAAGCCTTTATGCAACTAACTGAGAAGGATTAGGAATGCGACTACTTTTTGTAACTACAAATAGAGAAAAATTAAAGGAAGCAAGACTAGCTCTTGCTCCCTACGGTCATCAGGTTGACTCAATTGACTATAATTTTATTGAGCCAACAAATGGTGCAGTAGAAATGGTTGCAAAGGAGAAACTATCACAGCTCGAGCAAGCTATTTCGGCTGACTCACCTGTGATTGTTGATGATTCAGGACTCTATTTTGCGGCCTATGAAGGTTTTCCGGGAATCCTAACTAAACGCATTTTTCAACAAATCGGTTACAAAGGCATTAGAAAATTATTAGCGGATGAGGATCGTCGCGCTTATTTTCATGGTGTCATCGCCTTTATGTGGAGGGGAGAAGTCAAAACTTTTCACGGCAGAATGCATGGTCGAATTATTGAGGAGATCCCATATGATCTGCCGACAGACTCTCAATATCCTTTTGACCCGATTTTTGTTCCGCGAGGCAGTGAGCTGACAATGAGTCAATTAACAATTGAAGAGAGACTAAAATATTCTTATCGGCGAAAAGCGCTGGATCAACTTGGTGATTGGTTAAAGGGGGATGGGCATGAGCAGCTTTAAATTTATTCATACAGCAGACTTACATTTAGATAGTCCTTTTAAGGGGATTAGGGATGTCGCTGGGCAATTTTCCGATGAGATTATTTCGTCAACCTTTCGCGCCTTTGATCAAGTGATTGAATATTGTGTCGAGTT
>CAZKBI010000012.1:25713-30812 GCA_964551195.1 uncultured Caryophanales bacterium | reverse complement strand
ACATTATAACAATTCCAAAATTTGGACAATTATCGAGTCGATTCAGGTAAATGTACAACCACAGGTAGAACTTGAACAAATTATAACTAGCGATTCCTTTTTGGCGGATTATTTAAAACAGTATGAGGAACACGCTCTCGCTTCAATAGCTGAAAATACTGAGAACAGAGTTGATTTTGCAGAGGATTTATTTAATAATCGATCATTTCGCAAACATTTTAAGTCATTAACTGCTGAGGAATGGAGCAAGATTGAGGAATTTGCACGCGCTCATGCAATAGATTGTCTTTACGAGGGGGATGACGAATGATAATAAACTCCTTAAAAATATATGGTTTTGGTAAATTGGCCGATTTAGAGATTAATCTAGCCGAAGGTATAAACGTTATTGAAGGCAAGAATGAAGCAGGGAAAAGCACACTTATGGCCTTCATACGGGCAATGTTATTCGGGTTTGCTAATCGCAGGAATCCACACGAACGATATGAACCCTTAGATGGTGGGAAATTCGGTGGAGCTATATTTTTGACAGATGAGAATGGTGGGGAATATGTAATCGAGCGGGTTTTTCTGCAAAAAGTGCATGGTGATGTAACGATAACGCTACCAACAGGCGAGCAAGCAGGCGAGGAAAAACTTCCATTAATTATAGGGAAGATAAATGAAAACGTCTTTCGCCAAGTGTTTAGCTTTGGTTTAATAGAACTTCAACAAATAGAGTTATTAAATGATAGTCAGATTAACGATTTTATCTATCATGTTGGAACAGGCTCCGTCAATCAAATATTAGAAATGAAAAAAGAGATCGAGAAAAAAAAGAGTGCTCTTTTTCTGAACACCGGCAGGAAACCTGTAATTAATCAACTGTTAAAATCGTTAGATGAAACCTCCGAGGAGATTCGAGAATTAGAAAAAGAGGCTGAGAAATATTCGGATTATCAAAGTGAAGTTGATGTTTTAAACAAACAGATTGAAAAGCATGAAAAGCAGTTGCGTGAGCTTGAGAAAAGGTTGTCTACTAAAGAGAAATATGAGCAACTTTATAAACCCTATCGAGCATTGAAAAAAGTCGAATTAGCCTTGATTGACTATCCTGAGAACTTCCAATTTCCTGAAGATGGTTTAAGGAGACTAGAAGATGCACAGAAGCAGCTAGGCAAACTTAAGACAACTAAGTCGGAGCTAAACGAGCGACTTAAATTGTTGCAAGGGCAGATTATTGATTTGAAGAAAGACGAGACGCTAGACAAGCAGAGCAGTCAGATTAAATACGCACAGTCACGCTTGGCTCTGTATCTAGAAAGTTTAAAAAACGAGCAGTCTTATATTGGGCAAATCGAACTGATTGACAATAAAATTTCAGAGAATTTTAACTCGATTGGTAGCAATTATGATGAAAAATTTATCAGAGATTTTGAGATTACAATTCAAGATAAGGATCAGTTACAGGATTTCTACAATCAGTTGGCGGAACAAAAGCTGTCGATCGATCAACTAGAGCGAGAGATTGAAAGAATTGAACAACTCCAAGAAGAAACTCTTAACTCAATTAATGCACTTAAACAGGAAAGTAAAATGACAAATAAAGCGGATCTGTTAATAGCTGAATTTCCTGGTATTCGCCATGGTTGGTCCAAGCTTAACGAGAATCGAACAGAACAAAGACATAAGGAGGAACAGCTTAGCTTATATAAAGAGCAGCTAGCTGCACAAACTAGTCCAGTTTTATTGGGGGACTTGTTGATCATTTTATTTACAATTATCGCTACTGGTATTATCTTTTATTATAGTGATTCACTTATTATAGCCGGCGCGATTGCCTTGACTGGACTTGCTGCACTTGCACTTTATAATTTGGCGAAAAAGTCAGAAAACAAACGTAAAAATCATAGTCTAAATAGTAATATCCAGCGGGTGAGAGAAAAGCTTAAGCTATTAGCGGCAAATGAAAAAGAAGCGCTTGCAAACTTGGAACTGGCACTTAGGAAGCTGGGCGTTTCCGAGCTAAGTTCTGCGACTATTTACAGTTTAGAGCAAAATTATAACCTTGAGTTTAGTAAATCCCTAATGCGCATGGGTGAATTGAAAAAAACTAGTGATTTTGAAAAGGAGTTAAAGGATTTAAAGAGCAAGCTTGTACGTTTAAATGAGAGGAGAAATATGGACGAAAGTCGGTATTTAACTCTCACAAAAGAGCTTAATAGCTGGTTGGAAGGCAAGGGTTTACCCTCTAAAATGAACTATAATGCACTAAATAGTCTGATTGGAACAATCGAAAGAATGAAAGAATATATTGGTCAAAAAGATAATTTAGTCAACGAATTAGAAGCGACAAGAGAATTACTCTTTGACTATCGCGCAATTGTTGAACAACTTTCAGCGGCTGCTAAGTTGCCAGAAAACAAACCGCTTGAGCAACATATTAATGATGTTGCCGAACGATTAAGAATTTATAAGGATAATGTTTCGCAGAATAAAAACAATCAGGACCGAATTGCCGAGATGTTAATAACTATACAGCAGAATACTGAGGAGATTCACTTACTTGAGGCAGCAATCCAAGAATTAATTTCCCATGCTCAGGTTACTGATGTTGAGGAGTTCTATAGTTCGGCGAATAGATTCAAACAATATACTGAATTAATGCAGGAGAGACAGCAATTAGTTCTAACAATAAAACACAGTGCAGGTAGCGAAGCAGAATATAATACTTTAATGAATGCACTTGATCAGATTGATTATGATGAGCTAATGAAAGGTGTAGAGCTTCTAAAAACAGAGAAAATAGCACTTAGTACATTAATTAAAGAAGATTCGGTACAACTAGGTGAATTACAGTCTTACATAAAAACGTTGGAATCTAACACGCGCATTTCTGAGTTAAAAAATGAATATGAACAATTGTGCGCGGAGCTACAACGACTGAGTATTGAGTGGTTGGGTTACGCCTATAGCGAGCAACTATTAGAACAGACGATGAAGCTGTATGAAAATGAGAAACAACCTAACATTCTGCGAGTTGCCTCTGATTTATTTAGCAAGATGACACGAAATCAGTATACGAAATTAATCTCACCGATCGGTTCAAAAGTGTTAAGGGTGATTAGAGCGGACGGGAAGCAGTTTGAACCGCTGTTTCTCAGTCGCGGAACAGTTGAGCAACTATTTTTAGCCATACGTTATGCACTGGTTAAGGAATATTCTCAACAATATCGGCTACCAGTTATGCTCGATGATGTTTTTGTGAATTTTGATGAGGATCGACTGACTAGTACAATTGAAATAATCACCGAATTAGCGCAAGAGCATCAAGTTATTATTTTCACCTGTCACCCAGAACTTACAAAAAGATTGAAAAGTGCCGACAAGAGTGTATATAATATAAAATTAGCATAATATATTATAGACTAGGAAGTTGGCAACTTAATGAACACGATTAGCAGGATTTATCACGAATATCCCAAACAAATTTGGGTATTGGCGTTGGCGATGGTTATCAACACAATGGGGATGTCAATGTTATTCCCACTTAACACCTTATATATTAAGAATGTTCTGGGTGGCACGATTGCTGCGGCCGGAGTTATTTTAATGATTCAACAGATTTTTAACATATTTGGTAACGTTATTGGTGGCTGGTCCTACGACAAAATAGGCCCTAAACGCACGATTCTAACAGGAATTCTGATATCAATTGTTTTAGTTTTTTCCTTGATATTTGTGAGCGACATCTCAATCTACGCTATTTTTTTAGTGCTGCTCGGCTTGAGTAATGGTTTGATTTTTCCCTCAATCTATGCGATGGCCGGAGCTTTATGGCCAGAAGGCGGTCGCAAAACATTTAACGTGATTTATGTTGCCAATAATCTCGGCGTTGCTTTTGGCCCAATTATGGGTGGCCTTGCTTTTCAATTTATACCTAGATTAATATTCGTAACTTATACAATCACCTTTCTCTTTTTCTTATTACTAATTTTGTTCGGCTTTAAACAGGCAGATTGGGAGAGGGTTAGAAGTAGTTCAGCCGAGGATACCTTAACAGTTATAGGAAACGAAAGGACATTTAAGAATAGATATATTAACTTTGCGCCTTTGATGCTCTTAGCATTTGGATTTTTAATTGCTTGGATTCCCTATTCACAATGGTCTGTTAGTATAGCTGTTCATATTAATAATATTGGGATACCTTACTCACAATATACACTTCTATGGACAATTAATGGTATAGTGATTGTGTTGGGTCAGCCATTGATTGCTTTCTTAACAAAAAGAGTACTGAAAACTTTACGTTCGCAAATATATACAGGCATAATCATTCATTTATTAGCTTTCATGGTTTTATATTTTAATCCTTTTTATTATTTGGGTTTTGTGATTGCGATGTTTGTAATAACATTTGGTGAGATGTTGGCCTGGCCGGCAGTACCGACTGCCGCAGCCGAGCTAGCACCAGCTGACAAAAAAGGATTATATCAGGGAATTGTTAGTAGTGCTGGTGCTGGTGGCCGAATGTTCGGTGTACTTTTAGCCGGTATGCTTTTTGACCTGATTGGTATCTATAAGATTTATATTTTTATGATGTTATTTCTTTCTCTTGCATTATTCATCTTTATGATTTTCGGAAGAGTGACTAAAGACAAACTCAAAGAGACTGTGTTAGAAGAGATTACCGAACAATAAAAAGTATTGGAGGGAATATAATGAAAAAGATAATACTGCTAATCACAATTATGTTGATTTTTACGTTTGGTTTAATTGGCTGTCAGGGTAATGGAACTGAGCCTGTAGAGCCACCACCTGCTGATCTTACTAAAGAGCACGAGGTTGCACTTTATTTTTCTGATCATGATTTAACTGATGTTTATCGTGAGTACCAGACTGTCTCTATAACTGATGATGAGTCACTTGAGGTTGCTGCCTTGGAAGCTTGGATAAATGGACCAGATAGTGTGTTGTTAACCTCACTAGTAAGTAAAAATACAGAGGTGCTTTCTGTTAAAAATGTTGATGGTATAGCAGAAGTTAATTTCTCTAAAGAGATTCAGAATAGTCAAGTTGGTTCATCAGGTGAATCTAATATATTGCAAGCAATTGTGATG
>CAZKBI010000012.1:0-25613 GCA_964551195.1 uncultured Caryophanales bacterium | reverse complement strand
GAATAGTCAAGTTGGTTCATCAGGTGAATCTAATATATTGCAAGCAATTGTGATGATAATGGAGCAGTTTGGCTATGAGTCAACACAAATTATTGTCGATGGTGTTAAGATTGAATCACTTTTTGGACATGTAGTAATATCAGAGCCATTACTAGCTTTTTCAAAATCAGCATATTTAGATGTTTCACTGCTTGAATCAGGTGCGATTGTTGCTGAAAATGCAACATTTAAGTTATTCGCACCAGCGAACAACTCCATCCATCCTCGCGAGGATTTAGTTGTTAGGGGTTTAGCTAGAGTGTGGGAAGCAAGCTTTTCCTATGAGTTAGTTGATAGTGGGGATATGAACATCGGCGTAACTGAAATGGCATCTGAAGGGGCGCCAGGTTGGGGGGAATTTGAATTCATAATTCCCTTGGATGATAATTTTGTTGGACCTTGTACCTTAACTCTCTTTGAGTTTAGTGCAATGGATGGTTCGCCCATTAACCAATTAGTGGTTGAATTTGATATTGAAGATTAACCGATAAAGCTTGCTACGTGATAGGGGTGTGTAAATGAACAAATTATTCGATGGAGTTAAGGAGTTTTCTAGTGATGAGTTTAACAGGAATAAGGAGTTGTTTAGCGAATTGGGCGATCTTCAACAGCCGCACACACTTTTTATTACTTGCTCTGATTCACGAGTAGTACCTACTTTAATCACCAATAGCCTACCGGGAGAATTATTTATTGTTCAGAATGTGGCAAATATTGTTCCATATTATCGTGCGTCTAATGATTTCGTTGCTACAACATCGGCAGTTGAATATGCAGTTTTAGTACTGGGTGTTGAGTATATTGTTGTCTGTGGTCATACCGATTGTGGAGGATGTAAGGCCTACTATCAGCAAAGTGAGATACTGTCTCAAGTGCCCCATACCAAAAAATGGCTACAGTTGATGGATCCGGTTAGAGAAAACGTTATGGAGATCCAGAAACATTTTGGCGATGTCGAGGTGGGGTGGCTAGTTGAGCAACAGAATGTGATTGTGCAATTAAATCACCTTCTAACTTATCCTTTTGTTAAGGAACGTCATGATAAGGGTGAACTAACCCTATATGGTTGGTACTATGACATCGAAACTGGTAATGTCTATGATTATAATAATGATAAAAGAGTATTCCAGAAAATAAGGTAATTAAGAAATGAGCGTAATCGTGAACAGAGACGAAAGTATTTTAATAGTAAAAGATAGGTATCGGAAAAGATATATCAATAATAATCCACTCATTAATTCTGAGTCGTTAGTTGATGCGACTGTCTTACCAGATGAGGGAAGCATAGTTGCTATCGCCGATGAAAGAGGAGATTTTATTGGTCGAGGCTATATCGGAACCCAGAACAAGGGTGTCGGCTGGATTCTAACGCGTAAAAATAATGAACAGATTGACCAAGCTTTTATTAGTCGTAAACTTGCGGCTGCAATTAATAAGCGACAATCATTTTTTCATAATGATGAAACTACTGCTTTTCGGTTATTTAACGGCGAGGGCGATGGGATTGGCGGGATAACTGTAGATTATTTTGATGGTTATTATTTAATAAACTGGTATAACGAAGGTATTTATCGACATTATGAGCTGTTTTTAAATGCAATTAGAGATCAGCTATCGTATCTTGGCATTTACCAAAAAATGAGATTTCAATCAAATGTTTTAGAGGAAAAAAACTTTATTGAAGGTATCCGTGCAAGTTTCCCCTTAACAATCAAAGAGAATGGAATCAAATATCAGGTTGACCTAGAGGACGGTCTGATGGTTGGTTTTTTTCTCGATCAGCGATATGCTCGTGAAGCGATTCAGCAGAACTATGCACGAAAGAAAAGAGTTTTGAATTGTTTTTCTTATACAGGTGCATTTTCTGTTGCGGCTGCTGTGGGCGGTGCAGCAACTACAACTAGCGTTGATTTATCCGCAAGGAGCAGAGAAAAAACTGAGGCAAACTTTAGAATTAATAGTATCGATTTAAGTAAACATGAGATTATTGTTGATGATGTATTTAATTATTTTAAATATGCCAATCGTAAGCAACTCGAATTCGATTTAATTATTATTGATCCGCCAAGCTTTGCTCGCACCAAAAAACGTATATTTTCTGTACAAAAAAATTATCCTGATCTGCTGAAAATGGCTATTCCCTTACTTGCAGCAAATGGCATTCTAGTTCTCTCGACTAATCACGCTGGATTTTCACGTGAGCGCTTTACTGAACAGATTAAGAACACCTTTAGAGAATTAAATCAGCAATTTAAAATTGTTGAGGAGTATGGTCTGCCAGAAGATTTTACGATTAATCCATATTTAAGAGAGAGCGATTATTTAAAAGTCGTTTTTCTACGCAAATTATGAGAGTAGTTGACAAACTTGTTATATGAGAAAATGTTAAAGGATTTTGCGATTATACCCAATCTTCGAACTGGAGCTAATCTGGTCGCTATTTAAGGATGATTCTGAGTATTATGTACAGATGGCTATCCAATTACTTGAACAATCAGAGCTACAATATAATATTCTGGGAAAAGCGATTCAGAAGATTAACGACTCTTTCCGTGTAGAGACGGAAATTAAAGAATATTCCAAGTGCTTACGATCTAAATTAAAAAATAATTAAGATTAGCTAGAAATCATATTGACATTTATCGATATGTATGTTATTTTTTTCATATCGATAAATGTCGATATGATTTCTTTGTTAGGGGAGGGGTTATTGTGAACGGGTCATATTTAGCATATGTCCCTATAATGAAAGCACTTGCTGATGAAACAAGGTTAACAATTATTGATTTACTATCTTGTGACGAAATGTGTGCTTGCCACTTGCTTGAGGAATTTAATCTATCGCAGTCAACTTTAAGTTACCATATGAAAATCCTTACAGATAGTGGCATAGTTAATGGGGTAAAAGAAGGCGCATGGACACGTTATAAAATTAATAGAGATAGTTACACAGATGCAATCAGATTTCTAGAAAGCATCGCAAGAAAAAAAGAAGAATGTATTTATAAAAAAAGAGTTGGGAGTGGAAATTCATGTCACAAACATTAAACTTTTATGAGCTGTTAAAAAAAGAATTTAATACATTAGAGTTGTTTTTACCAATTGTAACAAGAGTACATGCTGCAGATCACCCTGAATTTGCTGATATTTCAGAACGATTTAATCGAATTGCAGAAAAATCTAAAGAGTGCAGCAAAGAAGAATTAAACATCACAGATGAATTAGCAGTAATTGAAGGTCTTACGAATAACTTTTCGATACCCGTAGGTGCTTGTGAGGCATATACAAACGTTTATAAAGCCCTAGCACAAATTAATCAAGCTTATTATAATCAAAAATAAGGTAATTAATCACGGAAAGAGGGGAAGCTATGTGCAGGCTTTTATAAATAGGAATAAAAATTGGCTCACATTGATAAGTGGAATATTAATAGTCGTAGGTTTAATTAGTAAGCACGGCTTTCAGCTCGAACTATTCGGGAATAACGCACTGGCAATAGCTGGTTTTGTTGGGTTAGTACCTGTTACAATACAGGCAGTACAAGCCCTTCGTGTTAAGGTTATAAGTATCGAGTTACTGGTTACGATTGCTGTAGTTGGGGCGTTTTTAATTAATAACTTTGAAGAAGCGGCAATTGTTACATTTCTCTTTCTCTTTGGTTCATATTTAGAGCAGAGAACCCTGAACAAAACTCGATCAGCAATTAAAGAATTAACTGAGCTAGCTCCAGAAAGCGCGTTTATTTTGGGAGCAGATGGTAATTTTGAAGAAATAGAAGTAGATGAAGTGAATGAGGGTGATATACTTTTAGTGAAGACTGGTGCTAAGGTGCCGGTTGATGGCTATGTAACAGTTGGAGAGGGTTATATTAATGAAGCAAGTATCACTGGAGAACCCCTAGCTTCCAGAAAAAACGAAGGTTCTTTTGTCTATGCAGGTACCATTCTCGAAAATGGTACGCTACAAATAAAAGCAGATCGCGTAGGCGAGGATACAACCTTTGGTCGAATTATTGAGCTAGTTGAGGAGGCTCAAGACTCTAAATCAGACGCCGAAAGATTTATCGACAGATTTGCCAAATACTATACGCCAGCAGTTTTAGTCTTTGCTTTGCTAGTCTGGTTAGTATCAAAGGATGTAGAAATGGCTATTACAGTTCTGGTATTAGGCTGTCCTGGTGCTTTGGTTATTGGTGTTCCGGTATCCAATGTCTCGGGAATTGGTAATGGTGCACGCAATAATATATTATTAAAAGGCAGCGAGGTAACACAACAGTTTTCTCGAGTAGACACTATGATCTTTGACAAGACAGGAACTTTAACAATCGGTAACCCAGAAGTTGCTGATCAGGTAATCTACCACGCAGATGCACAACTTGCGCTCAGTTACCTAGCAAGTGTAGAACGCGAATCAGATCACCCACTAGCAAAAGCCATAACTAAGCATATTGGTGAGATTAAACTATTTACAGTTGAATCGACCGACGTGGTTACTGGTGGCGGCATTGTAGCAAGGGTTGATAATAAAGAGATTATTGTAGGAAATGAGAACCTGTTAAGGCAAAAAAAGGTAATAATTGACAATGAAGCAAAAAATAAGATAAAAAGTTATGAAGAGAATGGTGACTCAATTGTAATAATGGCAATCGACAGTAGGTTAGCGCTAATAATGGGTATTAGAGATCAGATTCGCCCAGGAGTTAAGGAAGAATTACAGAGACTCACTCGATTAGGAATTAAGAAACTTACAATCCTTTCTGGTGATAATCAAGGTACGGTTGATCGCATCGCAGGGCAGCTAGGTTTTACTTCAGCTTACGGTAATCTGTTACCTGGGGATAAAGCAGACTATATAAAAAAATTACAAGAGCAGGGTGAGATTGTTGCATTTATAGGTGATGGAGTAAATGATAGTCCATCACTAGCCGTTGCTGATATTGGGATTGCCATGGGCGGAGGTACTGATGTTGCTATTGAAACATCGGACATTGTCTTAGTTAACTCAGATTTCTCTAAATTATCTCATGCACTGGGACTTGCTAAGGCAACTGTAAACAACATGCGTCAGAATATCGTAATTGCGATTGGAACCGTTTTTATCTTATTAGCTGCACTATTTTTCAGCGAATGGATGAACATGACAATTGGTATGTTTGCTCATGAGGCAAGCGTTCTAATTGTAATCCTAAATGGAATGCGTTTGTTGCGTTACAAATTGAAGTTATAAGAGGTGAATGTTATGAAAAAAGCTACAATAAAATTAGAGACACTAGGATGTCCATCGTGTACAATAAAGATTGAAAATGCCCTACGCGGACTTGAGGGGGTGGACAAAGAAAGCGTTAAGGTATTATTTAATGCAAGTAAAGTCAAATTAAATTTCGACGATAACAAAGTAACAATTGCTAAGATTGAAGATGCTATTTTGAAACAAGGCAACCTTATTGAGAAAACAATAGTCAAAGATCTATAAATATTATAAATTATCCTACTGTAGATGGAGGAACCACAATGAAGAATATAACTTTTTTGCTCGACAGTGGAAGTGATTACGAACCGTTTGTAGATTCATTAGTAGATTTTCCGGTACGTGTTGTACCACTTTACGTAAATATCAGTGGCAAAGAGTATCAAGATTCTGTTACTTTGAGTAAAGATGAATTCTATAAAAAAATGGCGGCAGCGGAAAATCTGCCAAAAACTAGTCAACCAACTCCGACTCAATTTTACGAAGTTTACATGGAGGAGATTGAAAAAGGCAATGAAGTATTATGTATTACTATTTCATCGAAATTGAGTGGAACCTATCAAAGCGCAGTAATCGGTAGAGATATGTTGGATGAAGAGTATATGGATAAGGTACATGTTGCCGATTCGCTTAATGTAACCGGCATGGTTATTCTACAACTACTTAAGGCGAATGAATTAATTAAAGCAGGGATGTCTCTTGCAGATGTGGTTACTGAGCTGGAGCAATATCGTGAGAAAACATCGTTTATCGCCTTACTTGACACCTTAGAAAACTTGAAAAAAGGTGGCAGGATTTCAGCGTCAAAGGCAGCTGTGGGTGGTTTATTAAACATAAAGCCGCTTGTTACAATCAATGATGGTCTTATGGAAGCCGCCGATTCTTTTAGAGGTAGAAAGAAAGGTATCGAGAGTTTGGCTGCTAAATTCTCTGGGATTCTTGATAGTATTCAGAAAGATCGTCTATTTATCTTAACTAATTATGAAGATAAAGCACAACTTGAAGAAGATTTAGCTAATTTTCCACTTTCAGAATTTGAAGATGTCGATTACTTGACAATTGGGCCAACAATTGGGACCTATGCCGGACCTAACGTTCTTGGATTAGGCTATGTCTTAAAATAGTAAAGAAACTTAATTAATAAACAAATAAATAAAAGATTAGCTATCTAGTAAATAGCTAATCTTTTATTTATTTATAGCCAAAGCCATTAGTATATTGAATAAGGGCTTTTTTTTTGATAGTATTGAACTGTTAAGCAGGATTGTTTTCCGTGTGAGTTTAATACTTAATAATAATGTTGCAAGGTAAAAAAAGATTTAAAAATATTTTATAATAAGTTGGTGGTAGAGTGGCTCTTTTTATGGATGAGAATGAAATACTTCTAAACACAATAAAATATCTAAAAGAATACAGAAGAAGTGACTTTAAGATTTTAATTGAAGAGCTCCAACCGTATGATATCGCTATATTATATGTCGATTTGCCTGACAAGTATCGCCAGCTTTTCTTAATTTATCTCGATTCAGAACAGATAGCAGCGATGCTTCAAGAGGTTGATATTAAATATCAACATGATGTATTACAACGTTTGGGTATTGAAAAATCTTCAATGATAATGGATTTAATGGATAATGATGACCTTGCCGATCTATTAAATGAATTATCGGTCGAGAGTTTGCAAGAATATCTAGATGCAATGGAAAAATCTGAAGCATTATCGGTTCAGAGTCTAATGCAGTATCAGGCAGATACAGCAGGTGGCTTGATGACCAACCGTTTTGTCTGGATTAGAAGCTATTTTACGGTTGAACAAGCGGTTGAGAAGTTTAAGACCTATTCTAAGTTTGCGACAACTATTTATTATTTATATGTCTTAGACGCTAATAAGGAATTAGTCGGAGTTGTCTCCTTCCGTGATCTTCTGTTAGCAGACAAAGACGATCTGATTGAAGATGTAATGTTTACACGTTTAATAACCGTTTCTGTCGATACAGACCAAGAAGTAGTGGCTAATATTATTCGTAAATATGATTTTACAGCAGTGCCAGTTGTTGATGAAAATAACTCAATGGTTGGTATTATAACAATTGACGACATTATAGATATTCTTGTTGAAGAGGCCGACGAAGATATTACTAAACTATCTGCTGGTGGTAAGGATATAGATTTTGATACTCCAGCGCATATCGCTGCCTATCGACGTTTACCCTGGTTAATATTTCTACTTTTAATTGGACTAGTTTCAGCTAATATTGTAAATTTTTTCGAAGCTACACTAGAAGCCGTAGTAGCGTTGTCGTTTTTCATGGTTATTATTACTGGAATGACGGGAAATACTGGAACGCAATCACTGGCTGTTGTAGTTCGTGGTTTAGCCTCACAGGATATCCGTCCTGGAACAATACGACGGCTAATCTTTCGTGAATTGCTTGTTGGAATAATCATTGGTTTTGTTAGTGGTATTTTAATTGCTCTAATTACCTATCTCTGGCAAGGAAATATTTATTTAGGTCTTATTGTCGGTAGTTCATTATTACTATCAATAATTATCGGTAATTTAGCTGGAACAATTATTCCCTTAATACTTTACTATCTGAAGGTCGATCCAGCAGTTGCGTCAGGACCCTTAATTACAACACTTAATGATGTATTTTCTTTGACTGTCTATTTTGGACTAGCAACAATTTTCTTAACCTACCTACTTTAAATAGTGCAGAAGAAAATTAATACAGACTTACTTACTCTTGATCGTTCTTTGAATAATTTAATTTAGAGAGGTTGTTAACCAATGAAAACGAGTAAAAAAATTGTTGTTCTGGTTGGCGTAATTCTGATAGTAGTTTTGTTAGGCTTATTCATTTACTATTTTGTTAGTGATGGAGAGAGTAGGGGCAATCTAGATTTACAGATGGAGGGTAACTTGCAGTATAAGATTGAGGCAACTGAGAGTGATGGAGCGGGAGTTGCTTTAAATTCCGGGTTAAACATTGTTTCCAAAGATGAGACTACGCTAGATGGAATTAAATATTTATTTAATATTGAGCCTGCGATTCCTTATAAAGTGACGAAACTCTCGAGTAAGGAATATACGGTAAGTTTTGAAAACCCTCTTACTTCAAACACAGTATATAGAGTTAGTATGGTTGATGAGGATAGTAAGTTCTCCTGGGCATTTCAGACAGTTAAGGACTTTAAACTAGAGAGCACACTACCAAGAGATAAAGGACTTGGTGTGCCTTTAGACACGGGAATTGAATTTACTTACAGTTATCCGAACTTTGAATCATTGGATAATTTCTTTTCAATCGAGCCGATGGTAAAAGGAAAGTTTATTTATAATAAGAATCAAGCTGTTTTTATGCCGGATAAAAATTTAGATCCAGATACTGTGTATACAGTTAGTGTAAAATCCGGATTAACTCTTAAGGAAAGCAATAAAAAGATTACTGATGATTATACATTCCAGTTTATGACTGTAGCGAATCGCACAGATAAAACGTATTTAAACTTTACTGAAACTTTATATAACTTCACATCTGATACGGTGCCATACTTAGAAGTCCACCCAAGTGAGGAATTGCGTAATCAAGAAGTAAAAGTCGAGATATATCAATACAGCGAAGCTGACAGCTTAATTGTTGGACTCAAAGAGTTGATTGATACTGATTTGAACTGGATGAATTCAATAAATAAAACTATTAAGCTTGATGGTGGATTGAAAAAAATCACGAGCTTTAACACAAAATTTCAGACGATGCAGAATAATTGGACGCATTATTTGGTTTTCCCTGAGGAGTTAGATGAGGGATATTATTTAATAAATGTGACGAATGGCAAAAGCAATTACCAGACGCATCTACAAGTTAACAACGCTGCCATATATATTATGTTAGGTGAGAAGGAGAGCCTTGCATGGGTTAACGATACTCAAAACGGCAAACCAATCCCAGGCGCGAAGCTGGTGGCAGAAAATGGAAGAACTGCTATTACTAATGCTGAGGGTATTGCGCTAATTAATGAGCAAGTAGTCAAACTAGAAGAGTTTAATCAACAATATTTTAAAGTTGAAATCAATAACCGACCGACTTATGTTGCACAACTATTAAAATCATTTTACGGCTATGACTATTCTTATGGTTACCAAAGCTCTAATGCCGGCTACTGGTCCTATTTATATTTTGATCGTGATTTATATCAACAAAATGACACAGTAAATTTGTGGGGACTTGTAAAGGCAAGAGAGAGTGGAACTAAATTAAATAAACTTACAGCGACTCTAAATATGTCCTCTAACCTAGGCGATAAAGTTGAAGTTATGAAAACAGAATTGACTCTGGATGAGTTCGGCACATTTGATGAAAAGCTTGCTTTTAATAACTTAATTCCTGGAAGTTATTATATTGAAATAAAAAATGATGATGCATTGATAATAGGAAAATCATTTGAGATTAGGAATTATAAAAAACCCGCATACATGATCGAGGCAGACTTTAACAAAGATGTTATATTTGCATGGGATAATGCTCTATTAAATATTAAGGCAAATTTTTTTGAGGGATCTCCCGTAACTGGCCTAAATCTAAAAGCAACATATTATGAAGAGAGAACCAATAGAAATGTCGGCAAAATTGTTACTGATCGGAACGGAAATGCACTAATAAATTACCGACCAATAATTACAGCGGTCGATTGGATGCCAATCTATGTGAACTTTAATATTATAAATGATCAGGCTGAGGACCAGAATATCTGGGAAAATGCTGAGATTTTGGTCTTTCCAAAAGATATAATGGTTAACATTGCAGTTTCTGATGGGGAAATCGATTCTGAAATTTCAATCGCGACAAATCTGATAGATCTTAACAAGTCTAGTGCAGAAAATGATTACGGTGATTACACCAAGAAATATAAAGGGAAAGAGATAAATCGGCCAATTAACGTTCAAATAATAGAGATCGAGTTTGTTAAAGAAGTAACTGGGAACTATTACGACTTTATTAATAAACGAGTAGTTGAAACATATAACTATAATAGGGTTGAGAGGCAGGTTGAAAAATTTACAGCTGAGACCTTGGGTGGTGTTTATCAGTTCAACTATCAATTTGCTCAAGAAGCTGATTATGAAATTATTGTTGAAACCACGGATACGAGAGGAAATATTGTTGTTCATAGTAATGTTGTGAGGCGCTTCATGAACGATTATAATGATTTTGCCGAGTCCATTTATACTCTAGAAGAGGCTGATGAAAATAAATATAATTACCGAATAAATGATGAAATTAGCTTAAAACTAATGAAAAATGGATTAGCAGCGCGAGAATTAAATGAGGACCGTTTATTGATGTTAAAGTTAAAGGATGGTCTACGCGATTATTCTATCTCTGACAAAACCGAAAATAGCTATACCTTCAAAAAAGAAGATATTCCAAACTTCTATTATGAAGCTGCCTACTTTGATGGGAAAAGGATTTACTTAACAGGAATTAAAGGAATCCTCTACGATTATAGTGAAAAGAATATAAAAATTGATGCTGTGGCTGATAAAAGTCATTATAAACCAGGTGATACTGCGAAATTAAACTTTACTGTAAAAGATAAGAAAGGTAACCCTTTAAAGGCTAGTTTAAATATAAGTATAGTTGACGAAGCCATGTTCGCATTAAGTGATCAGTTCGTCGATACTGCAGAGTCAGTATATAGTTATGTATTCACAACTGGCATACTAGCAGAATACGCATCGTCTCAGACTGCTCAGCTTAAAGGCGGTGCTGAAATGGGCGGTGATGGTGGTTACGCCGATTATGTACGTTCGGAATTTAAAGATACTGCCGAATTCAGAACACTTACTACTGATAAAAATGGTAGAGCTACACTTACTTTCCAAGTGCCCGATAATCTTACATCATGGCGTGTTACCTACCAGGCAATCACTAAAGATTTACTTGCGGGGAACGGAAAAACTGCAGTTAATGTACAACTTCCGTTTTTTACTCTATTAATCGCGAATGAAAAATATCTTGTTGGTGATACGATAGCTGTCTCAGTAAGATCTTATGGAACCGCGACTAAAACAAATGAGACAGTAGAATACTTATTAACATTGACTGATCAGCAAGGGAAAGAGACTAAGTTAACTACAAAGGGAAGAGCTAACGACTACAGCAATATCGAAATAGGGAAATTACCTAAAGGAAAGTACACTCTTCAGGTTGAAAGTAAGCAAGGTAGCTTGTCTGATGGCATCAAGAAGGAGTTCTCAGTAGAGGATACACTCTTAAAAACGAATATAATTGATTATTACGATCTCGAGAATGGGATGAAAATTACAAATACCGATGGTTATGCTAATTTAAGGTTCTACAGCAAAAGCAATTCACTTTTTTATAAAAACCTAACTAGTTTAGCTTATACAACGGGCTCACGGGTGGACCAGATTCTTGCTCGCAAAATCGGACCGGAAATACTGAACAAACATTTTTCAGAAGAAAATATTAGCACCGAGAAATTTGAATTAGATCAATATCAAACCGGTGATGGTGGAATTTCATTGTTGCCATACTCAGAAAATGAAGCTCTACTATCAGCTAAGGTCGCATCCATTGCGAGTGAACTCATTGATAAAAGTGCTCTGAAATTCTATTTCAACGAGATTTTAATTAATAAAAATTCATCAGGGATTGATCAGGCAGCTGCTTATTGGGGCTTGGCTGCGCTTAATGAGCCTTTCTTACTAGATGTACAAAATGCCGCTAAAGAACAAGGTTTAAGCATTAAAGAACAGGTATTACTTGCAGTTGCACTTGCTGAATTCGGTGATTTGAACTCTGCAAATCAAATTTATATTAAACTAATGAATAAATACGGCAAGAGAGTCGGAGAACAAGTATATATTGAAACGGGTATTGATAAAGATGATGTACTTGAAGCCACTTCATTATTAGCGATTGTTGCTGCTAAATTAGATAGTGATGAGAGATATAGGATGTTTGATTATTTAACCAATAACCAAACTGACAAAATACTTACTCTATTAGAACAATTAATATTTATGAAAAACGATATCCCAAAGACTGACAAGAGAAATAGTTTTGACTATACACTCAATGGTGAAAAAGAGACTGTTAATATTGAGGGTTCTGGACGATTTTCACTTATCTTAAGTCCGGAAGAAATAAAAACAGTTAGTTTCAGCAATGTTAAAGGTGATTTAACTGTCGCTGTTAGTTATTATGGAAAATTGGAAGAGGCCGGGATTAAAAATAGTGATAGCTATTCCTTAGAACGGTTTTATAAAGTAAATAATAAACCGATTACTGAATTAGCACTTTCAGATATTGTGAAGATTACTTTGGAACCAAGTTTTTCTGCAAATGCACCTGATGGTTATTATGAAATAACTGACTGCTTACCAGCTGGCTTCCGCTATATAGAAAATAGCGATATGCGTACTCGCGGGATGTCTCTTCCGATTTATAGTGATACAGAAAGGATTGTCTTTGGCTACTATCATAGCAAAAATGCAAAAAATGATCCTTTGACTTATTATGCGAGGGTAGCAAGTATTGGTGAATACGCCGCTGACACTCCGGTCATGCAGCATTTTGCGAGTGGCTCTTTGACTACTGCTCCACAAGAAAGGTTTATTATTAATGAGATTTATATTCATTAATAGCAACCTAATAATAAACAGAAGGTTACTTCTAGTTCTAGCTTTAAGTATAATAGTTGTTATTTTTATTTCTATTGGTACTTTAGGCTGTAATAATGCTTTTTTTCCAGAAACAGATGAGGAGACAGAGCTTGCTATTAATAACGATTATCGGAAGCTTCAACTTCAAGGGTTTGATCTTAATAAATTTTATCGGTCCCTGCAGGTCCCAGCTGTTGAGGAGTACAGTCAGCAGCTGATTTATGGTGGAATTGTTAATCATCACCTATTAGCAGATGGACTGATTGCCGAGTTCTATGCAACTGTTGCCGCAAGCCAGCCAGAGTTAATCTTACTAGTTGGACCTAATCACTCAAGTGCTGGCGTGGAAACAATTCATACATCTATTTGGGACTGGGAAACGCCATTTGGTAACTTGGAAGTTAATCAAGAACTTACAAATTATTTAGTCAATGAGGAGCAGGTAGGTTATAGTTTTGAACTTGCAGCAAATGAACATTCAATCTCGGTACATGTTCCCTATATTAAGCACTTTATGCCAAATAGCAAATTGGTACCATTAATATTCTCAAGTGCACTTGAGCCGAATGTGGTTATTGATCTGGCGGGTAGAATTTATGAACAGATTAAAGGTAAGCGTGTAATGATTATTGCTTCAATCGATTTTTCGCATTATCTTTCACTTGAAGAGGCCGACAAAAGAGACTTAATAACTAAAGAACTAGTCATAAACCGTGATTCTCAGAGGCTTAGTCAGTTAAATAATGAATACTTAGATTCGCCTGTTAGTGCTATTTTCATGTTCTCACTACTCGAGAAGTTAGATTCTTCGCAACAGGTTATATTAAATCATGGTAATTCTGCAAGAATTCACCCAAGTGAATTTAAAAACACGACAAGCTATTTGACGGCGATATATTTCTAGAACTCTGAATTTGCAAAAGTTGCTTAAATGTGTTAAAATGCCCTTTAAGAGATGTTTATAATGTTTATTAAAAGACATTTTCCGCGATTGGAGAATGTCTTTTAAATGTATATGTCATTTATATTTCTAATTTAAATATTGAGGAGATTGAATTAATTGAGAAAATTTGAAGAATTAGGTTTAAGCGAAAATATTATGAAGGCTATCAAAAATATGGGGTTTGAAGAGACAACACCAATCCAGGGAGATGCTATACCTTTAGTGATGCAAGGTCGCGATATCATAGGGCAAGCACAGACCGGTACAGGTAAAACTGCCGCGTTTGGCATCCCCATGGTCGAGAAGGTAGAAGCAAACGCTACTAAGATTCACAGCCTAGTCCTTACACCAACGCGTGAGCTTGCTGTACAGGTTGCTGAGGAACTGAACAGAATTGGCCAGTATAAAGGTATTAAAACGCTACCAATCTATGGCGGACAAGACATTGCTCGTCAGATTCGTGCTTTAAAAAATCGCCCGCAGTTTATTGTGGGTACTCCAGGACGTCTGCTAGACCATATTAATCGTCGGACTATCCGTTTAGATAGTATTGAAATGGTGATTATTGATGAAGCCGATGAGATGTTAAATATGGGCTTCATTGAAGATATTGAGAAGATATTAACTGAAGTACCAACTAAACGTCAAACCTTACTATTTTCTGCTACCATGCCAGAAAGAATTAGAAGGCTAGCAAATAAGTTTTTGAATGAGCCAGAGTTAATTAAAGTGGCTGACAAAGAAGTTACAGTGCCTAATATAGAGCAACATTATATGGAAGTTAAAGAAAAGCAGAAGTTTGATGTATTGTGTCTCTTATTAGATATTTACTCACCGGAGTCGGCAATTGTCTTTGGTCGAACTAAAAGAAGAGTTGATGAATTGTCGGAGGCTTTAAGTAAGCGTGGTTACTCAGCAGAAGGATTACACGGTGACCTGACACAGGCTAAGCGTGATTCCGTTATGCGCCAATTCAAAAGCGGTAGGATTGAAGTGCTTGTCGCAACTGATGTTGCTGCACGTGGTCTTGATATTTCCGGAGTTACGCATGTTATAAACTTTGATATACCACAAGATCCAGAAAGCTATGTACACAGGATTGGTAGAACAGGTAGAGCTGGTAAAACTGGTCTAGCGCTTACATTCGTGACACCACGTGAAATAGGGCACTTGCAAACCATTGAACGAATGATTAAGAAAAAAATTGAACGTAAAAATATTCCTTCAACAATGGATGCGCTTGAGGGACAGAAAAAAATCATGACAGATAAACTACAAGCAGTCATGGCGGAAAATTCAAACTTAGAATATAAACAGCTAGCAGAAGAATTGCTTGAAGAGTATGATTCAGTCACAGTTATCTCAGCGGTGCTGAAGATGCTAATTAAGGAGCCAGACAAAACTCCTGTTGAACTAACTGCTGAATCACCGCTTCGTGCTCGAGAAGACCGTAATCGTTCATCAAGGAATCGTAATTATCAAAAACGTGATTCACGAGGCAGAGATTCGCGCGGGCGCGATTCGCGTGACGGTCGCCCAAAACAAGGCGCTAGCCAGAGTAGTAAAGACCGTAATCGCACTAAATATCAACGAGATCAAAAAGGGAATAAATAAAATAAGGTTGTGTTCCGATGAAAACTGAAAAGAAAAGCACTGTAGTGCTCGGAATGTCGGGTGGAGTCGATTCTTCTGTTGCTGCACTACTGCTAAAAGAGGCGGGCTATGAAGTAATCGGCCTTTTTATGCAGAACTGGTATGAAGAGGATGAATTTGGTGAATGTACAGCAGCGGTTGATTTTGCTGATGTCAAAAGAGTCTGTGATCAAATCGGAATTCCGGCCTACTCAGTTAATTTCGAAAAAGAATATCAAGAGAAGGTTTTCTCTGAATTTATTGATGATATTAAGCGTGGCCGCACACCTAATCCAGACGTCCTTTGTAATCGTGAAATTAAGTTTGGCGATTTCCGCAAAAAAGCACTTGAGTATGGTGCTGATTATATTGCAACGGGTCATTATGCCCAAATAGAAAGTGCAGAAGGAACTTTTAAGCTGTTAAGAGCAGTTGATCAGGCAAAAGACCAAACTTACTTTTTAAACCAGTTAAATCAAGAACAACTGGCTAAGGTCCTATTTCCAATTGGACACCTTACTAAACCTGAATTAAGGAGTATAGCTGAAAAAGCTGGATTGGCTACGGCGAAAAAGGGTGATAGCACTGGAATTTGCTTTATTGGTGAACGTGATTTCAATAAATTTATTAGTAACTATATCAGTTCAAAATCGGGGGAAATCCGTTCCTTAGATGATGACACCGTAATTGGGGAACATCGAGGCTTGATTTATTATACACTTGGACAGCGGAGAGGAATCGGCATTGGCGGTCAGGGAACTGGTGAGCCATGGTTTGTCGCTAAGAAGGATTTAGATAATAATGTTCTCTACGTCGTACAGGGGGATAATCATCCCGCCCTCTACACAAAAGGACTAGTTGCTACCGATCTAAACTGGATTGCTGGCAGTGCACCTGCAAGTGAGTTTGCTTGTACTGCGAAATTTCGCTATCGCCAACCAGATCAGGCGGTGAGCGTGAAAGTTTGGTCGGAAGGGAATAGCTGTGAGGTTGCGTTTGTGAAGCCGCAGAAAGCGATTACGCCCGGGCAATCAGTGGTTTTTTACCAAGATGAGGTCTGTCTTGGTGGGGGAGTAATTGATTACTCAATTGAATAGAAAATAAAAGGTGTAATCCTCAGATTACACCTTTACTTAAATTATGAGTTTGGATCATTCCTCGTTAGCAGTTGCAATAACTTTTTCTGCTAAGTGAGCAGGTAGCTCCTCGTAATGACTAAATTTAGAAGTATAGTAACCGCGTCCCTGCGTTAAAGCTTTTAAGTCAATTGAGTATTTACTAAATTCAGTTAGCGGGACGCTTGCGTTGACGCGTTGAAGCTTACCAACTGCCTCCATACTAAGTATTTTTCCACGTTTACTATTAATATCACCAATTATATCGCCCATATAACGTTCAGGGATCGTAATTTCGTAGGTATAATATGGCTCGAGAATTATCGGGTTAGCTGCTTCACAGCCTTTTTTTAGAGAAAGTGAACCCGCTATCTTAAATGCCATCTCGTTTGAATCTACGGGATGATAGGAGCCGTCCATTAAAGTTACCTTGATATTCATCATAGGGTAACCTGCAAGGATCCCTTTAGACATTGCTTCAATAATTCCTTTTTCCACTGCTGGGAAGTACTGTTTAGGCACAGAACCACCAACAACCTTTGATTCAAAGACAAAATCTTCATCTGGACAATGTTCAATATTAATTATCACGTGACCATACTGACCAGCTCCGCCAGACTGTTTCTTATGCTTAGCATCCACACCACTTGCAGATCCGCGGATCGTCTCGCGATAAGGGATTTTTGTTTCAACTGTTACTACTTCAACACCGAATTTATTTTTTAACTTCTCAATTATAATATCACTGTGGGTTTCACCCATTACAATAAGCAGCGTCTGTCTAATTTCTGTGTTATTTTCTAATCTTAAAGTAGGATCCTCGTCTAAGATGCGGTTTAGTGCATTCCCAAGTTTATCTTCATCGAGTTTAGTTTTAGGTTGGATAGCAATTGAAAGGGCAGGCTCAGGAAATACAATTTTCTCTAATTCAAGCTTGGAACCTAAGGCAACTAGAGTATCATTAGTAGTCGTATTGCTTAGTTTAGCTACTGCACCAATGTCACCAAAGTTTAACTCGGGTAATTTAATTTGTGTTTTGCCTTGTAGGGTGAAAAGCTGAGCGACCCGCTCAGTAGAGTCTCTCGTAGTATTAGTATATTGAGTTTCGTTTTTAAAAGTACCTTGTTCAACTTTTATATAATTTATTTTACCAACATAAGGGTCAGCGATTGTTTTAAAAACAAGAGCTGCAGCCGGTTTGGAAGCTACCTCAACATTTCCTGCACTATCAATTGGGCTAGGAGTATAATCTACTAGGAAGTCAAGCAGGTAATAGACAGGGATGCTACGGTAAGCAGAGCCACAAATAACTGGCACAACAGCTGAAGATAAAATACCTTTCTTAAGCCCATGTTGAATTTCTTCCTTTGTAAACTCCTCGCCTTCGAGATACTTTATTGTTAAATCGTCATCTGTTTCAGCGATAGCCTCTATTATTTTTTCACGATATTTCGCTACATCTGCCTCTAGCTCCGCTGGAATGTCAATTTTTGTTCTTTTATCGTTAGAATAAGTATAAGCTTCTAAGTTAATTAGATCTACAACACCACTAAAGTTGTCCTCAGCGCCGATGGGGAGAACAACTGGTACGATTTGCTGTGTGAAATTTTCGTTAAGTGAGTCAATTGTTTTCTCAAAGCTAGAATTTTCCCGATCCATTTTATTAATAAATACAACTCTTGGTAATTGTTTTTCGTCAGCTTTAGCCCATATTAATTCAGTACTTACTTCAACGCCAGCAGTAGCGTCGAGTACAACTAAGAGAGTGTCAGCAACCTGTAATGAACTTACAACGTCACCGAAAAAATCAGAAAAACCTGGAGTGTCCAAGAAGTTGATTTTGGTACCGCGCCATTCACTAGCAATTAACGAAGTATTGATCGAAATATTGTGGGAGATTTCTTCGGGGTGGTAATCGGAAACGGTGTTTCCGTCATTTATTCTACCAATTCTGTTGGTAATACCAGTCGTATAAGCTATCACTTCGATTAATGATGTTTTTCCCGCTCCACCGTGTGATACAACGCTTATATTTCTGATATTATCCGATGCATAAACCTTCATATAATTTCCTCCTTCTAAATTCATTTATGAATAATATAATATCATAAATAACAATACGATTCTATTGAGATAGGAAATATTCTGAATTATTCATGAATTCCTTAATTTTTGCGAAAAATATGGGGGAAAAGGGGATTGCATTATCGAAAAAACAATAAAAAAGATGTAGAGAACTAGCGCTCTCTACATCTTATAATTCATTTTTTTGAATTTATGGTGTTAGCTTATTACTCTCGATTAAAGTTTCTCTACGTCAGCAGCTTGTGGACCACGGTCGCCATCAACGATTTCAAAAGTTACCTCTTGACCTTCGTCTAATGTCTTAAATCCGTCGCCTTGGATTGCTGAGAAATGTACGAAAACGTCGTTTTCGCCTTCAACTTCGATAAAACCAAAACCTTTTTCTGAGTTAAACCATTTTACTTTCCCTTGCATCTAAATCCTCCTAAATAACTATACATATCTGTATCGTCTTAATTTATTAACCATCTTCATGACGGTCAAAACTAATAATACACCAATTTTAGCCAACTGTCAACTTTATTTGAAATGTATTCCTGATTTATTTATTACATTTTTCGCTAAATAAAAGTATATTACTAAAAAAATATGCTAATATTAAACTATTAAGTATTAATACTTGAGGGCGGATGATGAATAATGACAAAAGTAAAGTTAATTGCAACAGCAACATTTGGAATGGAAGCGGTGGTAGCAGATGAAGTTAGAAAACTCGGCTACACGGACCTGACTATAGACAATGGTAAGGTAATCTTCTGGGCTGATATCTCGGCGATTGCCCGTACTAATTTATGGCTTAGAACTGCTGACCGCGTTCGATTGGTTATCGGTGAGTTTAAGGCTGTTACCTTTGATCAGCTGTTTGAGCGCACGAAAGCGCTCCCCTGGCATGAATGGATTGAGCAAGACGGAGAATTCCCAGTTGATGGAAAGTCGGTCAAATCGCAATTATTTAGTATTTCTGATTGCCAAGCAATTGTTAAAAAGGCCATAGTTGAAAGCCTTAAGAATAAATATAAAACATCTTGGTTCGACGAAACAGGAGCCCTATATCGAATAGAGGTATCAATCTTAAAGGATCAAGTAACGCTGACAATCGATACTAGCGGCCCAGGATTGCATAGAAGGGGATACCGCGAATGGATCGGAGTAGCACCACTAAAAGAGACGATGGCGGCGGGTTTAATCTATCTTTCTCGTTGGCGCAATGATCGGCCCTTAATTGATCCCTTTTGTGGGTCGGGTACAATTCCAATTGAGGCTGCGCTTATCGGCAAAAACATTGCTTCCGGGATGAATCGAAATTTTGCATCGGAAGAATGGTCGGCGATACCTCGTGAGATCTGGCATAAAGCACGCGAAGAGACGCATGATCTGGCAAATTTTCAGCAGAAAATAGAAATCCTAGGGACAGATATTGATTCAGAGATTATTCAGGTTGCTGAAAGAAACGCGGAAGAGGCCGAAGTGGCTGGTGATATTAAATTCCGACGAGTAGCAATTAAGGATCTTCATATGGCTGATGATTACGGTGTTCTAATTGGTAACCCGCCTTATGGGGAGCGAATTAGCGAGTTAAGTGAGGTTGAGCAGATTTACCGCTCCTTAGGAGAGAAATATCGTGCTTATCGCACTTGGTCTTATTTTATCTTGACGGCGAATGAACAATTTGAAACCTTTTTCGGTGCTCGAGCAAGTAAAAAACGGAAACTTTATAATGGCAACATCAAGGTTGACTACTACCAGTATTATGGACCATTACCACCCTTTAAAAAATCTGGTAATTAGGAGAGCAATCAAATTGTGGAACTCATTTTCAATGCAAAGAGCTAGTAGATAGGGTATAATTTACTGATAGTAGAATTTGATTAGGAGTGATTATAGTAATGCGCGTCTTATCAGGTATACAGCCCTCTGGGAGGCTACATTTAGGAAATTATTTTGGAATGATGAAACGGATGGTCGATTATCAGGACCAACACGAATTATATGCTTTTATTGTTAACTACCATGCCTTAACAACAGTCTTTGACGCTGAGCAACTGCGTGAAGATACTTTTAATGCGGCATGCGATTTTCTTGCTCTCGGGATTGATCCTGATCGATCAACTTTCTGGATACAATCTGATGTACCTGAGGTTACAGAGCTTACTTGGCTTTTATCGAACGTCACTGGAATGGGACTATTAGAACGAGCGCACTCCTATAAGGACAAAATCGCTAAAGGAATTGTACCTACCCATGGACTTTTTTCCTACCCAGTTCTAATGACTGCTGATATTCTTGCTTTTGGCGGGGAGCTTGTCCCTGTGGGAAAGGATCAGAAACAGCATTTAGAGATTGCACGCGACATTGCTGAGCGGTTCAACTATACGTATGGCGAGACTTTTGTCGTGCCTAAGGAGGATATTTCTGAGGATGTTGCTACTGTCTTTGGAATTGACGGTCAGAAAATGTCCAAATCGTATGGAAATGCGATTGATATTTTCGCCGATGAGAAGAGTCTTCGAAAGCGAGTAATGTCAATAATGACTGATGCAACGCCTATTGACGAACCCAAACCAATTGAAGGTAATATTCTGTTTGATATTTACGCACTTTTCTTAGATGAGAAGGGGAAGTTGGCATTGAAAGAACGCTTCCTAACACCAGGCTTAAAATATGGTGAGGTTAAGCAAGAATTATTTGAGTTGATTTGGGAATATTTTCTGCCATATCGATCTTTACGTAATCTGTACTACAAGGACCGCGCTGAGACTAACCGACTTTTACTAAAGGGCGCCGAGAAAGCGCGAAAACAAGCAACTAGTTACCTAGATTTAGCCCGCCGTAATGTTGGTCTTAATTATATTGATTCTAAAAGAGGGTAGTGATTCGAATGGATCGATTGATGGGTTTAGTAATAAAGGCGATAATAAAAAAGCCTGAACGTATGGAGGGTTTTATTTTTAGAAAATTAATGGAACGTTTTCCTTCTAGTTTTGCTAAGAAGTTTGACCCAATAACAAGTAAGCGAGATGGGTATTCATATCCATTTGATCAGGGTATTAAACGTAGTGGACTGGATGAAAGCTTTACTGGTGATATTCTAGATTTAGGGACTGGTACTGGCTTTGCCGCATTTAGAATGGCAAGTTCTTTTCCTAAGGCACAGATCGTCGGTATTGATCAAGCGGAGCAGATGCTAAGTGTGGCAAAGGAAAAAAATAGGGATAATCGATTAGAGAATGTATCTTTTATTCTCGGAAATGCTGGTAATTTACCCTTTAGCGATTCTACTTACGACTTAGTAACCGTTTCTAATGCACCTTTTAATTTAAATGAGATTACAAGAGTGTTGAAAAAGGATGGGATTTTTCTATTTTCTCTATCTCTGGCTGGGAAAGCCCTTGTTAATAATGTTGATAGCATTAATGAATTTCTTGCTAAAAACGGATTAGAATTGCTTGCACTTGAGCAAGCGCAGGATGGAGCATTCGTTCTGAGTGTGTTAAAATAAACTTAATATCACATAAAAATATCATAAGGGGGATTTTAAATGATTAGTAAACCAAAGGTAAAACCAAACAATCCAAATTTTTCGTCAGGCCCGTGCTCCAAGCATCCTGGATATAGTTTAGATTTACTAAAGGATGCTCCTTTAGGCAGATCGCATCGTAGTAAGCTTGGTAAGTCATTGCTCGCTGAGTCAATTAATAGAACAAAGGAAATTCTCGGCATACCTGAAGATTATCGGGTGGCGATTGTTCCAGCT
The DNA here is from genome assembly GCA_964551195.1 of uncultured Caryophanales bacterium. Classification (GTDB taxonomy): domain Bacteria; phylum Bacillota; class Bacilli; order Tepidibacillales; family Tepidibacillaceae; genus CAYZPB01. The sequence continues at coordinate 3,105 of CAZKBI010000012.1, read as the reverse complement.
TCGGATACAGGTGCAGTAGAAATGGCAATGTGGAATATTCTAGGTGCAAGAGGGGTAGACGTTATTCATTTTGAATCCTTCGGTACTGGTTGGGCAAAGGAAATAAAAAATCAGTTAAAAATTGAGGATGTGACTGAACACTTTGCAGATTACGGTAAAATACCTGATCTTGCTAAAGTTAATTTCGATAATGACGTTGTTTTTACTTGGAATGGAACAACTAGCGGCGTTAAAGTACCTAACGGTGATTTTATTCCATCGGATCGGAAGGGTTTAACAATCTGTGATGCTACTTCAGCTGTATTTGCAATGGATATTCCCTGGGATAAGCTTGATGTAACCACCTTTTCCTGGCAAAAAGTTCTTGGTGGCGAGGCAGCACACGGTATGCTGATAATTTCACCACGCGTTGTTGAAAGAGTTGCCAGTTATTCGCCGTCTTGGCCAATACCCAAAATTTTCACTTTTAAAAAAGGTGATGGCGTAGATGAGGCATTGTTCCAAGGTTCAACAATTAATACGCCGTCAATGCTCTGTAATCAAGATTATTTAGCAGCTCTAAACTGGGTAGAGTCAATTGGTGGTTTACCCGCTGCTATTGCTAGAAGCAATGATAATCTTAAAGTAGTAGAAGAGTTTGTTGCGACACATGACTGGATTAGTTTCCTAGCAGAGGATCCGGCAATTCGTTCTAATACAAGTGTCTGTTTAAATATTGCTCTTGATAAGGACAAAATCAAACAAATAATTAAGCTGCTTGATGATGAGGGAGTTGCTTACGATATTGGGGCCTATCGCGATGCTCCAGATGGTCTACGAATCTGGTGTGGTGCAACGATCGAGCCTGAGGATGTTCGCATCATGCTAGAATGGCTAGAGTGGGCCTATCAGGAAGTAAAATAATAAACTATAATATTTTCCGCCCGAGTGTAGGTAAATCTCACACTTGGGCCTTTTAATTACAATTGTTTTAATTTACAAAGATTAGGCAATTATATATAATAACACTAATTACCTAAAGAGAGGGAGCTAGCATATGCAGTATTGGAATCAGGCGTTCGAGTGCATGTCACAAGAAGAAAAAAGAGAAATACAGTCAGTAAGGCTGATTGATACGGTCAAACTCGTATATGCTAATGTACCTTTTTATCGAGCTAAAATGCATGAGCTGGGAGTAGAGACTGAAGATATTAAATCAATTGATGACATTACCAAACTACCATTTACTTATAAGGAAGATTTGCGCGATAATTATCCATATGGTCTATTTGCTAAACCGATGAATGAGATCGTCAGAATTCATGCTTCATCCGGGACTACCGGGAAGCAGACGGTTGTTGGTTATACCCGTAAGGACCTAGATATTTGGTCGGAGGTTATGGCGCGAGCGCTAGTGGCTGCGGGCATGACTAAGGAGTCCTTTATCCAAGTATCCTATGGTTATGGTTTGTTTACGGGTGGGCTGGGAATTCATGATGGAGCTGAGAAGGTCGGCGCATCAGTCATTCCGAGTTCTTCTGGAAATACCAAACGCCAAGTTCAAATTATGAAAGATTTTGGGACAACCATGCTTGCCTGTACACCCTCCTATGCTTTATTTATCGCTGAAGTAATGGAAGATTTAGGGATTTCTAAAAATGAGATTAAATTGGAATCGGGAATTTTCGGTGCTGAGCAGTGGACTGGTGCGATGCGCGATGAAATTGAACGACGATTAGGAATATCGGCTTTTGATATTTACGGTTTAAGTGAAATCATCGGTCCTGGCGTATCCTGTGAGTGTGTCAATAAAGCCGGATTACACATTGCTGATGATCATTTTTATCCTGAGATTATTGAACCGCATACAAGTGAAGTGCTTCCGATGGGCGAGAAGGGCGAGCTTGTATTTACAACAATCACAAAAGAGGGCCTACCCCTACTTAGATACCGAACGCGTGATTTATCTTTGCTAAATGACGAAGTGTGTGCTTGTGGTCGTAGCAGCCTTAGAATGAATAAAGTTATGGGACGTACGGATGATATGTTAATTGTTAGAGGAGTTAATGTTTTTCCATCGCAAGTTGAAAGTGTACTACTGGAATTTGGTGAGACAGCACCACACTATCAGCTGCTTGTTGACCGAATAGATAATCGCGATATATTAGAGGTTTTAGTAGAAATGACTGATGTCTTCTTCTCAGACCAAATCAAAGATATTGTCGAGCAAGAGAAAATGATTATGCGTGAGATAGAAGGGGTATTAGGTGTCGCTACCAAAGTTAGACTGGTTGAACCGAAATCAATTGCGCGCAGTGAGGGTAAGGCTATACGCGTGATTGATAAAAGAATTTATTAAAAAGGGGAGTTATACAATGTTTGTAAAACAAATATCAGTATTTCTTGAGAACAAATCTGGTAGACTTGCAGATGCTCTGCGTGTATTAGCAGAAAACAAAATCGACATACGCGCCCTTTCAATTGCTGAAACGACAGATTACGGTATTCTGCGGCTGATCGTTAACCAACCTGATGAAGCGATAGCTCACTTAAAAGCTGAGAATTTTACAGTTAGTGCAACGACTGTGATCGCAATAGCGATTGAGGATAAACCGGGCGGACTAACCATCACGTTAGAAGCTTTAGAGAAAGAAAATATTAGCGTTGAATATATGTACGCTTTTGCTATTAACTCTGGCAAAGAGGCGCTGGTAATTATGAAGGTTAACGAAAAGGATAAGGCCTTAGAAGTTCTACTTCGGAACAAGGTAAAAGTAATGCCACTTGCTGAGGTTTATCATATTTAGCTATTACTGAGGACTTTTTATTCGAATTAGTGAAATCCTAAGTTAAAGATGGGAAACCTTGAAAACGGGCCTCTAAAATCGTTTCTAAGCGACTTTTAATAAGTTTGAATATTAGCGGATACAAAAGATAAATAAAGCGTTATAAGGCAAATTTGGGCGTTAAGAGTGATAAGAGGCTAAATGAAGCTATTTTGAGTGCTTTACTGATGGATTGCAAGGTTTTACTTAGATATACTCGATATTAGAAGCAAATAAGGATCTGCTGATAATATATTAGTTGATCGAAGAGACTTGAATTTGTAAAATATACTTTAATCAA
>CAZKBI010000011.1:0-39539 GCA_964551195.1 uncultured Caryophanales bacterium | reverse complement strand
CGGGCCCCCGTCAATTCCTTTGAGTTTCAGCCTTGCGGCCGTACTCCCCAGGCGGAGTGCTTATTGCGTTAGCTACGGCACTAAGGGCATCGAAACCCCTAACACCTAGCACTCATCGTTTACAGCGTGGACTACCAGGGTATCTAATCCTGTTTGCTCCCCACGCTTTCGCGCCTCAGCGTCAGACATAGGCCAGAAAGTCGCCTTCGCCACTGGTGTTCCTCCATATATCTACGCATTTCACCGCTACACATGGAATTCCACTTTCCTCTCCTATACTCAAGTCTAACAGTTTCCAATGACCATCCACGGTTGAGCCGTGGGCTTTCACATCAGACTTATTAGACCGCCTGCGCGCGCTTTACGCCCAATAATTCCGGACAACGCTTGCCCCCTACGTATTACCGCGGCTGCTGGCACGTAGTTAGCCGGGGCTTCCTCTTTAGGTACCGTCACAGTGTAGCCTTATTTAAACTACACCTATTCTTCCCTAATGACAGAGTTTTACAATCCGAAAACATTCATCACTCACGCGGCGTTGCTCCGTCAGACTTTCGTCCATTGCGGAAGATTCCCTACTGCTGCCTCCCGTAGGAGTCTGGGCCGTATCTCAGTCCCAGTGTGGCCGATCACCCTCTCAGGTCGGCTACGCATCGTTGCCTTGGTAGGCCATTACCCCACCAACTAGCTAATGCGACGCGGGCCCATCTAAAAGTGGTAGCTTACGCCACCTTTTACTACTTAGTCCGATGACCATGTAGATTATCCGGTATTAGCCCCGGTTTCCCGGAGTTATCCCAGTCTTTTAGGCAGGTTACCCACGTGTTACTCACCCATCCGCCGCTAGGTTTTAGGAAAAGCAAGCTTCTCCTAAAACCCCGCTCGACTTGCATGTATTAGGCACGCCGCCAGCGTTCGTCCTGAGCCAGGATCAAACTCTCCGATAAATTGTATATCGAAAAAGCTTTACTTAGCTCTTCAATTTATTACTTTAAAACGTTTTTTCCCTATCTCTCGACAGGGCTCGCTTGGCTTTTTATTACACTGTTTAGTTTTCAAAGAACAATTTAAACAACTTTTATATAATAGCACAATGATTCTAACTTTGTAAAGTGCTAAATTAAAATACTTTTTATTGTTTACAGTTTATCCTCGGTCACGCATCAGTGGGAAAAGTAGAACATCACGAATTGATGCTTGATTAGTTAGGAGCATTACTACGCGGTCAATACCAATGCCTAGTCCTCCAGTCGGTGGCATGCCAATCTCCAGAGCATGAATGAAATCCTCATCCATTTCATGTGCCTCATCATTACCTAATTCTTTTTCCTTCAATTGTGCCTCGAAACGCTCGCGTTGTTCGATAGGATCATTTAACTCAGAAAAAGCATTGCCATGTTCGCGTCCAACAATAAAGAACTCAAAACGTTCTGTAAATCTCGGATCTTGTTCGTTCTTTTTTGCAAGTGGTGAAACTTCGATTGGATGTCCATAGATGAAAGTTGGTTGAATCAGCTTCTCTTCTACAAACTCTTCAAAAAATTCATTTACGATATGACCATAGCTCATGTGCGGCTCAACCTTAAGTCCATGTTCTTTAGCCAGCTTGTGAGCTTCCTCATTAGTCGTAACACTTAAAAGATCGACTCCTCTATATTTCTGGATTGCATCGACCATTGAAATTCTCTCCCACTTAGGTGCAAGATTAATCTCAACCCCTTGATAGTCGATTGTCGTAGTGCCTAGGACCTTCTGAGCTACATATGAGAGTGAACCCTCAGTGATATCCATCATTGTATCTAAATCAGCATAGGCCTCATATAGCTCCAGCATTGTGAACTCAGGATTATGTTTAGTTGAAATTCCCTCGTTACGGAAAACGCGACCAATCTCATAAACCCTATCGATTCCACCTACAATTAGACGCTTCAAATGCAACTCTAAAGCGATTCGCAGATAAAGCTCCATATCTAATGTATTGTGATGCGTATGGAAGGGACGTGCCGTTGCACCGCCTGCTATGCTATGTAAAGTTGGTGTCTCAACCTCAAGATAGTCTCTTCCATCTAGATATTCACGGAAAGCACTGATTATCTTGCTACGAAGAATAAAGGTCTCTTTAACCTCTGGGTTGACAATTAAATCCACGTACCGTTCGCGATAACGTAGCTCAACATCCTTTAACCCATGATATTTATCTGGAAGCGGGTGAAGTGATTTTGCCAGTACCAAAAGTTCGCCGACACGTACACTTAACTCGCCCTGATTAGTTTTAAATACCGTCCCCGCGACACCAATAATATCGCCTAAATCGAGCAACTCAAAAGCTGCAAACTCATTTTCGCTAACTTGATCCGCCCGAATGTAAAGTTGAATCCTTTTGCTACCATCTTGAATATGAGCAAAGCCTGCCTTGCCTTGTATCCGCTTCGTCATTATTCTGCCAGCAATACGGACAGCCACATTCATTTCCTGTAGCTTTTCCCTATCATACTGTTCATACTCTTCCAACAGTTCTTCAGCCCTTATTGTCTGCGCAAAGCTATGTCCAAACGGATCAAAACCTAGCTCTTCAAGCTTTTCTAACTTTTGGCGTCGTAAAAGAAGCAGATCATTTAAATCTACTTTCTCTTCGCTCATATAAATCATCCCCAAGTCAATTTAATGTAACGCGAGTAAGTTGCCTAACTATTTTTTATTAATAGATAAAATCTTATACTTAACAACACCCGAAGGTGCATTAACGTCTACTACATCGTTCTTTTTCCTACCAAGAATTGCCACACCTAGTGGCGATTCATTTGAAATATAATTAGCCCCAGGATCTGCCTCAGCAGAACCAACTATTGTATACTCTACAACCTCATTAAACTCAATATCCTTTAATCGCACTGTCGTACCAACGCTTACCAAGTCTGTATTTATTTCGTCGTCCTTAATAACCTTAGCGTTGCGAAGCATGTTCTCAATCGTTAGAATCCTACCCTCAACAAAAGCCTGCTCATTCTTAGCATCCTCATATTCAGAGTTCTCTGAAATGTCGCCATAGCTGACTGCGTTTCTAATCTTCTCTGTTACTTCATGTCTTTTTACTGTCTTTAATTGTTCCAGTTCTTCTTCCAGTTTACTAAAACCAGATGCTGTAACGATAATCTCTTTATTAACCATCTGCTTACCCCTCTTTAATTCTAAATTATTAATCATAATTTAGTATAATAATAAAAAGCTTATTTTAACCGCGTAGGGCTAAAAAGCTTTTAGCTATACCGTCTTGATTTGTTGCGTTGATTATAAATCATTCACTTTTCAATGTCAACTCTACGTCACCAATATAGGCGGCCATTATAGCTGCAACTTCAGCTCTTTTGGTCGCTTTATTAATTAAGTCGCGCACGCGCGCTGACTGCGGCATGCGCCTCAAATACCAGCCTGCATGTTTACGCATCTCCATCACGCCCATCGTTTCTCCCTTTAGTTCAACCAGTCGATCAAGATGTTCTAAAGCAATTCTTAATTTCTCTTGCGGCTTTGGCTCGCCAATCGTCACACCATCTTCTAAATACCGCACTGTTCGATAAAGCAACCAAGGATTACCTAGCGCCGCACGCCCAATCATTACACCATTTACGCCTGTCTCATCAATCATTCGTTTAGCGTCCTCTGGCGCCCTTATATCGCCATTGCCGATTACTGGAATCGACACAGCCTGCTTGACCTTGCCAATAATCTCCCAATCAGCACTACCTCGGTACATTTGCGACTTAGTCCTACCATGGATCGCAATCGCGCTAGCGCCAGCGCTCTCTATCGCTTTAGCATTCTCCACGGCCAAAATAGTTCTCTCATCCCAACCGCTGCGGATCTTCACCGTTACTGGTTTCTTTACCGCGGCAACAATTGCTGCGATCGTCTCTTCAATTTTATCTGGTGAGGTTAACCAAGCGGATCCTCCACCACTTTTTGTTACCTTGGGCACGGGACAGCCCATGTTGATATCGATAATATCTGCGGCCGAATGCCTATCAATAATCTGCGCCGCTGCAACCAAGCTAGCTTTCTCGCCACCAAAAATCTGCATACTAACAGGATGCTCCTCAGGATCAATTTCCAGCATACGCAATGTGTAATCATTGTTAAATAAAAGTGCCTTATCACTAATCATCTCTGTTGTGACAAGGCCTGTTCCGAAGTGGCGGGCTATAATCCTAAAAGCCTGATTATTAACGCCTGCCATTGGAGCAAGTATTACATTGTTAGCTAATTCTACATTACCTATTTTCATCTATCTATAAGTTCCCTCTCTATACTAGTTGATGGACTGAAATGCCAGGCAACTGAGCTTGGTAATCAAGTATCAAGTTAGGAATAGTTTGTTCTACCCCAGGAATTGGTCCTTGGTAAATCTCATATAGAGGAAGCAAAACAAAGACCCTTTCATGCATTAGTTTGTGTGGAATAGTTAATCGTTCATCCTCGATAATCTCTTCTCCAAAAATCAGAATATCAATATCGATGGTACGCGGGCTCCAATGTTTGTCTCGCTTTCTGCCTAGGCGCAACTCTACTTCTTGTATGTAATCCAACAGCTCATGTGGGCTTAGCCTTGTTGCGATTGCCACAACCATATTCAAGAAATCATCTTGGTCAAGATAGCCGACCGGTTTAGTTTCATAAACCGAAGACTGGTCAACAATCGTAATCTGTGGATTAGCTGCTAACTCATTAAAAGCCCTCTCTAAATAATTCAGGCGGTCGCCCATATTAGATCCGAGGCTCAGGAAAACCTTAGCCATCATTTTGCTTCTCTCCTTATCTCAACCGCTACGCTCTTTAAGTAGCCATGAATTGGTGGGTTGAGCTTACGGACGCGTACAACTATCTCGCTGATTGCGAATTGGGTTAGAATTTCTTGTGAAATATTTTCAGCAATCGCCTCAAGTAATTGGCGTTTCGTTCCCATCAATATTTCGTTAACAACATCATATACTTTAGCATAATTTATCGTATCGTTAATATTGTCGCTTTCGCCCGCCTTCTGTAGATCTAGATACATCTCTAAATCAACCTCGAACTTCTGCCCGAGTCGATTTTCTTCCTCTAAAACGCCATGATAAGCATAAAATTGTATCTTCTCAAAAATAATACGATCCATTTAACTCACTCCCCCTCCTTAACATTAACCATTGCATCCATCATCGTCACCGCGCGTTTAATTTCTGGCACATCATGGACGCGCACAAGTTGACAACCCTGCGCTATCCCTTGACAGACAGCTGCAATAGTCCCCTCCAGCCGCTTGTCTTTTTCAAGTTTTAGCGTGTTGCCGATCATTGATTTTCGCGATGCACCCAATAAAACTGGGTAGCCGAGACTAACGATCTCCGCAAGCCTATTCATAACTAGTAGGTTCTCCTCTTGAGATTTCGCAAAGCCGATGCCTGGATCAAGTATAATTCTATCAGGTTCGATCCCTGCAGCTATGGCAATCCCAATACTCTCACGCAGGTCAGCAATTATATCTGATATCAGCGACTTGTAGCTAGCGAGCTCCCGATTATGCATAATAATAAGTGGCACCTTATAGCGAGCGACTACTGCCGCCATTTGCGGGTCACCTTTTAAGCCCCAGATGTCGTTAATTATATTTGCCCCCGCAGCTAAGGCCTTTTCTGCTACTTCAGACTTAGATGTATCTACAGAGATAGGGATTGTAAGCTTCCCAGTTAGACTCTTAATAACTGGCAGGATTCTATCCAATTCCTCAGCGGCAGATATTGGTGTGTGCCCTGGTCGCGTAGACTCGCCACCAATATCAATGATATCTGCCCCGTCTCGCTCCATTTCTAATGCATGCCGCACAGCACTTTCCACGTTCACATATTTCCCGCCGTCGCTAAAGGAATCTGGCGTTAAATTTAGGATCCCCACAACCAAGCTCCCATCCCCAACTACAAACTCCTTGCCATTACATTTAATGGTTCGTGAAACTCTGTTAGTTCGCCCAGCATCGATTACTTCACGAATTTCCTGGGCAATGTTTTTTAATCCGAAAGGTTGAATTTGTAGCTTTTGAATCAACTCTGTGAATTGTTTTCCTGTCCCCATTAACAGCACATCAGATAATTCCTGTTCGAGAGCTGCAACATTACGACTAACAACTGCCTCGCCACCACGCGACAGCATCTCTTGTTTCAAGATAAGAACAGCTTTCAGTCCGACTTGTTCAATTTTAATTGTCAAAAACTCTCCCTTAGGCAACATTAAATTGATTCCCGCCTGATCTGCGCCAACCTCTAACATCTCCTGCCTAAGTCGCTGCTCATTGTTGATTGACAGCATCCGCGTATTATATTTCAACCTAATCACCTCATCTTAAGTGACTCATCAATAATCTCTACTCCCAGTTCCCGTTTAAGCTGCTCCATCACTACTCCTAACGGTTCCGCATGGTTCAGCGCTAGTTCTCTCGCGATTTGGTCCCTGACCTCTGTATAACTGAATTGGTAGGCCTTCTTTGAACCAAGAAGCTGAATAATATGATAATATTCACCGACTTGTACAATTGCTAACTCACGCTCTTCCATGATACGAGCTTTTCGAATAATTAGTGGGTCGACCATCATACTATCAGCATTGACATAACCCAGATCGCCACCAGTACTTATCGACATATAATCTAAGGACATTGTGCGAGCCAGTTGATTAAAGTTAGCACCATTTCTAATATCAATTAACAGGTCTTTAGCTAAACCCTCTGTCTCTACAATAATTTGTTGTAAGTGATAGCTTTCCGGAACCTTATACTTATCCATATTATTCTGATAGTAGAGATTAACGCTATCCTCCGAAATCTCAACATCTCTAGTTGCTAACTGTTCCCAGAGTATATAGTACTCAACCTCCCGAGTAAACTGCTCCAAAGTCATACCTAGTTCACTTCCAAGATAACCAATAAATTCTTCCTCTGATGCAAATTGGCTGCGGAACTGCTCAAGTTCTCGTTTAGTCTCTAATTTATTTGCAGTAATATTATATTTTACGGCGGCATCACGGATCACCAGCCGCTCAATCATCTCATTTATCGTGGTTACTCCATAACGGTTCTTTAACTCATTATAGAACTGAGCTTCGCGAATCTCCACATTGTTTACAACAGCAACAACCTCCCCGGCATCATACTGATTGCTAGCATAATAGTAGATTGCTCCACCTATAATCACCAAGAGAAGAACAATTATAATTATTATTAGAATTTTAACGACTCGTATTGGATAGTATTTATCTTCCATCTATACAACACACCTAACTAATTGTTTTTATTATAAACACTAATCAATCCATCTAGTGTCAAAAGATTATTTACCTCATCAATTGTACTCGATTCAGAAGCGATTAATTCAGCCATTCCACCAGTTGCGATTACCTTAGGTAAAGCTCCACTTTCCGCAGTAATTCGCTCAACAATCGCATCTACCTGTCCAGCAAATCCATATATAATGCCTGATTGCATTGCGCTAACAGTGTTTTTACCAATTACAGCACGTGGCTTAACCAGCTCGATCCTTGGTAGTTTGGCCGCCTTCTGAAAGAGCGCCTCAGTCGAAATGCTAATACCAGGAGCGATAGCACCACCCTGATAGGTACCCTCTTCATCAATATAATCGAAGGTTGTAGCTGTTCCGAAATCAACGATGATCAGTGGAGTTCCATATTGTTCGATAGCCGCTATTGCATTTACAATTCTATCTGCACCCAACTCCTTAGGATTCTCAATCCCAATCTTAATACCCGTTTTAATTCCCGGACCAACAATAACCGGTTTCTGTTTGAAATATTTTTCAACCATCACTTCAAGCGGCGAGATAAGTGGCGGTACAACTGAGGAAATAATTACACCACCAACGTCTTGAAAACTAATCTGCTCGCGCTCTAATAATTGGTTAAACATCATTGCTAACTCATCTGCAGTCTGATTTTTGTTCGTCGAAATACGCCAGGAAACTTTCAGCTTTTCCTGCTCATATAGACCTATTACAATATTAGTATTACCGACATCAATCGCAAGTATCATACTCTACACCTTCTTCGTTATTCTCTTATATGTATGATAATCTTAACCTTTTTTAGAGTATCAAGCAATAATGATTCTTTTTTTGACAAAAAAAAGATATCTTCTCAGATATCTTTTCATTATTTTAAATCTTAAGTTGCTGCACGGAACTCCTTGATTCTTTCCTGAACCTGATTGTCTAACTCTTCGTCATCAAATTTACCATCGTTCATCAGCTTTTTAATATCAGCCGCATCAAGTGTTTCCTTAATCATTAAGGATTGTGCAATTAAGTCTAACTCGTCACGATATTTCTTAAGAATCTCCGTTGTCTTCTTATAACAGCTATCAATGATATCTTTAACTTCCACATCAATCGCATAGGCAGTCTTATCACTGTAGCTCGGTTCGCTAGAATAATCACGTCCGAGGAAAACTTCACTCTGTTGTTTCCCGAACTGCATCGGCCCAAGTTTCTCGCTCATTCCAAATTCAGTAACCATTCTTCTAGCAATTTCAGTTGCTCGTTGGAAGTCATTGTGCGCTCCGGTACTAACTTCATTAAGTACCTCTTCCTCTGCTACACGCCCTGCTAACAGACCCATGATTTTGTGAAGTAGCTCCGGCTTAGTCATAAATGAACGATCTTCCTTCGGCAATATTACAGTGTAACCGCCGGCATTACCACGCGGGATTACTGTTACCTTATGGATTTCGTCTGCACTCTCAAGATGGTAACCAACAATCGCGTGGCCACTTTCATGGTAGGCAACGATATTCTTTTCTTTATCACTAATAATCCTGCTCTTCTTCTCTGGACCGGCAATTACGCGGTCGATTGCATTATCAATCTCAACCATCGTTATTTCAGTCATATTCAAACGTGCGGCCAATAATGCCGCCTCATTAAGTAAGTTCTCTAAATCTGCTCCCGTAAATCCAGGTGTCCTTCTAGCAATAACATTAAAGTTAACATCATCTGCCAAAGGTTTATTACGAGCATGTACCTTAAGAATCGCTTCACGCCCTCTTACGTCAGGTCGATCAACATAGATATGTCGGTCGAAACGTCCTGGACGAAGCAATGCTGGGTCAAGTATATCGGCGCGGTTAGTAGCTGCAATGATAATAACGCCCTCGTTGTCGCCAAAACCATCCATCTCAACTAGTAATTGGTTTAGTGTCTGCTCGCGTTCATCATGTCCACCACCAAGTCCCGCACCACGCTGACGACCAACTGCGTCAATCTCATCAATAAAGATGATACAAGGAGCATTTTTCTTCGCTGTGTCAAATAAGTCACGTACCCTCGAAGCACCCACACCTACAAACATCTCTACGAAGTCTGAACCACTAATGCTGTAAAATGGTACAGCTGCCTCGCCTGCTACGGCACGTGCTAATAAAGTTTTACCTGTTCCTGGAGGTCCAACTAAGAGAACACCCTTAGGTATCTTAGCACCTAAAGCAACATATTTACGTGGATCCTGCAGGAAATCGACAATCTCCTCTAGTTCTTCTTTTTCCTCATCTACACCTGCTACGTCCTTAAATGTAACTTTTGCATGCTCTTCAGAATATAGCTTCGCTTTGCTTTTACCAAAGCTCATGACCTTGTTGCCGCCACCTTGCGTTTGGTTGATTAAAAAGAAAAACAGCAAAAATATGAGTATAAAAGGAACCATTGTCATTAAAAGCGTAGCCAGTAGAGAAGCTTCTTCTTTCTCAACAAAAGTTACGGTTATCCCTGAATCTTTCGTTAAATCAATCAGCGAAGATTCACTAAATGGTGCTATACTATTAACGATTTTTCCAGATCCATCTCGATAAGTTGCCTCAATGGTATAGGTCAAACCTTTCGGACTCGCCTGAATAGAACTATATTTGTTCTCTTGTAATTCTTTTTGAAATTGTGTATATGGTATTTGTTCTATAGTTGCTGTTGGAGATGCAAGAATACTTACAAAACCAATTATAAGTAGCAATAATAATAGATAAAACCATATATTTCTATTTGAAAATTTCATTTTATGCCTCCTCATGCAATACTACTGTATTGTATCAAAAAGAAAAACTTATAACAATAGACTTTTTCTCGCAAATTGTAATCTCTAATTTACAACGACTTGACTCTATTTAAATTGTACATAAACATATTCCTTGGTATTCTCATCTACTAAAGCATTTTGTGAGCGCCGTAAACCAGGTAGCCAGAGAATTTCCTTGTCATCTGCTACTATTGGCTGGAGCATTCTTCTCCCCTGCGGGATTTTTAAGTTTATAAAAAGATCCTTAAGCTTCGTCCTGCCATCTACACCAATCAGTTTAATCCGGTCGCCTGGCATACGCGAACGAATAGTCAAGGAATCTGCTTCTATTTTTGCTCGGTCAAAAACCTCAGTTTCTCCAAATTCAGTTTCTTCCTCTGAACTCAGCTTTTTGGCAGTCACACTAATTGTGACTGTCTGGCCCAATTCTTCAATATATTGCTCTGATGGTATTGCTAAGGAATATGCGTAGGCATTATTTCTCTTTTGAGATGTTTCTTTGAAAATAAGATTATTATATTGACGATAAACGTCTATTCCCGCTAGGTCCAGACTTTTGGAGGGATGTGGATTAGCAGCAAGTTTTATAATATCTTCAATATTTCGATAAGTAGTTTCCTGTCGAGTACGATATTCCTTTAATAACAGGTGAATCACTCGGCGCTGTATAGCTATGTCTAGTTTGGTAAATTCTCTAACATTTAATTCCAGCTGATTCTTATCGCGCCTCACTGCTTCTTGAATATGTGCCTTTGCCTCGTAATCTAAATATTCATTCTCATCGCGAGCAATTTCCGCTAGTTGCCGCAGGCTATTGCTTAGTTGCGGATTATATTGCTCTAGATAAGGTAGTATTTCCATCCGCGTAAGATTGCGAAAATATTTCGTAGAGAAATTGCTCTGATCAGTAATGTATGCCAACCCGTGCTCTTTAGCATGCTTCTCAATTTGGTTGCGTGTAACGTTCAGTAAAGGTCTAACCAATAGGACTCCATCATGCTCTCGCTTATAGGGAATTCCGGATAGGCCATACATCCCGGTTCCACGAATGATACGCATTAGAACTGTCTCTGCTTGATCATCTGCGTTATGTCCAAAAGCTATTGTGCTTGCACCATACTCACGTGCTACATCGTACAAAAATTGATAGCGAACGCTGCGCGCCGTTTCCTGTGCGCCAGTTCCCGCTCTTTCCATCTCAGCCGGCACATCGATCTCGCGCACGACACAAGTGATTCCTCTTTTGTCGCATTCCGCACGGACAAAATCCGCGTCGCTAGCTGCGGAGTCTCCGCGGAATTTGTGATTTAAATGCGCAACAATTAAACAATTCTCTACTAGCTCGCTAAGTGCCTCTAACAAGACCATTGAATCGGGTCCACCAGAAACAGCTACAATTAGCGGTTTATCGTTTTCAATCAACTTTTCTCGTTCAATTGTCTCTGCAATGGTTTGTAACATAAACGCCAACTCCGTTAAATACTTTTATATTATGTATTATATCGCACTATCTGTATTATCATAGCAAAAAACACGCCATTATGACGTGTTGGTTTATAAATGGTAGCGGCGAAGGGAGTTGAACCCCTAACCTTGCGGGTATGAACCGCACGCTCTAGCCAGTTGAGCTACACCGCCAAACTACTTACAATCACCTTTGCTTGGTCAATGGAAGTAAGTATAATATATGAAGTATTCTCTGTCAACTGTCTTAACCGCGTTTAGCTCCGCGTCCGCCTCTTTTAGAATCTGTATTCTTCTTCAGGCTTGAAAGTCGTTCCTCGCTATCTCGAAGAAAAAGGTTAACCTTGTCATCAAATGAGTGCGAAAGCTCACGCTGTGGCGGCCTGCCAGCTGATCGCTGTCCCCCCGCCGGCCTTGGAGATCTGTTTGACGGTCTCACCGGAGCTTTAGATTCCTCTTTCTGCTCTTTTAAAGATAAACCCATCTTACCATTCTGCTCAATATTAATAACACGCACAGTTACAAGCTCGCCCATTTTTAGATGATCCCTAATGTCTTTTACATAAGTATCGGCTATTTCAGAAATATGCACCAAACCAGTTTCACCCGTTGTTAACTCAATAAACGCACCAAAATCTGTAATGCCCGTTACCTTACCGTCGTGTGTACTGCCAACCTCAATTGACATAAATAATTATTTCCCCCTTATAAAATAAAATAATACTAGAGATTAAAGTGATTATACCTAATAAAATCGAATAAAGTCAACTCGAATTATCATTCGTTGGGAGAAATGATGATAATCTCCCCTGGTTTCGACATGAAATAATACTCTCTCGCAATCTCTGCAATGTAATCATAATTATGTAAGAGAATTTTTTCACGCTCTAACCTGCTTTTTTCATTAAGAATGCGTTCCTCTAACTTTTCTAACTCCGCAATCTCTTGCTTCGTCTTAGTTAAGTCCTCCCACTGCCCATAGAGTGTCCAGCCTACCCACACTGTAAAAGCTAGTAGAAGTAGAATTAATAGCTTTATGCGTTTTCTTTTAAAAACACTATCAGGGTTTCTCGTCATCTTAGTCCTCTCCAATAACCTCATACATCCCTAAGGCTTCATCCTTCTTCGTCGTTTCCTTAAGCTCATTGACGCGAAAAACAAGATCCTTACTGCCGATGTGCAGAGTAATAACATCGCCAACCTTAACAGTACTGCCGCCTTTAGCCACTCTATCATTAATTAAAGCACGTCCCTTATCTGTCAATTCCTTGGCAACGGATCTTCTTTTTATAATTCTCGACACCTTAAGAAATTTGTCAATCCTCATCAATTCACCTCCATTACTCTTGCTCTTTCGCCTTTTCCCAGAGACTATCCATCAGTTCAAGCCCTGCTTCCCCAATGGGCACACCTTGTTTACTAAGCTGCCCTTCTATATATTTAAATCGCTTAATAAACTTCTGGTTGGTAAGTGCTAGAGCTGCTTCTGGATCGATGTTTTGGAATCGCGCTAAATTTATCACCGCGAACAAAAGATCGCCTATCTCGCCAGCCAGCTCATTATCAGTTGCTGATTGCGCCTCCGCAAGCTCTTCCTTTATCTTATCATATACATCGATCACTTCGCTCCAGTCGAACCCAACACTAGCTGCTTTTTTCTGTAGCTTGTAAGCTTTATAATTTTCTGGAAGGTCGATTGGCACACCATCCAAGACAGATTTTCGTTTCATTCCACTCTCAATATTTTCCAACACTTTGATTCGTTCCCACTCAGCACGTGCTTCATCCTCTTTGCCAGCAGCTGCATCACCAAAAACATGCGGATGACGACGAATTAACTTGCTCATTAACTCCTCGATTACGTCATAAAGATCGAAATAACCTTTCTCCTCAGCCAGTAAACTATGGAGAATTACTTGTAGGAAAACATCCCCTAGCTCCTCTGTCATTGCATTATAATCTAGTTGGTCAATCGTCTCAACAAGTTCATAAGTCTCCTCAATCAAATTTTTGCGAAGTGATTGATGTGTCTGTACGCGATCCCACGGACAACCCTCTGGTCCACGCAGAACTCTAACCATGTCCAATAATTGGTGTAAATCGCGCTTAATTAACAAGGGCTCGCGATTAGATGGTAGGAAAACTGAGCTTAAATTATGAAATCTTGTCGGGTCGCGATCGAGCTCAAACAACGGTAAGCCTATAATTCGTTCAATATCCGCCATCCCCAGATTTTCTACAATGTAGACAATGTAATCATCTGGATAATATTCCATCAGTTCCAATTTAACCAGTGAAGCTACAGCTTGATTATAGACCTGCGCAATTAAGGTATTTATTTCTGAGTTTAAGTGGTTAACATGAAGACTTTCTCCATTTAACATTAGAAAACCTTCAACCGGATCAAGTCGCAAACTCTCGAAAAAAGTATCAATAAAACTTTCGCCACCAACCACTCTGACCTTAACCCCAGATTCTCTTTCCAGAGCAAGTAAGATTTGTACGGTTTTCTCAGCAACTAGCGGATTTCCTGGTACAGCATAAACTAACTCACCCCGTGAATCGACCTCGGCTAGTAACTCTTCCACAAGCCTCTGATAAACTTCGCCAAAGCTGTCTGCACTCTCATATAAACTATCGAAACTTCTGTAGGTTAGCCCTTCATTACGCAAATAAGCGACAACCGGATGCTGCTCAGTTCTTAGAAAAATCGGCTTGCCTGAGTGAAGCTCCTTCAGCACCCCCATCGTTAGGCGTTCTTCATTGCCTGAGCCTAAACCAACTATTATAATTTCCTTTTCCATTAGTTAACACCTAATCTCTAAGAATTCTGAATTTTTCTGTAATTTTAATAAGCTTTTTCCCGTAGCCTGGTATTTCTGTTAAGTCACTTCTCGTTAAGGAGCCTGTTGTAAAAAGACTAATACCGTATACAATCACACCTACTGTAATTCCAATAGGTACAACAACAAGCATTAGTATGCGAGCGGATGAGATGTATGGTTCTAGCAGAAAGACTAAGCCAATTCGTGTCAGGTAAACAGTCGCACCCATAATTAGTGTCGCCACAATTGGCTTGGCGAAGAAGTTCTGCCAGCGTATTTGTAGACTTGTATGCTTAACCAGAGCCTTTAAGTTTAAATAAGATGCTACTAAATAAGCAAGTATTGTAGCGATAACAGCTCCATTTATACCGAAATAATAGACTAATATAACGTTAAACACAATCTTAATAGTAATTCCGACTAGAAGATGCTTGGCCGGAAGCATAACTTTTCCGATGCCCTGCAGTACTCCTGAAGAAGTAACAAAAAGTGTAGAAAAGATTACTACCAAGGCATAGATTGCTAAAGTTGTTGAGCCGGTTCCATCTTTATAAAGTAGAATGTTGATCGGCTCTGCTAAAGCGATAATCCCAACTGCTGCTGGTAAGCCTAGCAAAAGGGTAATCCTTAGTGCCAACTCCGAGCGTCGGTTTACGCTAGCCTCATCACCCTTAACCTTGCTTTCAGTAATCGAGGGAACCAACGCAATCGCTAAGGCCGTTGCAAAAAATGCCGCGAACTGGACTACCGCTTGCCCACGAGAATAAATACCGAACCAGTACTCCGCAAAGGTTGTTAACGAATTCATCTTAATATAACTACCAAAAATGACTTCAGAATTTAAAACTGATTGTTTGATCAAATTAGTAACTGTAAATGAGTCGACTAGCCCTAAAAGCGGTAAAAAAATCGAACCAAGGGCAATTGGAATTGAATAATAAAATAACTTTTCAATTATACGGGTGCGGCTTGCTTTCTCACCACTATATGGTTCGCTTGCCTCTGCCGCAATCTCGTCAGTAATTTTGCGTGCACCTCTCCAAAAAAATAGCAATACTACTATTCCGACAATGCCACCCGTAAAGGCACCAAAGGTCGCACCCGCCGCCGCGTAATAGACGCCAAGTCCTTTAGTAACTGCATAATACGAAAGAACTAGAATTGTTATAACACGAACTATTTGTTCAACAACCTGCGAATAGGCCGTTGGAAGCATGTATTGATGCCCTTGGTAATAGCCTCTTATTCCAGCCATTACTGGCACAATTAGCAATGCAAAAGAGACACCCTTTATAACAATTCCTAACTCCACATTACCCATCAAACGGGCAATCAAGTCTGCCCCGAAGAAGAGCATTAGGAAAAACAAGACACCGGTTATTGTCAGCACAGCCACTGAGGTCGAAAAGACGCGTTTTGCTCCGTCTTTGTCACCTAAGGTTAAGCGTTCCGCAACAATTTTGGAGATTGCCAAGGGAAAGCCAGCGGTGGCTATAATCAATAATATACTATATAAGGGGTAGACCATATTATAGGCTGCTAACCCCACATCGCCGACGATGTTCTGATATGGGATACGATAGATTGCGCCAAGCAGCTTAGAAATTAATGAGGCTGCGGCCAGAATAGCTGCACCCTTAATAAAAGATTTGCTTCTTGAACCCATGTCTAACCCTCTTCCGCTCATATTTAAATGCTTTGCACATTATACCAATATATTAGCATAAAAAAAAGCAGGTTTCCCTGCTTTTCTTGTCTATCTTAAAATTGAGTCGAGCTCGTTCATAATAAAGTCCTCATAAACATAAGAGAAAACAATGTTTCTTCCCTCTTCAGTAACATCCTTTAGCTCCGGCAATTCACGTTTGCTGACCTTTATAATATGGTAACCATAATCTGTCTTAACTAAATCACTAAGTTCATTTAGCGGTAAATTAATCGCCGCCTCCCTAAATTCTGGAACCCAGAGCGCGACTGGTACATCCTCGTATGTCCCACCAGTTTCTAAACTGCCAGTATCATCAGTATATTTAACCGCTAACTCAGCAAAATCTGCCCCCGCCTTTAACTGATCCAGTATGTCACGTGCAAGTACTTCCGCCGCTTCTTCTGTGCGATCCTCAAATGCAATCAGAATATGACTAACCGAAGCAATTGAAAATATCTCTTTATTCTCTTGGTATGCTTTATTTACAAGATACTCCTCAGCCTTATAATAACGAACCATATACTCCAATAGATCATCCGATGTTATCTTCTCTGCTTTAAGCGCAGCTTCATATTTTTTGTTGTCGCCAAGTTCCTCAATCATACCTTTCTCGAAAATTGCTAAGGTCTCTTTAGCCTTTTTAGTTAATTCTTTATTATCAGCTATTTGATTAGCTAGATATTTCTCACCAATATATGTTCCTAGATAAGCATCAATCACGGCCACCTGGTTCTCTTCATCAGCAGAGCCTAAATATTGCTTCAAAGATGGATCGAAAAAGTAAGCGATGCCCATATAGGTATCGAAATCTTTCTTCGTTATCTCGCCACCATCAAATTTAGCGATAACCTCATCGTCACCAATCGCAACCTTTTCCTCATCATCCCCGCATCCTGTGAGACTAAAAATTAAAACTACTGCAAGTAATAATAAACCCATTTTTTTAAGTTTTGTCATTCATCAAATTCCCCTCTTATTTATTATCCCGTTATACTGTTCCATAAAATCTTCAAGCATCGCTAGTGTTTCCTTCTCTTTCATACCACTGTTGTTAATCCTGATACGTAATTGTCCATGCGATGTTAGCTTAACGGGACGCTGAAAATTATTCGCCATTATAAATAACTTAGCGCCATCAATTAATTGATTTTGACTCGCGCTTATTTTTATTATAACTTCTTTTTCTTGCTGTGTCATACTTTCTACTTCATTTTTATAAAGATATGTTTTGATCCGTGCAATTGCAAGCAAATTCAGAACAGCCTCCGGCAACTGCCCGAAGCGGTCTAATAGCTCAGCCTCAAGCTCTTCAGCTGCTGCTATTTCGCGTAAATTTGCAAACTTTTTGTACATCTCAATTTTTTGCATTTGGTCAGAAATGTATGTTTCTGGTAAATAAGCATCAATCGGAAGATCAATTATCGGCTCAATCTCAGTTCTTGGCACTCCCTCTTCCTTCAACTCAGCAATAGCTTCTTGCAAAAGTTGATTATAGAGTTCAAATCCGACTGTATTGATATAACCACTCTGTTCCGCCCCCAAAAGATTTCCCGCGCCACGAATCGTTAGATCGCGCATCGCTATTTTGAAGCCCGAACCTAGTTCGGTGAACTCTTTAATTGTTCTCAAACGTTTCTCTGCAATCTCGGTCAGGACCTTGTCCCGCTGGTAAGTAAAATACGCGTAGGCAACACGGTTAGAACGTCCAACACGTCCGCGCAGTTGATAGAGCTGAGAAAGGCCCATTTTGTCAGCATCACTAACAATTAGGGTGTTTACATTAGGGATATCGACGCCTGATTCAATTATCGTTGTTGTAACAAGGACATCGTAATCTCCAGCGAGGAAGTCCAGCATGATTGTCTCAAGTTCACTCTCATTCAACTGACCGTGAGCGACAGCTACGCGCGCCTCTGGCAAGAGATCGCGTATTCGAATTGCAAAGCGCTGAATTGATTGCACACGATTATGCAGGAAGTAGACTTGCCCACCACGCGCTAATTCTCGCTCAATCGCTTCATATACAAGTGCATCACTATACTCCATCACATATGTCTGCACCGGATAACGATTCTCTGGTGGAGTATCAATTATCGAGAGGTCGCGAATACCGACCATCGACATGTGCAGTGTCCTTGGTATTGGCGTTGCAGTAAGGGTTAGCACGTCAATATTAGCACGTAATTCCTTGATCGCCTCTTTATGTTTAACACCAAATTTCTGCTCCTCATCAACGATTATTAAGCCGATATCATGAAACTTGACATCTTTCGACAATATACGGTGAGTTCCTATCAGAATATCGATTGTACCCTCGGCAAGTTGTTGAAGAATTCTAGTTTGCTCTCCCCGTTTAGTGAAACGACTAATTACCGCTATCTTAATTGGATAATCCTGAAAACGCTCAATAAAAGTATTATAATGTTGCTGCGCAAGAATCGTGGTTGGAACAAGGAAAGCTACTTGTTTTCCCCCATAGACTGCCTTAAAAGCTGCACGTATTCCTACCTCCGTCTTTCCATAGCCTACATCACCGCAAAGTAATCTATCCATCGGGCGTTTTCTTTCCATATCTTCAGCTATTTCTACAATCGCGCGCTGCTGATCCGGAGTCTCTTGATAAGGAAACATAGCGGCAAATTCACGATGATATTCGGTATCCGCAGGAAAAGCAAAACCCTCAGTCGCCTCTCTAGTCGCATAAAGCTTAATCAAGTCTAAAGCAATGTCCCTTACTGATTCCTTAACACGACTTTTTACTCTGTTCCAGTCGCCACCACCGAGTGTATAAATCTTCGGTCGATTGCCCTCGCCGCCTTCATACTTCTGCACTAGACCCAGTTGGTCAGTCGGCACAAAAAGGGCATCGTTCTTTGCATATTTCAAATGTAAATAATCCTTGTGCGTCCCTGCAAACTCGCGTGTTACAACACCTTTATATATTCCAATCCCATGGCTAACATGTACTACATAATCGTCCTGCTTTAACTCACTATAACTACGCATTTGGTCAGCAATCGAAGATTTTTCTGTGCGACGCAGTTTTCTTTGTTGCCTCGAAAAAAGCTCTCCTTCAGTAACAAGAGCAAGATTAAGTGCCGAGATTACGAATCCACTCTGCAGGTTGCCCTTAATAATTCGAGGTATTTCCCCCTCTTCCCCCACCACTTCTCTTAAAAGGCGCTCAATTCTGTTGGCGCGCTCTTGGTCAGAGGCAAGGAAAAGGACATCAAGGCCCGTCTTCTGCCAGCGAAAAAGATCATCGGCAACTAGCTTAATCTGTCCATAATAGTTCTGTACCTCGTGTTCAATAAAACTAATAACTTTCTTGGGCGAGCTAAATGGGGCTTTGCTAACAAAAAATGTAAAGCCAATTATTTGTTTGCGATTTTTTCCTATCAATCGCTCGTAACTAATATAACTATGTTTACCATCTTCAAACTCATGTAACTGCCTTGAAGCCTCATGAAGTCGCTTAGGTTCATCCAGAATTAAAAGAGCATCATCTGGCGCATAGTCAAGAAATGTAGTGTCTCCACCAGCCTCCTTACTTTCCTGCACCGGTGTAACAAGAACTTGTTCTAATTTTGCTATAGAGCGCTGATTCTCAATCGCGAAGGAGCGAATTGATTCTATTTCCTCATCAAAAAACTCAACTCGTACCGGGTCTTTTTTCGTTAAAGGAAAGATATCCAGAATCCCACCGCGCAAACTAAATTCACCTTTCCGACCAACCATATCCGTTCGCTCATAGTTCTGCTCTACTAAACGAAGAAGTAGCTTCTCCAGATCTATCTCATCACCAACACTTAGCTCAGTTAAACTTTTAATAAACTCCTTACGGTCCATTAGTGGTCGTCTAATCGCCGCATAAGGAATAATATAGACGCCATTCCGGCCGCTTGCCATGCTAACTAGGGCTTGCATTCGCTGCTCTAACAGCTCCTTACTAGCAGCAAGAACCTCTTGCTGGATAAGATCATCGTCTGGAAAGACCAGAACCTGACCCTCGCCAAGTAGCTCAATTAAATCATCTTGTATGCGCTGCGCTTGTACAAGGTTATGTGTTATTAGGACGATTGGCCGTTTACTCTTGCTTAGCTCATTTTTATAGAGAGTGGCAATCAGCAGATTTTTGGCAGAACTAGTTAAACCAGTTATTAATAACTCGTCAAGATTGTGCTCTAAACCATAAATTATCTCTTGGTACTGCTCGCTATTTGCATAACGACTTAGAATGCTTTCCATATGAAATTGTAGTGCTCCCTTCATACAAATAAGCTTTAGCCATTAAAGTGCCAAAGCTGCAATAATATTATTTATCAAATTATAACTTAATTATATTTATTCATAAGCATCAGGAAATCTTCGCCCTTAAGCCAGCTTGAAACTCCCTCGCTAACCTGCTCAACTGCAATATCAATATCCTTCTGCTCTTCTTTGCAAAAAGGTGTCAGAACGTGTCCCGATACATCTGCACTGTAAGGGCGTGCTATGCCAATCTTTGCGCGCTTAAACTGGTCTGTCCCCAAGTGGTTAATAATAGAAGAGATACCATTATGCCCTCCTGCCCCACCTTTTTCGCGGAAGCGCACCTTACCTGTTGGCAGGTCAACATCATCTTGAATAACAATAATATCATCAAGGTCAAGTTTGTACCAGTTGGCAATTTTCACCACAGACTGCCCCGACCGATTCATATAATTTAGTGGTTTAACAAGTAAGGCATTCCCACCACTCCCTCTAATCTCATAAATCATCGCATCGAAACGACTACGTGGAGTTATTGTATAATCATCTGAAAGTTGCTCACGTAGCGAATCAATCACCTGAAAGCCGACATTATGTCGCGTGTTTTCATAACGCGGTCCGGGATTCCCAAGTCCCACAACCAGCTTCATACCCTCACTTACAGGTTCTTTTCTTTTAGCAGCATATTTAGATTTAAGCTTCTGCCAACTCACTAATCTTCACCTCTTAAAACTTCTAATCAAACAGTTTACTAACTGAAAGCTGGTTGTGAATTCGTAAAATCGCTTCACTAATTAGTGGCGCAATTGAAAGTACCTCAATCTTTTCAATATGTTTGTCTGCTGGCAATGGAATTGAATTTGTTACCACAAGCTCTTTAATTGTAGATTTCTGTAAGCGCTTGATCGCTGGCCCTGAAAGGACTGGATGTGTACAAGTCGCATAAATCTCTTTAGCTCCAGCCTCTACTAAAGCATCGGCAGCAAGAACTAAAGTTCCAGCAGTGTCAATAATATCATCAATTAAGATTGCATTGCGCCCCTTAACATCACCAACAATATTCATTATCTCAACAACGTTAGCTTCTGGTCTTCTTTTATCAATAATTGCAATCGGCGCCTTAAGGCGTTCAGCTAATCTTCTGGCACGAGTTGCACCACCATGGTCTGGTGAAACAACGACGATATCTTTAATATTTTTTTTAAGGAAATGTTCCGCAAGAATCGGTACTCCCAATAGGTGATCAACCGGTATGTCGAAAAACCCTTGAATTTGTGTAGCATGTAAGTCCATCGTGATTAGTCTATCTACGCCCGCAGTCTCGATTAAATTAGCAACAAGTTTGGCAGTAATAGGATCGCGCGCGCCAGCCTTACGGTCTTGACGTCCATAACCATAGTAAGGCATAACAACGTTGATACTTCCTGCAGAAGCACGCTTAAGTGCATCAACCATGATTAATAGTTCCATAATATTATCGTTCGTGGGCGCACAGGTCGGCTGCACAACAAAAATATCCGCTCCCCGAACACTCTCATTTACTTTAACCCGAATCTCACCATCACTGAAACGTGTAACTTCTGCATCACCCAGCGGGATACCAAGAATCTCAACAATCTCCTCTGCCAGCCCTGGATTAGCATTGCAGGTGAAAACCTTAAAATCTAAATTGCTCTTAGACATTTTTCTTCCCCCCGTGCTTTTCTTTTAGCTTTCTCGCATAACCCGCTTTATTTTCCTGTTTAACTCTTGCAATCGCAAGAGCGCCCGCCTCAACATCATCTGTAATCGTTGAACCCGCAGCTATATATGCACCCTCACCGATAATAACAGGGGCGATTAAGTTTGTATTACAACCAATAAAAGCGCCGTCACCAATCTCCACACGATGCTTTTTGTAACCATCATAATTTACGGTAATCGTTCCACTACCGATATTAATTCTCTCTCCCAAGTCCGAGTCACCAATATAGGCATGGTGCGGAATCTTGGTCTCATTACCAATGTGAGAATTCTTAATCTCAACAAAATCACCAATCTTGACACGGTTACCAATTACAGTCCCTGGACGAATGTAAGCATATGGCCCAATCGAACACTCCTCGCCAATAACCGTCCCAGCCGATATATAAGAACCGGGATAGATCGTTGTGTCTTGCCCGATCAGTACATTTGCTTCAATATATGTATTAAGTGGATCAAGTAAAGTAACTCCATTTAACAGGTGTCCGCGATTAATTTGCCAGCGCATAATTTGATTGGCGCGGGATAAAGCAAGTCGATCATTAACGCCTAGAATTTCTCGGACATTTCTAGTCTGATAGGTGCAAATTCTTTCACCCTTATTTCTCAGAATATCAATTATGTCTGTTAAGTAGTATTCACCCTTGCTGTTATTGTTTCTAATTTCTGCTAACCCAGCAAAAAGTAGCTTATTATCAAAACAATAAACGCCAGAATTAATCTCCTTAATCTCGCGCTCTTTGGCTGTTGCGTCTGCCTCTTCGACTATTCCCCTAACCTCTCCCGCCTCATCATATACAATTCGTCCGTAACCCTTTGGTTTGCACACAGAAGCAGTTAGTATTGTTGCCGCAGCATCTTCTTCCTGATGTTTCTCAAGTAGCTCTAGCAAGCTTTTACTGGAGATTAAAGGTGTATCTCCATAGATTACTAGCGTCACCCCTTCTTCATCTTGTAGTAATGATTTGGCCTGCAATAAAGCATGTGCGGTTCCCAGCTGTTCCCGCTGTTCCACATATTCCACTCCTTTACCGAGGCTGTCACGAACAACTTCCGATCCATTACCGACAACTACAATTGTCCGATCTACCTTAAGCTCAGAGAGGCGAGCAAGTACATGATGAATCATCGGGATGCCAGCAACCTGATGCAGAACCTTAGGAGTTCTGGACTTCATCCTTACACCTTGCCCTGCCGCTAGGACTATTGAATATATTTTCAATTAGTTTACCCCCTTTATGCTTAACTTTATTTCATATTATAACATAAAAATAGGCATCCGCCATCTCGGTTGCCTATTCATTAAGTTTTCATTTTTTGGCCATTATATTATCTTCCGTTCTATCTCTCTACTTGGATAAAAGCCACATTAGGATAATACCTGGATAAAATATATTAGTGCATTACATCTAACTATAATTCTTACTTTTTTTAGTCGTCGTCATCGTCATCATCTTCGTCGTCGTCATCGTCATCATCTTCGTCGTCTTCTTCATCGTCATCATCTTCGTCGTCGTCTTCTTCGACTTCGACTACCATTGTCTCTACCACTGGCTCCCCATCGACAACTTTCTCAGATGCTGCTTCTGCAGCTGCTTCCTCGTCGTTTACTATTGCGTATTCAGCAAGTACAGCATTCTGAATTTTCTCTCTTGTTGCTGAAGAGATTGGATGGGCTATGTCGCGAAACTCGCCATCAGGAGTTCTTTTACTTGGCATCGCTACGAACATACCATTGTTACCGTCGATCACCCTGA
Source organism: uncultured Caryophanales bacterium (assembly GCA_964551195.1). Lineage (GTDB taxonomy): Bacteria > Bacillota > Bacilli > Tepidibacillales > Tepidibacillaceae > CAYZPB01. Next base: position 15,693 of record CAZKBI010000011.1, on the reverse strand, counting down.
TATCATGAACTACAAATTCGTTGTCTATCGTAATTGATGCGATAGCGCGCATGCGACCCTCCGTATTAACTTTACGAAGTCTTACGTCAGTAATTTCCATTAGATATCACCACCTTTTCTGTAAAATACTTGCTTGCGTTTGTAATTCTATCCAGTATTAACTCTACTTTTATTACTTTCTACGCCGTTCCTTGCTTTCCTTTATCTTAACTTGAAATTTTCTTAAAACTGTTCTTATCAGCAACTTTCTTTAACTATCTCAATAACCTTGTAACATAAACATCCTCACAGAAACCACGTAAAGCATTGTAAGCTTTGTTTAAAGACGATTCTCTGTTACTTAAGGTATAAAGCGTTGGCCCACTACCTGACATTACCAAATTGCCAACCCCATACTCCTGCATCTGCTGTGCTAATATCCGCACTTCTGGATATAAATCAAAGGTTACAGGTTGGAGTACGTTATAAAGAAGATACGAAATTGCACTCAGGTCTTTAGACCTAATTGCCTCAATCATCTGCTTAGTTTCTGGGTGTTTATTTATGTTACGGTGATCTAGCGAATTATAAATCACCTTTGTTGAAACACTTACAGCTGGCTTAGCCAAAAGTATCCACCCTGCCGGCATTGGTTCGAGCTGCTCCAGCAACTCCCCCCGCCCACGCGCTATAGCTGTTCCGCCGCCAACACAGAAAGGAACGTCTGAGCCGATTTGCGCGCCGTAATTCTCTAGCTGTTCTTTTGTTAAATTTAAGTTCCAGAGCTTATTCACTCCACGAAGGGTTGCCGCAGCATCACTGCTGCCACCGCCAAGGCCCGCGGAAGTTGGAATCTTTTTTTCTAAAAATATATGTATACCCTTATTTATTTCGAACTCAGCCATCAAAAGCTTAGCTGCCTTATAGACTATATTGCGCTCATCTGTGGGAATAATTGATGACGTTGTCTCTATTACAACCTTACCATCTTCACGTTCCTCAAGCGAGATGCGATCGACCAAGTCAATCATTGTCATTATCATCTCTACCTCATGGAACCCATCATCACGCTTATTTATTACATCAAGCGTTAAATTAATCTTCGCAGGAGCCTTCTCCCAGATTTTCACTTATTCCACCTGCTTCAATCTATCATCTACCAACTTTCTCTTGCCTATATATTACCATTAATAGACTGTTTTGGGAAACAAAAAAAATAGAACTATAATAGTTCTATTTTACGAAATACTATTGCCTATTAAAACTTCCTCATCGGCCGTATAAACCGTTACCTCAACGGTTGAAGTAAGAATATCAGCATAACTATATGAGACTCTTTCAAAAGCATGATTTTCTTCATCTAACTTGATGATAAAAACTGAAGGATATGTCTCTTCTAGTACACCTATGCGCTCAATGATCCTTTTGCGGCCAGCGTTTGCCTTAAGTACTATCTTCTCGCCAATGAAACGATCTAAGTTATCCTTAATTGCCCCTAATGAATCCTTTGGCTCCATATATCCTACCTCCCTATAGTGTCTAAATCTATCATAAATAGAGGCTTTTGTCAAATAAAACTATAATATTAGCAATCCTTGACGCGACTGTCAACAATTTTCTATAAATTATTTAAAACTCTATATAATTTTATTAATTTCATTAGATAAAATAATAAATTCAGTCAGACTAAGTGTCTCAGCCCGTCGACGGCCATCAATTCCTGCTTCGTCCAAGGCTTGCTCAATTTCTTCCCTAGTCGTAACCCCGCCCAACTCCATTTGTAAATTATTATACAAGGTCTTGCGGCGATGCTTAAATCCAGCACGTAGGATTCTAAAGAAAGTTTCTTCGCTATCGGGTTCAACAGCTCTTTTGGTAGGTGGAAAAAGCTGAATAACAGCCGAATCAACCTGTGGCATCGGTAAGAAAACGTGCCGTGATACCGGAAAAGCAATTTCGACCTTAGCATAATAGTTAACATAGACCGTCAAACTACCATACTCCTTACAGCCAGGGGCTGCGCTTAGACGTTCGGCAACCTCTTTCTGAACCATAATTGTCACTGAATCAAGTTGTAGATCTTCATTAAGCAGTTTAATGATAATTGGACTAGTAATATAATAGGGTAGGTTAGCAACCACCTTAATCTTCTTGAATTGGCTGAGCTCCTGCTCAATAATTCGTCCTAGTGAAATCTGCAGAATATCTTGATTGAAAATCACTAGTCTTTCTTCTCCCCCTAATTCCCTTTCCAAAAGCGCAATCAGCTCACGATCAATTTCAATCGCCACTACTCGTCCTGCACGCTCTACAAGTTTTTCTGTGAGAGCTCCTAATCCTGGTCCAATCTCGATAACGCCAGTCTCGCGGTCGATGTCTGCTACCTTCACTATTTTGTCTAGGATGTTGGAGTCGACTAGGAAGTTCTGTCCAAGACTTTTACGCGGCTTTAAATCACTGCTTTTGAGCAGCTGCTGTGTTTTACTGATATTTGATATTTCTTCCTTCATGTTCGATGTCTCATCCTCCATGTCTCTTCAGTCTCCTTTAGTGCACTTTGAAAACTTTCCTCGCTAATCTGGAATATGAGTAGCCTTTTATATAATTGTTTGCCGTTACAGTAGCCGATTCCCAAACGATTACAGAGCAACTCTCTTTTCGCGCGAGAATTACTCACACCAATTAACCCAGCGTCTACGAGCATTTCCCAGGAAATTATCTCATCTGATTCTTCAATCCATTCCGCTTTTGCAGCAGTTAGCGCCTTTCTAATCGTCTCAACGGAGGCATTCTCTACGCCGATATCGCTTTTACCTTTAGCTGCTGCTTGCGTAACAAAGGCATGCTTAACGCCAGGTACTTCACTGCTGATCTGTTTTCGCAGCTTTTCACCGGCATAATCCGGATCTGTAAAAACAATCACCCCACGCAGCGCTTGCGCCTGACGTATAATCTCAATCGTCTCTTCACTTAAAGCTGATCCGCGCGTCTCAATCGTCTCGCCGCGGACAGCCCGCTTAACCGCAGCTGTATCGTCACGCCCCTCAACAACTATAATCTCCTTGATTACTAGCTCATCAGCCGGCATCTTACTCAACTCTATTCGTCGCTAAACGCAAGATTGAATCTCCGCAAAGCGTTATTTGTTGTTACCCTTTTAACTTCAGACACATCAAGCCCACGCAGACGTGCAATCTCTTCAGCTACGTAGTTGACATAGGAAGGCTCATTACGTTTACCACGGAATGGTTCCGGAGTTAAATATGGACAATCCGTCTCGATTAACATATTTTCCAATGGAATATTAGCTGCTACATGCTTAGGTATTCTGGCATTCCTAAAAGTTATAGGGCCGCTGAAAGAGATATCAAAACCCAGCTTAATTAACTCTCGTGCTGATTCTAAACTACCAGAAAAAGAATGCATGATGCCACCCACTGCTGAAGCCTCTTCTTCGATTAGTATATCTAATACATCTTTATGTGCATCCCGATTATGAATGATGATTGGTAGCTTAACTCTTTTGGCCAGTTGTATCTGGCGGCGAAAAACTTCTTGTTGTACTTCCTTCGCTGTTCGATCATGATAATAATCTAAGCCAATTTCCCCAATCCCAACAACTTTCTGATTGCTAAGTACCAGCTCTTCGATCCAGCCATAATGCTTCTCCTCAATGCGGTTAGCTTCATTCGGATGCCAGCCAATCACAGCAAAAATAAAATCATGTTTGTCCGCCAGCTCCAGCGTCGATTTAATTGTTCGGTAATCATAGCCGACATTAATAATCGCTACTAAACCAGCTTCGCGAGCGCGCTCAATTACCTGCTCGCGATCCGTATCGAAGGCTCGATCGTCTAAGTGTGCATGTGTATCAATTAGCATTAATCTATTCTCCTTAATTACTCTGACTTTCCAACAGTGGACTCGTCAATAGTTGCAATTTCCGACTCTATATCTAAGCGCGGGAATAGGGCATCCTTTTTCGCCACAACATTTCCTGCTTTACTTACTCCCCACTCTACAAGCTGCCCCCAACTATTCTCTGTCTCATCAAGACCAAATTGGTCCCATATTTTAGCTGGTGTCTTAGTCATGAAAGGTTGGATCAGAATTGAAACGAAACGAATTCCCTCAGCTAAATTATAAAGTACGGTCCCCAAACGTTCGCGGTCTTTTTCGTCACGCGCCAGAACCCATGGTGTCGTCTCATCAATGTACTTATTTAAACGGCTAACCAGCTGCCAGATGCTTGTTAGTGCCTGGTTGAAAATCATCTGGTCTAGCATCTCTTCGACCTTACATCTCGTGTCAAGTGCCAATGTCGTTAGCTCCCTATCAAGTTCAGTCGCCTCGCCTGGCGTCGGTAGCACGCCTTCGAAATACTTCTCAATCATCGCCGTTGTCCGGCTAACAAGGTTGCCCAGATCATTTGCTAAATCGACATTTAGCCGTTGAATGAATACCTCTGGCGTAAAAATCCCATCACTTCCAAAAGGTATTTCCCGCAACAAAAAGTAGCGGATGCTATCGCTGCCATAGCGCTCAATCAAGAATTTCGGGTCAATTACATTGCCCTTTGATTTAGACATTTTGCCATCAGGCATTAGCAGCCAACCGTGTCCAAACACTTGCTTGGGTAGTGGTAAATCTAAAGCCATTAGTATGATCGGCCAATAAATTGTGTGAAAGCGCAGTATATCCTTACCAATCAGGTGAACATCTGCTGGCCAATAGCGATAGAATTTTCCCTTCTCCTCTTCCGTATCGGCGCCATAACCAAGCGCTGTTATATAGTTAGAAAGTGCATCAATCCAAACGTAAATAACGTGCTCGGGATCACTCTTAATCGGAATGCCCCAGTCAAAGGTGCTACGCGAAACAGACAGATCATCAAGTCCTGGTTTAAGGAAGTTATTTACCATCTCGTTTTTACGCGATTCTGGTTGAATAAATTCAGGATGCTCCTCAATATGCTTAAGTAAGCGGTCTTGGTATTTCGATAAGCGGAAGAAATAGCTCTCTTCCTTAATTAGCTCAACACCACGACCGCAGTCCGGGCAAATTAATTCGCCACCCTCATTTTCTACCTGGCGTTTTGTCCATAGTGACTCATCAGGCTCGCAATAGTAACCTTCATAATAATCAAAGTAAATATCTCCATTCTCTTGGAGCTGCTCAAAAATCTTCTGAACCCGCTTAACGTGCTCCTCATCTGTGGTTCGGATAAAGTCATCACAGGAGATGTCCAGTCGTTGCCAGAGGTCCTTAATCCAGTCAACAATTGGATCGATGAACTCCTTGGGTTCTAATCCTTCCTCCGCTGCGCGCGTCTGTAGTTTCTGCCCATGTTCATCCGTGCCAGTTAGATAGTAGACATCATAGCCGCGGATTCTTTTGTAACGAGCCATCACATCAGCTGCAATTGTTGTATATGCATTTCCGATATGCAATTTATTGCTCGGATAATAAATTGGTGTGGTAATATAATAGGTTTCTTGCTCGCTCATTTGCTTAACCCCTTTTTCTATTAATGCTTTAATTATATATTACTAGGCAGAAATCTCAATTGATTTATCTGACCAGCTATTAATTATGTATAAATTTTTCGCTTAAAATAAAGTTTGACTACTTGTAATACCCCCTTATTTATTGACTAAATATGGTATGTTTGGTATTATGTGTGCACAGACATGTGTCGTTATTTGTTGTTTGTAGACGACTTAGGACGTAAAAAGGAGGAACTAGTAATGCTGAAATCAACTGGTATTGTACGCAGGGTCGATGAATTAGGTAGAATCGTTATTCCCATCGAACTTAGAAGAACGCTTGATATTGGCGAGAAAGATGCACTAGAGATTTATGTTGACAGTGAACGCATCATTCTTAAAAAGTATCAACCTGCTTGTATCTTCTGTGGTAATGCGGAAAACACTACCTACTACAAGGATAAGATTATATGCAGAGATTGCATTGAGATCCTTCCAAAAATCTAGCAACAACGATTTATTTCAAACTAATTGGGCTTCATTTGTTAATTGCGATTTAATTCGCGTAACCGATGGAGCTTTTTTGTACAATAAATTTAATTGTGATAAGCGTTATATACCTGATTCTTCGGCAATCCTCGTTCAGTAGCAACCTGCCTAATCGCATCCTTCGAGCTTAGCCCCATTAATACATAGTGTTCAACATGCTCCCTCAAGTCCAGCTCATGCCACCAGGCGCTCTCAAGAGTAGCGGCATCAATTGCGGCGAGGGTCTCCTGATCAGCTCCGGCAACGACTAACATTATCTCTCCCTTAGGTTCATGATCCTTCAAATGTTCTGATATTTCTGATAGGCCCCCGCGCAAGAATTCCTCATGCAGTTTACTTAATTCACGCACTAGCGTAGCCTCTCGGTCACCTAATATTTCCAGCATCGTCGTTATCGTGCGCCTAATCCGATGTGGCGCTTCATAGAAAATCAATGTATCAGGGTAGCTTTGTAAAGCTCTTAACTCCTCTGTTAGCTTCTTTTTTTCACGTGGCAAGAACCCAACAAAAACAAAACGATCAGTCGCTAGACCAGAAGCGATCAGACCATTGATTGCTGCATTCGCCCCGGGAATTGGTACGACTGCTATGTCAGCAACTAAAGCGTCAACCACTAGCTCGTAGCCAGGATCGGATATTGCTGGAGTTCCCGCATCGCTAACTAGAGCGATGCTTTTGCCAGCTAATAGCTCTGCCAAGAGTCGCTCACCGCTCCTTAACAGATTATGTTGATAATAACTGATTAAGGGCTTTGATATTTCATAATGATTAAGTAGCTTGATTGTCTGGCGTGTATCTTCACAGGCAATAATATCTACAGTGCGCAGCACATCAATTGCACGCAGCGTTATGTCACTAAGGTTGCCAATCGGTGTCGCAACTAAATAGAGCGTGCCACCGCTCCTTCCCTTATAACTTTTCTGTATTTTCATTGCCTAACCCCCTAACCAGTTTTTCCTTCTCTGCGCGCGTAAAACGCTTAATCGCAACTTCACGTTTCATTGCAGCTGACTTACCTACTAACTCCTCATAATAGATTAGTTCGACCGGCAGCCGCCCGCGCGTATATTTGGCAGCCTTGCCTGCTTGATGCTTGCTAATGCGCTCATCAAGATTGTTCGTATAACCTGTGTAGTAACTGCCATCCCGACATTTCAAAATATAAACATAATGCAGTTCATCGTCACCCAGCTCCTGATCGTCGCCGAAATAAATCTGCATTATTTCCTCACTATAAATTCCCGGCGACTCGTAAACAATTAGTGGTGGCAGCACATGTAACTCTTTTCCACCATTTTTAATCGCCTCAACTAAGACCATAGTCGCTTTTTTTTTCGCATTCGGCTGCACAAAACGTATCCGTTTCGGCTCTAGTCGCTCAGCGCGCAGCTCGACCAAGATATCGGCTAAACGAGAAGCCCGGTGCACCATTACTAAGCGTCCTCCCACTTTTAGGAGTTGCGAACAAACCGCAAGGACCTCCGCTAGATTCGTTTTCAGCTCATGCCGCGCAATTGCGTAATGGCGATTCAAATTCTGCTCATTTCCAGTTAGCGGTAAATAGGGCGGATTTACAGTGACTAAATCGAATTCGCCCTTCCCCAGAAGTGCCGGTGCATCCTTTAAATCTGCTGTAACAATCGTAATTTGTTCTTCTAATTCATTAAGTGCTACACTACGTTCTGCCATAGATGCTAGACGTTCTTGCAGCTCCACCCCATAGATATGAGCCTTGGTCCACTTAGTGAGTAATAAGGGAATTACACCGTTACCACTACAGAGATCGACAATTCGGCCGTGCTTCCGCGGCTTAGCAAAATTGGCTAAGAGAACCGCATCAATGGAAAAAGAAAAGACCTCGCGGCTCTGGATTATTTTAAGTTTTTCCGTTAAATAATCGATTCGTTCCGACTCATTCACCAGTTCCACCACCAAGAAAAAAACCCTTAGTCACCTAAGAGTTCCTCTTATTTATTCAGGAAAGAGAGACAGAATAAACAGTCACCCTCACTACGTAATCCACCAAAATGCAAATTACATATATGAAAACCCTCGTTATAAATGCGCACCAAATTATCATAGCCAGCACCAGCTTGCTGCTCGGTATGGGTTTCTTCGGTCAGAGGCCCTAGTTGTGTTTGCAGTCGCTCGTTCTCCATCACCAGTCTCTGGTTCTCCTCGATTAAAGCAATGATGCGTTGCTTTAATTCAAGCATCTCTTTGTGAATATCGGCAATTTCGCCTTCGATACCTATGACTTGTGTATATATTTCGTTTTTGCTCATACCCCTAACTTCACTAAAATTATATCTTTTCATCGCCCTCAACTACCTCATCTAATGGAAATGATTCTGTTTTTTTGGTATCACTTAGCTCAACAAGAATTGTCTTTTCACGCTTATTAACCTCTTTGATCAGTCCAGCACCAAGAGAGGTCATCACAGTACTACCAACCGCTGGATAACGAGTGTCATCGCGCTTAGTTTCGTAATTACAACTCTCATATTTTAAACAGCACATTAAACGCGAGCAGAGCCCGCTAATCTTAATTGGATTAAGTGATAAATTCTGTTCCTTTGCCATCTTAATTGAGACTGGCTCAAATTCGCCAAGGAAGGTAGCACAACATAGCTCGCGCCCACACTGGCCAACCCCGCCAATCAGCTTTGCCTCATCTCGAACTCCAATCTGTCTTAGTTCGATCCGTGTGCGAAAAATTGAAGCTAGGTCCTTAACTAGCTCGCGGAAATCGATCCGCCCCTCGGCTGTAAAATAGAATATGATTTTGTTGCGGTCAAAAGTATACTCCACATCAACCAGATTCATCTCTAGCTTATGCTCAACAATTTTTTCCGCACAAATTCGGAAGGTCTCTATAGTATCCTCCTGATTTTTCCTCACAGTTTCAGCGTCCTGCGAGTTAGCTATGCGCATTACTTTCTTAAGCGGCGCTACAAGTTCACTTTTCTTAATCTCTTTTTCACCAACCACAATCTCACCATATTCGACACCACGGGCGGTCTCGACGATGACATGTTGGTCCTTACCCAGCTTATACTTACCTGGGTCGAAATAATATATCTTACCCGCTTCTTTAAAGCGAACACCTACTACTCTCTGCACGTGTTATATTCCCTCCCAATGCGAAAAGATTATCTGCTCCAGAACTAACTGAAGATTAGTATTAGAATCTAGTCGCTTCTTCATTTCTAATATTCTTTCTAAATGAATTAATAGATTCTCTTCGGTCAATTGAAGCGCTTGTCTTTTCAGTACATCAACCTGTTCTTTATAGTTAAGACCAGTGTATTCTGCACTCTCTAATCTGCCTAGTTTAACATCTAATAAATCACGATACCATAATAATAGCATATCGAGAAGAAGTTGGATATTATCTTTAATTGCCGGTTCTTTGGTTAGCTGCTTGCCTACGCGGTGAATCGCAGCATACTTACGTGAAACTATTTCCTCTGTCCATTCTACCACTACACTTTTAAGCATGACAATCAGTTCACTACCATTATCAACACTTGCCTCTAACATAGCAAAAGGTTCCTGTGGTTGAAAGCTGAACAGTTGTGCACGCGATCGAATTGTTGGCAATAACTGCTGATAATTCTCTATCAACAAAATCGAGACGATGTTGTTAATCGGCTCTTCCAGCATCCTTAACATACTATTCGCCGCCTGTGGGGTCAGCGCTTCCGCCTGCTCAATGATAAAAAGTTTGTAACGTGCATCTACGGCTTTAAAGCCAATATCTTTCTGCGTCTGCCTAATCTGGTCAATTTTGATCGACTTGCCATCAGGGGCTATCCAGAGTACATCTGGATGATTGCCGCTGCTTATGCGGATGCAATTGCTACATTTACCGCACGCTTCTCCTTGTTCAGCTAGCCCCTCGTCTTGGCAATTAAGCGCCATCGCAAATTGTAGTGCCATCTTCGATTTGCCAACTCCGCGAGGTCCGGCAAAAATATAGGCATGCGAAACTCTCTGCAACCTAATTAACTGTTGCAGCTGCTCAACAATCTGCTGCTGTCCTTCAATCGCCTCTAGAGCCATCTGCCTATGTCCTCGATTCTTATTACTTTCTGTCGCCAAGTGGTTTAATAATTATGAACGCTCTCTATTGGCAGAACAAAAACCTTGGCGCCCCCCACCATAACCTCTACTGGGTAGGAAAGATAGGCATCTGCACTTCCGCTAAAGGAGGAGATTGGCGAAACTGTATGCGAACGTCGCATACAATTCTCTTTAATAAGCTTCAAAGTCCCCTTAACTTCTTCATCTGTCACACCAATCAGAAAGGTGGTGTTACCTGTCCGCAGAAAGCCGCCTGTACTTGCCAGCTTAGTTACACGGACATCGTGCTCTGACAATGCTGCACTCAGCCTATTACTATCCTTGTCTTGAACTACCGCAACTATAAGTTTCATACAAATCACCCCGATCTGAAATGTTATCTCTAACTAGCACCATAGTGCTAAATTGTATCGTAAACTTTAGCCAGAAACTGATCTATGTCTCGCTCTACAATCTCTGCAATTTCTTCTAACGACTGCTCGCCGTTAATACGTATAATTCTCTCTCCTTCTGTATCCGCCAAATGCTCAAAGCCATCAAGCACCAATTGATGATACTCGATTCCCTTCTGCTCAATACGGTCTAGGTTCTTCATAAACTCTTGGTGGTTACGACCTAGAACACGCTCTCGTCCTTTCTCTGGCGTCACTATAAATAGATAGGTTCGCGCCGGCTCAAGTCCTGAGCTAGAGTAGTGATTGATATCTTCGATAATGTGTTGGGGAATACGATTGCCGTAGGCCTGATAGGCGATACTAGCATCAATGAAACGGTCACATAGTACTATCTCCCCCCTATTAAGTGCAGGGATAATTATCTCATGTACAAGTTGTGCACGCGAAGCTGCATAAAGTAGCACCTCGGTCTGGCTAACCAGCTCAGTGTTCTCGGGCCGCAATAGAATCTGCCTTATCTGGTCACCAATCGCTGTTCCACCTGGATCGCGCGTAGTTGTAACCTTGTAACCTTTTGTGCGGAGGTGGTCGGCCGCTAGTTGTAGTTGTGTTGATTTACCGGAACCATCCGGGCCCTCAAAAGTTATAAATATTCCACTCACATGCGTTCCCCCTATTTCTTGTGTTTATGTTCGCTTTCAATATTTTTCTGCAAGCACTTTATATATGCGCTCTATACTTGCGCTCTATACTAGCACTCTAACCTGAGCTATGCCAGCTGCTTGATTAACACCATGGATGCTGATACCAGCCTGCAAGAGCTGCTCTAAATATCCAATCATTTCGCTTGAGAATCTCTCACCTAATTGTATCACAGGAACGCCTGGTGGATAAGGTATGATCATCGCTGCGGCAACTCTATTTTTGGCTTCCGTTAAAAGTACTGATTCTTGCTTTCTTGCCAGGATATTTGTTAGGTCAGCCGCCTCTGTTTGGCTTACTGCGCTCCCGAAAAAAGTTGGCAGTTTCTTACCCTCACCTGCCCCTGTCATGAGTTGCTTATCGATCTCAAGCAACGTTTCCGCCAGCAATGTTAATTCCTCTCTTGTGGTTCCCGCAGAAAAGACGCAAAGAACATTTCGCAAGTCGGCTAGCTCTGTGTAAATCTGGAGCCCTTCTAGCAACTTGCTTAGGTCGCCACCCGTGAATAAGCTTTCCCCGCCATTACGGATTGTACCTTCCTTAATATGTATCGTTAACTTCAAGGGATCTAGTTTGAGCCCGTCAGTAAGCAATTGTTGCCTTATCGATTCAGGATTTCTCTCTGCTGCGCTTGAACTATCATCAGACGAGTTCACTTCAGGGCCTATCAACTCAATATGCTGCAGTCGGCCCACTAACTGTTCGTGAAAAACTGTTAATTCTCGTAACACATCGGTCCACAGCCCCTCACCCTCTTCCGCAATCCAAGCACGTGTTAAATCAAGAGAAGCCATGATCGGATAAGAAGGACTAGAGCTCTCTAACATCGCTAGATAAAAGCTAATCCGGTCGGGATCAACTAACTCGCTACCAAGATGCAGCATGGATCCCATACCCATTGCATTTAGCATTTTGTGGGTGGATTGTACTGCAGCGTCTGCTCCTTGCTGTATTGCTGATTGTGGGAAATCTGGATGAAAACCATAGTGTGCGCCATGTGCCTCATCAACCAGCAGTGGAATACCGTACTGATGAACAAGCGCGCTAATCTCAGCCACATCGCTGGTCATCCCATAATAGTTAGGAGTGGTAATTAGAACTCCTTTGGCATCAGGGTTGGCCGCAAGCGCCTCACTCAAGGCCGCAAGCGAGATTCCAGTAGCAACTCCCAGCTCCTTATTAATTTCCGAAGCAACAAAAACAGGCATAGCTCGAGCCAGTAACAAGCCATTGATAACAGATTTGTGGACATTACGCTCAACAATCAATTTCTCCCCAGCATTACAGGTAGCAAGCACCATCGCTAAATTTCCTGCAGTTGTTCCGTTAACAAGAAAAAAAGTCTGCTCAGCATGAAATAGCTCTGCCGCAAGCAACTCTGCCTCACGAATAACCCCGCTTGGCTGGTGCAGATCATCTAGTCCTGGCAACTCAGTCAAGTCAAGCTTTAACATCTCTTTATAAAACTCTACACCGCGCGGATTAAAACTCCGACCGCTTTTGTGCCCAGGAATATGAAATGCAGCACGCGACTGCTCATGATGAGCGACTAATCTTTCATAAAGTGGTGCCTTAATTTTCATTTCAACTCGCCCTCTATAATTCAACTCGGCCCGCTAAAGCCTTACTAATCGTGATCTCATCAGCATATTCCAGATCGCCGCCAACGGGCAGTCCGTGGGCAATTCGCGTCACCCTGATTCCTGTTGGTTTTATTAGTTTGGAAATATACAAAGCCGTTGCCTCACCTTCAACATTCGGGTTGGTCGCAAGGATTATCTCCTGAACTGTTTCATCGTTCAATCGCAAAAGCAATTCACGTATCCGCAGGCGATCCGGTCCGATACCTTCCATCGGCGACATGGCTCCGTTTAGCACGTGATAAAGTCCATAAAATTCGCGAGTCCGCTCCAGCGCGATTACATCACGCGGTTCCTGTACAACGCAGATAACAGACTGATCGCGGTTAGATTCGCTACATATATGGCAAGGATCGTTAGCCGTTATATTATAGCAGGTTGAGCAGTAACTCAGCTCCGTGTTAACAGCCTGTAAAGCCTCTGCCAGTTCGTCTACATCACGCTGATCCATTTTGAGAATAAAGAAAGCAAGACGTTGAGCAGTTTTCTGCCCAATTCCAGGAAGCTTCGAAAGACCCTCAATTAGTTTAGCTAATGGTGCTGGATATTGGTATGACATTACTCTTCCTTTCTAAAACATACCAGGTAGATTAAGACCACCGGTATATTTGCTCATCTCTTCAGTGCTTAGTTCATCAACCTGCGCAAGCACATCATTGATCGCAGTTAATATTAAATCCTCAAGCATTTCAACATCATCCGGGTCAACAACCTCAGGATTAATGGTTATGCTCTCAATTTCTCTATGACCATTGGCGACAACTTTAACTACTCCACCTCCGACGCTAGCTTCAAGTGTTCTTTCCTTAAGTTCTTCTTGCGCGCGCGCCATTTCTGCTTGCATCTTCTGTACCTGTTTCATCATCTGATTCATATTTTTCAATTTAATTTCCCCCTTTGATTTCTAACACTTCTTCGCCAAAAAGCGAAATAGTATCTGCTACCAACTCATCAGTCGATTTTTCTTGCGATTCACTTGGCTCCTGTTGTGGCATGACAATCTGTTGCCAATCTCTCTGCATCACATTGACTATTTTGTAAGCAGAGCCAAGGTTCTGTTCAACAACCTCTTCAATCAGTTCTAAATTTTCTGGTTTATTGGACGTATCGCGGTGCATTAAACTTTTGAAAGCAACAACAATGCAATCATCTGTGACGCAGACAGGCTCCCCATCAACGAACCATGCGTGGACATTGATTTTGCGTTGCCTAAGAGTTTCTAAGACTGCCGCCCATTCATCTTTAATACGCTCACATTCTGCTTCATCGTCTGCGTTAGCAAACTCACAAAGTCTTTCATAGGTGCCAATTTCCATGTTGTCAGGGATTGTGCCCTCGCCATTCTCGATCCGCAGTGGCTTCTGAACTGGCGGCTCCTCTGGCTTGCTGGCTGCGACTGGTTTCGGTTTATCAACTGCTGACTCAATCTCCTCTACAGCTTCCACTTGTATAACTGGTGCAGCCTCCATGACAGCTTCCACTTGCACTGCCGCGCTCTTCTCTTGCTTAACAAACATCCTCGCCGCACGAATTAAGGCAAGTTCAAGAAGTATTCGATTCTGAGTTGTAAATCGTAGCTCGCTCAAATATTTATTTAATGTTTCTATAATGAAATAAATTTGTTCATCATTATAGCTATTAGCGACTGCTTTTAATTCCTTATCAGCTATCAATTTAGCTTGTATCTCCTCAAGTCCCGGTGCTGTTCTACAAAGTAGTAGATCACGATAATAGAAAATCATGTCTTCGAGAATTCGCTGTGGTTCCTTACCCTGATTTAGTAGCTGGTTAACCAGGTTCAATACCTGGTCAGTCTGCCCAGCACGGATTTGCTTGGTAATCTCTCTAAATTCGCTCGTTGAGACACGTCCAGTTAGGGATAGAATATCGTCACTCGTCACCCGCTTACTCGCAGCCATCATTGCAAAAGCCTGATCAAGCAAGCCCAGTGCATCCCTCATCGCTCCCTCAGAGTAACGTGCAACCAATTGTAGTGCTTCTAATTCAACTTTGTAACCCTCTGAATCTGTAATTTCCTGCAAACGTCCCATCATTTCCTGGGCCGGAATTCGTTTAAAATCAAAACGCTGACATCTGGATATAATCGTTAGTGGCAGCCGATGTGCTTCCGTCGTTGCCAAGATAAAAATGACATGCTCTGGCGGCTCCTCCAAAGTCTTCAACAAGGCATTGAAGGCCTCTGTCGTCAGCATGTGTACCTCATCAATAATATAGACTTTATATTGCACCTCAGTTGGTGTAAATTTGACGTTTTCGCGTAGCTCGCGAATCTCGTCAACACCACGGTTAGAAGCAGCATCGATCTCAATTACGTCAAGTAGACTACCTTTAGTAATTGCGATACAGCTATCACACTCATTACAAGGCTCTCCACCTACTCTATGTTGACAGTTAACCGCTTTTCCCATAATTTTAGCAACGCTGGTTTTACCACTCCCACGCGGCCCAGCAAAAAGATAGGCATGCGAGAAGCGACGCTGTTCTAGTGAGTTAGTTAATGTTCGCGTTATATGCTCTTGTCCGATCACTTCGGCGAACTTTTGTGGGCGCCAAGCTCGGTACAGGGCTAAATAGGCCATCCGATACACCTCGTTCATATATTTGCTCTTATTATACCGTTTTTGTGCTCCCTTTACAAAAGAAAAAGACCTACCCACTGGCAGATCTTATCGTGCTTAATTTAAGCCGTGCACCTAATATTGATCACCCTACCCAAGCGTACTACTGTAGTTAACTCAGAACAGGTTTACCTACAACACATGTGAACATCTGTTTACCGCTGCTTCCTTCCGGACCTGACGGGCTTCACTGAGCCTCATTGTATAGGACCCATTC
>CAZKBI010000010.1:22408-40327 GCA_964551195.1 uncultured Caryophanales bacterium | reverse complement strand
TGAACTACCAACTTTATCGAAAACTACCATTTACAATTCCCTAAGTTTATTTAAAGAGTCGGATTTAATAACACAATTTACTTATGATGATAATGAGGCACAATATGATTTAAGAACTAAGGAACATGGTCACTTCAAATGCGAGAAATGTGAAAAACTGTATGACTTTGAAATTGCCTTAGGAGATTGTGTGAATAATGAGCTTGATGGCTTTGTTGTTAAAAATAAGGATGTTTATTTTAAAGGTGTCTGTAGAGATTGCCTAAAATATATAAAATAATGGAGGAGGCTATAAAAATGGAAGAAGTTAAAACGTACCACGCTATGCCATTAATTGGCGAACCTGCACCAAGTTTTAGAGCTGTAACAACGCAAGGAGATATTAATTTTCCAGCAGATTACAAGGGAAAATGGGTTATCCTATTCTCACATCCAGCAGACTTCACACCGGTTTGTACTACGGAGTTTATGACTTTTGCTGCAATGGAAGACGACTTCAGAGAATTAAACACCGAGCTTGTTGGTCTATCAGTTGACTCATTGTTTGCACATATCGCTTGGTTAAGAAAGATTAAAGAGATCGAGTGGAAAGAGTACAAGGATATTGAAGTAAACTTCCCGTTAATTGAAGATATTAAGATGGATGTGGCTAATAAGTATGGGATGATTCAACCAGGTCAATCAAACACCCAAGCTGTTCGTGCGGTATTTGTAGTAGATCCTAAAGGAATTATCCGTACAATTCTCTACTATCCACTTTCTATGGGCCGCAATTTTGATGAAATAAAAAGAATTATTCAGGCTTTACAGAAGGCTGACAAAGATAGCGTTGCTACGCCAGCTGATTGGCGTCCTGGTGATGATACAATTATCCCAGCACCTGGTAGCTGCGGTGCTGCTAAAGAAAGAATGGCAAGCCAAGCCAAAGATACTTACTGCCTAGATTGGTTCTTGTGCTTTAAAAAAGATAAGAAATAAGATCAATTATTGTAAAAGGGTTAGTTTACTAACTAGCCCTTTTTCTATATGTATTGAACAGAAAATTATGTGCTATAATGCTATTATCTAAAAAAGAAGAATGGAGTATTACTACTATGGATGTTGGAACTTCAACGATAATATTTGCTTTTGCAGTAACCCTCTTTGCTGGTTTATCGACGGGGGTTGGCGGGTTACTTGCTATATTTACGAAACAGACAAATACAAGGTTTCTCTCGCTTGCCCTAGGCTTTTCTGCTGGCGTGATGATTTATCTTGCTTTTGTTGAAATTCTTGTGGAGGCTAATGAGATTCTTGGGGAGTCGCTTGGTGCGAAACCAGGTGCCTGGGCTGCTGTGGGTGGCTTTTTTGTAGGAATAATACTTATTGCACTTATCGAAAAATTAATACCAGAGGCTGGTAAACTTCATGAAATGCATACTGTTGACGAGCTGGATGGCAAAAATTCTGCGAATAAATCGAAGCTGATGCGCACTGGAGTTTTTACTGCTTTTGCAATTGCAATTCATAATTTTCCTGAAGGAATAGCAACTTTTATGGCAGCAATTGTCGATCCTGTGCTAGGGGTTTCAGTTGCGATAGCGATTGCAATTCACAATATTCCTGAGGGAATAGCAGTGGCAGTTCCAATTTATCATGCAACTGGTAATAAGAAGAAAGCTTTTAATTACTCACTACTTTCAGGTCTCACTGAACCTTTAGGCGCATTGGTTACCTTTTTATTCTTATACCAATTTATGAATGACACACTATTCGGTTTAGTTTTTGCATTTGTGGCGGGAATTATGGTTTATATTAGCATAGATTTACTTCTGCCTGCAGCTCGAGAGAACGGCGATGGGTACTTAGCAATCACTGGTCTGATTGCAGGGATGGCAGTTATGGCTTTAAGTCTTCTATTAATGATGTAATAATCAGCCTGAGAAGTTATGGTATGATAATGTAGATAAATATAATTTTAGGGGGTGTAGTCGATGCCAGATATTTCAGTCTGTCCGAGTTGCGCTTCAGAATATACTTATGAGGATCGCGGTTTAATTATTTGCTCGATCTGTGCGCATGAGTGGGATCCTGCTGCTGTAGAAGTAATTATTGAGGAACAGATAAAAGATGCGAACGGGAATATTTTGCAGGATGGGGATTCAGTTGTTGTAATAAAGGATTTACCAGTCAAAGGAAGCTCGCAGCCAGTTAAACAAGGGACTAAGGTTAAAAATATAAGACTAATTTACGCAGCAAGTGATGGACACGATATTGATTGTAAGATTGATGGCTTTGGTGCGATGAAGCTTAAATCTGAGTTTGTTAAAAAAGGTTAAATAAGTTGGTATTTACGCAGCCTACCAGGCAGTAACTATGCCTGGTTTTAGTATTGAAACAATTGAGCGAGACAGTTATGGACAAATGTCAAAAATATGCTATAATTGTAATAGTGTTACATGAGGTATTAATAGTGTTATATGAAGTATAATATAGTAAATAAATAACCGGAGGAGACTCTGGTTATTTCTATCAATAGAGGGGTGAAGAGATGGCACGACCTAGAAAACACCGACGAGTCTGTGGTTTGCCTGACGTTAATCGATTTGGACCGCTAGGACGTTCAAGTGGTAAATTACCTGCAATAATTATGACGGTTGACGAGTATGAAAGTATTCGTTTGATTGATTATGAGGGTTTTACGCAGGAGGAAGCATCACTACAGATGAATGTGGCTAGAACTACGGTGCAGGGCATTTACGCTCTTGCTCGGCAGAAAATCTCCAAATCTTTGGTCGATGGAAGAACACTGCAGATTGAGGGCGGGGAATATCTTTTGTGTGGAGATCTAGAATCTAATTGCAGGCTAGGTTGCCGTGGAGATAGCACTCCTCGTAGGCAGAATAGGCATCGAGGAAGACAAGTGGTAAATAAAGATTCTGAGTAAGATGTAGTAACTTATAACTTTATCATACGTCTATAAATATAAGTGATAAATATTATAGAATAGTGGTAGTGGAAAATGCTATAATATAATAATATTAAGCTTTCGGGCTTATAGTATTCTGGCCATGTTATTAAGTTAGGAAGAAAGGATCATATGACAAACAAACTGATACCCGATAATTTAATTGATGAGATTCGGGAGCGTTTAGATATTGTTGATATAGTTGGTCAACATGTGAAATTAAAGAAGAGTGGCAGAAATTTTTTCGGCCTTTGTCCTTTTCATTCAGAAAAAACGCCCTCTTTTTCAGTAGCACCAGATAAGCAAATTTATTATTGCTTTGGCTGTGGTGCTGGGGGTAATGTGATTAATTTTGTAATGAATATTGAGGGCTATGATTTTCTAGAGGCCATTCAATATTTAGCTGATGAATCTGGTGTACAACTGCCGGAAATTGCCGGCAAAGGTACAACCGTGGCAGAGGACCCTGAACGCGTAAAAATGCGTGAGGGTTATGAGTTAGCGAGCAAACTATATCATTACATTTTAACAGAGACTAAGCAGGGCAAGGAAGCATTGACTTATCTAGAAAATAGGGGTTTTACCAGAGCAGAGATTGTAACCTTTCAATTAGGATATGCACCAAATTCCTATGAAACCCTAAGTGGCTTTCTTGATAAGCGTGGTTTTGCGATGGATTTAATGTTAGATGCGGGTTTAGTCTTGCGCAGTGAACAAGGAAGAATTTATGACCGTTTTCGTGATCGCATTATTTTTCCGATTAGCGATGCACAGGGACGGATTATCGCTTTTGGCGGCAGGATACTAGGTGATGGAGAGCCCAAGTACTTGAATAGCCCGGAAAGCAGAATTTTTAACAAAAGCAAGTTACTTTATAACTTACAATTAGCAAAAAAAGCAATTAGAAAAAGGAATAGGGCAATATTATTCGAAGGATATGTTGATACAATTACAGCATGGCAGGCGGGGATTGATTATGGAGTTGCCTCACTAGGGACAGCACTGACTGATCAGCAAGCCTTACTGTTGAAACGTTTTGCCGATGAGGTCTACATCTGTTATGATTCTGATAAAGCTGGTAACCTAGCCACTCTTCGTGCAATTGAAGTGTTGACTAAAAATGGGCTAAAGATTATGATTGCGGCATTGCCAACAGGGCAAGATCCTGATGATTATATAAGAGAACACGGTGCAGATAGTTTTAGCAATAATGTTATTGGACAGGCAATCACCTCCACCTCTTTTAGGCTCTCTCAAGCAAGAGGAGCATATAATTTAAAAAATGAGAGTGGTAGGCTCGACTATCTTAAAAATGCATTGGAAATAATTGCTGAGCTAGGACATGCTGTTGAGCAGGAACACTACCTTACTGAGTTGGCTACTGAATTCATGGTTTCGCTTGATTCTCTTAAACAGGATTTACGCCGATTAAATGAGAAAAGATGGAGAGGGCAACGTAATACATTGGCTAGTGTTGAAAAGCATGGGATTGCTCCAGTAGGCAAGCAAGAAGTGCTTTACCCAGGATACTATAACGCTGAGAACAATTTGATTTATTTGATGATGAATAGCACTGAGATAAGTAAGCGAATAAAGACAGAAATTGGTGATGACTTTCACGTTGAGGACTTTGCTGCAATTGCCAAAGAATTATATGATTATTATGATCAGGGTTATACTGCTGAGGTCGACCGTTTCATTGCCTTTATTGAGGATGAAAGTTTAAGAAAAAGAGCAGCAAGGATTGCAATGAGCGATATCAACGAAAATATCACAGAGCATGAACTAAATGATTATATTAGAAAGACTAAAAACTATGCAATTCAACAGGAAATAGATAAGAAAAGATCGGAACAACTAAGAGCGGAACGTAATTATGAGATCGAGGAGTCAATAAGAATAGGTCAAGAGATTATTGAATTACGAAATAAGAAGAACATTTAATAGCAATTGCGAATAGGGGGTTTTAAGGTGACAAGGACAAATGGGAAAAATCAAGAGCCAGATTTAACACTGGAACAAGTAAAAGAAGAGATTATCGAGAAGAGTAAAAAAAGTGGCAACATTTCCTATAAAGAGATTATCGACAGATTATCACCCTTTGAACAAGAAACGCAACAGATGGATGAATTTTTTGATAGTTTATTAGAACAGGGAATTGATGTTGTTGCGGATACTGACGAAGAGCGGGAAGCACTCTATGGACGAGAAGGCGATGAAAGCTTAAATGAAGAAGAGGTAGAAACAAAGAGTATTTCTGGTGTGAAAATTAATGACCCAGTCAGGATGTATTTAAAAGAAATTGGGCGGGTTCCACTACTTAAAGCGCATGAGGAAGTTGAACTGGCAAAAAGAATAGAAGCTGGTGATGATAGCGCTAAGCGTGAGTTAGCAGAGGCTAATCTGCGATTAGTAGTTAGTATTGCTAAGCGTTATGTAGGTCGCGGAATGCTTTTCCTGGATTTGATACAAGAAGGAAATCTGGGATTAATAAAAGCTGTTGAGAAATTTGATTATACAAAAGGTTATAAATTTTCTACTTATGCTACATGGTGGATTCGCCAAGCAATTACACGAGCGATTGCCGACCAGGCAAGGACAATCCGGATACCAGTTCATATGGTTGAGACAATTAATAAACTGATTCGAGTATCTCGTCAATTGCTACAAGATTTAGGCAGAGAACCGACTCCAGAAGAAATTGCGGCAGAAATGGATATGACAGCGGAAAAGGTACGCGAGATACAGAAAATTGCACAAGAGCCAGTCTCCTTAGAAACACCAATCGGTGAAGAGGATGATTCGCACCTAGGTGATTTTATTGAAGACCATGACGCACCAGCACCAGCTGATATGGCTGCTTATGAATTGCTAAAGGAAGAGCTTGAGGATGTTTTAGAAACATTGACTGAACGTGAAGAGCATGTGTTGAGACTACGCTTTGGGCTAGATGATGGTCGAACAAGAACACTCGAAGAGGTTGGTAAGGTATTTGGCGTTACCCGTGAACGAATTAGACAGATTGAAGCAAAGGCTTTGCGTAAATTACGTCATCCGAGCCGTAGCAAAAGATTAAAAGACTTTTTGGATTAGACCTGCAGCAATGCAGGTTATTATTTTTATTAGGGTGTGAGGGCTATGACGCGGGTAAAATTATCTAAACGATTGCAAAGACTTGCGGATTTTGTTCCAGTAGGTAGTCGGATTGCGGATATCGGTTCTGATCACGGTCTGTTGGTTAGTCACCTTGTTTTAGAAGGAATAGCGAGGATGGCGGTTGCAGGAGAAGTTAAGCCAGGCCCTTTTAATTCAACGAAAAGACAAGTTGAGGAATTTAATCTAAAGGACCAAATAAAGGTGCGACTAGGTGACGGCCTTGCGGTAATTGAAGAGCCAGTCGATATCGTAATAATTGCTGGGATGGGTGGTACGTTGATGGCAGCAATTCTAGAAAATGGAAAGGATAAACTGCAATCAGTGCAACGATTAATTCTTCAACCAAATACGGGAGAGATTTTTGTGCGCAAGTGGCTTTATGCTAACCAGTGGAAGATAATTGATGAAGAGATTATAAAAGAAAAAAAACATTATTATGAAATAATTATTGCGGAAAAGAGTGACCGAAGTAATCGTGCACTTTCTAATACTGAATATCGAGTTGGGCCAATAAATCTTTTAAAAAAAAGCCTGCCACTGCTAGAAAAGTGGGAATTAGAACTCAAAAAACAAGAAAAGGTAATTAAAAAGTTAAAAAACTTACCATTTAGTATTAAAAAGTTACAACTACTTAGGGCTGCGACTAAGGAGTATAGTGGAATTAAGCAGATTATAGGTCGTATAGGAAGCTAGTTTTATTGCATTTCGACCTTATAAATGGTAAAGTATTAAGGGTGTTTCTAATCAAATATTGAAAGTAAGCTGGGTAATCGCTGGTGGAGAACGAAAGTAACCACGAGAGGAAAGTCCGAGCACCAGAGAGCAGGATGCTGGATAACGTCCAGTCAGAGTGATCTGAAGGATAGTGCCACAGAAATAGACAGCCTATGCGCCCTAGGGCGCAGGTAATGGTGAAACCGTGGTGTAAGAGACCACGAACAAGTATGGTGACTTACTTGTTGGTAAACCCCATCTGGTGCAAGACCTCATAGGAATGCGTTTGGAGTTGCTCGCTCTGCATTCGGGTTGGTCGCTTGAGCTGCCTAGTAATAGATAGCCTAGATAGATGATTATCGCTTCAATGTGGAAGCAAATGTGCGTTATACCACGGAAGAACAGAACTCGGCTTATAGGCTTACTTTCTTTATTTATATTATAAGCTCCTATATTATAGGGGTTTAATTTTTAAAGGGGATAACACTCAATGGAGTTATTACAATATATTTTTTTAGGACTCGTGCAGGGGATAACGGAGTGGATTCCTATTAGCAGTAGTGGACACCTTATTCTATTTCAAGAGTTTTTTGATATTAATCAACCAGGTCTTGTTTTTGAAATATTTTTAAATTTCGCGACATTTTTAGCGCTGCTTATTGTTTTTTGGAGAGACTTATGGGAACTTGTTAAAGGTTTTTTTAGCTTTATATTTTCTAAAAATGCTCGGATAGATGAGAATCGCACGCAATTTTGGTTTGGTTTATACATTATATTAGGGAGTATTCCCGTTGCAATCATTGGATTATTATTTGGTGATTATATAGAAACGGCATTAAAATCTGTAACAACAGTGGCTATTGCCCTCATTATCACAGGGATTGCCTTATATGCTGTATCTAAGTTTGAGGGAGTTCGCACCCGCTTAAATTTTGGCGATGCAGTTTGGGTTGGTCTATTACAAGCAGTTGCCTTAGTTCCTGGTATTAGTAGATCGGGGGCAACGATTTTTGGTGCGTTATCGAGAAATTTAGAAAGAGGCTTAGCAATTCGATATGCATTTTTTCTTGCTATACCGGTCAGTTTAGGTACAATTCTCTTAAAAATAGGCGAATTGATTGAGCAAATAAATAGTGCAAATATTTTTAATTATAGCATAGCTTTTGTTGTGGCCTTAGTTTCAGCGGTAATAACATTGAAGTGGTTTATTGGAGTAATTAATCGCGGGAAATTGAAATATTTTACATATTATTGTGTAACCGTTGGAGTAATAGTGTTGCTTTATCAAATCTTTATTTAATAAAGTGAGGGGTATAAATTATGGAAATATTCTTCAATTATCCACTTATGGCAGCATTTTGGGCAGTAATTTTCACGCAATTATTAAAGTTTCCCTTAAATTACTTAATTAACGGACGCGTTGAACCTTTGATTATCTTCAGTAACGGCGGGATGCCTAGTTCGCATTCATCATTTACGGCTGCTCTTACTACAGCCTTAGGTATTCAATATGGTCTTGCATCACCTTACTTTGCAATAGCTTTAGTCTTTACCCTGATTACGATGTGGGATGCGACGGGGATCAGGTATCAAGCATCTAAACATGCTCAGCTACTAAATATTATGATTGAGGATTTTCTGCTTCTAATTGAAAAGATTAAATATCGCGCTGCATCGCCAGAAGAATTTCTGGAATCGCCACTTAAGGAGATTTTAGGACACAAGCCCTTTGAGGTATTTATTGGTATGTTGATCGGAATAGGAGTTGCTTTTTTTACTTTGTTTTTCTATTAAAATAAATTAGATGCAAATCTAAATTTACCTCTTTAGACAACTTAAAAGCCAATGATAAATTCGAAGAATTATCATTGGCTTTCTTTAATGAATATATTATTTTATTAGAAGAACTTATTTCTCTTTGTGCCAGATTAGGGCCAAAGTTCCTTCACCTGCGTGTACTGCAATTGTTGAACTGATCTCACCGATAAAAATATTAATATTTGGAATTTTTTTAAGGATTTCCTCCTTAAATTCAATCGCTTTATCATAGATATTTCCATGCATAATCTGAAGTTGATTAATTTTATTATTTTCGTATGAATTCTGGAAAAGTTCGACCATTCGACGAATTGCTCTTGCCTCTGATCTTACTTTTTCAAAAACAAGAAACTTACCCTCACTATTTATTTGAATTATCGGTTTTATTTTCAGAACTGTACCCAGCAAGTACTGTGTTCCCGACATTCTACCACCCTTATAAAATTGCTCTAAACTACCCAAGAGGATATAATTTTCAGAATTTTGAGTTTCCTCTTGTAATTTTGCACGAATACTCTCGAAGCCTATCTTTTCTTTAGCCATCTCTATACCTTTATTGATTAAGGTTGTGATTGCGTAGGACATACTTTTGGAGTCAACTATCCCAACTTCAAAATTTGCAATCTTAGCCGCTGTGTGACAGCTTGATATGGTGCCACTAATTTCGCTAGAAATATGAACAGCAATTGCCTTTTCATATTTTTGTTTTAATTCCTCAAAAAGCTCTACAAATTTTCCGACTGAAGGCTGTGATGTGGTAGGAACTTCTTTATCGTTATTAATTCTCTCATATAATTGTTCTGTATTTAAATCTATTCCATCTTCAAAGGACTCTTCACCAAAATTTATTTGTAAAGGCAGCACGTAAACATCAGGATTATTTTTTAGTTCATCGGTAATAAAAGCGGTACTATCAGTAATCCAGGCAATTTTCTTTTTCTCCATAATATTCACCTTTTTCATTTATCTTTTGTGACATATTAATTATACACTACATTTCATAAATAGAATATGCCAAATCGCTTTATTGTTTATGAGTAGAGGTCTATGATAAACACTTTTTTGATTGTAAAAAACTACGTTTTTTAATATGATGTAAATATAATTACAAGTAAGAGGGGGATCATAAATGAAAAAACTTTTTAAATGCAGTGTATGTGGTTATGTTCATGAGGGTCTGGATGCGCCGGATAGATGTCCGAAATGTGGTGCAACCAAGGATAAATTTGCATTATTAAGTGATGTGGATGCAAAAAAAATCTATGCATCCGATCGCACTAACGATATTCATATGGAATTAGTTTTGCTCGCTAGTACTATTGCGGATTTATGTTCTGAAGGAATTGAAATAAATTTAGACCCACCCTGCGTTGAAGACTTTAAAAAGGCACGCGATGAGGCTTGGACGATTAAGCAAAGAGCAAAAGCTGAGATGGAAACACACATGCAAAGAGGCAAGTGGTAATAATTAAAAACTAACCAAGATAAGAGAGGTGCGTGGCCTCTCTTATATTTTGGTAGGCTAATATATTAGGTCAGGTGATTTTATGTCAGGAAATATTGTAATTGGCATTGTTGGTATGCCAGGTTCAGGTAAAACTGTACTTGCGGAGATGTTTAGCAAGGCCGGTTGGGCGAAATGCTACTTTGGTAGTGTTACCTTAAAAGAGTTAGATCGGCGACAACTACCCTATAATGAAACTAACGAAAAAAAAGTGCGTGAGAAACTTCGTGCCGAGTTTGGTGAGGATGCTTATGCTAAGTGTCTGCTACCTGAAATCATGGAGTATGCGATAAAGGGTCCAGTGATTATCGATGGTCTATATTCCTGGTCAGAATATCTTTATTTAAAAGAAAATTTACAAAGCCGTTTTAAAGTACTCGCTGTTGTAACGAATAGTCAGACCCGTTACGATCGATTAGTCAACCGTGAGAAACGTCCATTGACGCCGGAACAGGCAATAGAACGAGACCATGCAGAGATTGAGAAGTTGAGTAAGGGCGGTCCAATTGCAATAGCTGATTATTATATTATGAATAATGGAACAATTGAGGAGTACAATAATAATTTCAGAACGTTATTTACGAAGGAGAATTGGTTAACTAATGATTAAATTAAAACTCTCTCATATAAATAAAAATTATTATGTAGGCAATCAGACAGTTCATGCTATTAAGGATGTTTCGCTCAAATTTCGCAAAAATGAGTTCGTCGCGATTCTCGGGCCAAGCGGTTGTGGTAAAACAACGCTCTTAAACGTGATTGGTGGGCTTGATCAATATGATGAGGGCGATCTAATTATCAACGGAATGTCGACAAAAAACTTTAGCAGCTCAGATTGGGACGCCTATCGTAACCGCTCGATTGGTTTTGTCTTCCAGAATTATAATTTAATATCACATCAGACTGTTGTGCGTAATATAGAAATATCTTTAACCTTATCAGGAGTCTCTCGTGCTGAAAGACGCAAGCGCGCAATGGCTGCCCTAGAATCGGTTGGTATACTTGATCAAATGAAGAAAAAACCAAATCAACTATCTGGTGGACAGATGCAGCGTGTAGCAATTGCCCGAGCTTTGGTTAATAATCCTGATATCATTCTCGCGGATGAACCTACGGGTGCATTGGATAGTGAGACTAGTGTACAGGTTATGGAAATATTAAAAGAAATTTCCAAATCTAAATTAGTAATTATGGTTACCCACAATCAGGAAATGGCTAATCAATATGCAAGTAGGATTATTCAAATGCTTGATGGTGAGATTATGTCAGATGGAAATCCGATTAAAGAGCACGAGGAAGTAGAACTAGGTGCCGGTAGAAGAAGGAAATCTAAGGGGCTTAAAAAGACATCAATGAGTATTTTTACCGCTCTAAGTTTATCATTTCGTAACTTAATCTCCAAAAAATGGAGAACGCTAGTTACCTCTTTTGCAGGCAGTATCGGTATTATTGGAGTTGCACTTGTGCTGGCTCTATCTACGGGGCTGGGTGCATATCTTAGCACCATGCAATCAGAAACCTTGGCGAGTTTTCCAATAACCATTAGCCAAAATGTACAGAATGTAATGATGACTGCGACAGATGATAACCATCTGGGCAGGTTGGAAAATGTAGAGAGTGAAGAGGGGAAGTTCACTAAAGAAAATATAATTGTAAATTACGATACGAGTGACTTATTGATTGAGCATAGAAATATATTCAGCGAAGAATATATAGAATATATTGAGCAGATGCCCGAGGAAATACCAAATGCGGTAAACAGTATCTCCTTTATTAACGGAGTGACCATGAATATATTGGGGAAAGCAGATGATCAGGTAGTTTTATATGCTGGTCCAAAGAATGTCGCGGACGGTCCGGATATTGGAGACGCTATGGGGATGTCAACTAATGATTTCTGGCAGGAACTACCTGATAATGAGGAGTTTATTCTTTCAATCTATGAGTTAATCGGAGAAGGCAGTAGAATGCCAGCTAATAAGCAGGAACTGCTCTTGGTTGTTGATGAGTATAACCGAATTGATAGTAGTTTTTTTGAAAAGTTAGGCTATAGTACTGCTGATAATTTTGAATTAACCGATTTTATTGGGAAGCAGCTTCTAACGGTAGTCCCTAATGATCTTTACTATGAGAAGAAAGGTGACATTTACGTACCAATTACTACTGACCAATATGAAAAGCATTATAACGATAGCAATAGCTTACCACTGACGATTACTGGCGTTCTGCGTCTTAAGGAAGATGGTACTGGCGGTAATTTACAAACAGGTTTAGTTTATACGGCAGCCTTAGCTGAGTATGTTAGTAAAAATGCACAGGAATCAGAAATTACGCAAGAGCAAATAAACGCTGATCGTAACTTAATCACCGGCATTAAATTCGAAGACGAGGATGCGAAAAATAAACAACTAATACTTTTAGGTGCTGACAGCTCACCTGTTGCTATCTCAATCTATCCTAAGGATTTTGACAGTAAGGATAAGATTAAAAAATATTTAGATGCATATAATGTGGATAAAGAGATGGAGGACCAGATTGCGTATTCAGATCTAGGAGAGATTATTTCTTCGATGACCGGAACATTTATCAATACTATATCCTATGTACTGATCGGTTTTGCGGCAATTTCCTTACTAGTTTCAACAATTATGATCGCTATCATTACTTACGTCTCAGTAATTGAACGGACAAAAGAGATTGGCGTTCTACGAGCTGTGGGTGCGCGCAAAAAAGATATTTCTCGTGTCTTCAATGCAGAGACGCTAATCATCGGTTTTGTGGCCGGATTGTTAGGTGTGGGTCTTGCCTATGCTTTATCAATTCCGATCAATAAGTTAGTTGTTGACCTAGTCGGCATTGATAATATTGCAACATTAAATCCACTGCATGCACTAATCCTTCTAGGGGGAAGCATGTTGCTTACGCTAATAGCAGGTTTTATACCTTCCAGAATTGCAGCTGGCAAAAACCCAGTAGAAGCCTTAAGAGTAGATTAATTATTATATGGAAGACACAGATAAATAGTAGAAGATTTAATATAATAATGACTGGTTATATTCCCTAATTGCCTCGGAAATAGCCAGTCATTTTTATTTTACTTGTTGGTCTTTTTTTAAGAAGGGTGCCAACCACATTTGCATTATTCCTATAATTATATTATTTAAAATTTACAAAAGTTTATTTGTTTTTAAGGTATTTAGCAATTGCATCTACGTCCTTATCACCTCGACCAGAAAGATTCATAATAATTATTTGGTCCTTGGAAAGCGTTGGCGCCAGTTTTATAATATGTGCAAGTGCATGTGAACTTTCAATCGCAGGTATTATTCCTTCTTTTTTCGATAAATAGAGGAAAGCATTGACTGCTTCCTCATCAGTAGCTGTTTCATACTCGACACGATTAATATCCTGCAAGTAAGCGTGCTCTGGACCAACGCCCGGATAGTCTAGTCCTGCGGAAATAGAATAAACTGGCTGAGGGTTACCGTCCTCATCTAGAAGGGCAACAGTATTCATCCCATGCAGTATACCCTCCTTACCTAGGGTTAAGGCCGCCGCATTCATGTTTGTATCTATACCTTTGCCACCAGCTTCAACACCAATTAGCTTAACCTCTTTATATGGGAGAAAGGCATTGAATAAACCAATTGCGTTACTGCCACCACCAACACAAGCTACACAATAGTCGGGTAGTCGTCCTTCCTTGATTTGAATCTGTTCAATTGCTTCTTCACCAATTATTTTCTGGAATTCCCTGACAATAGTTGGGTAGGGGTGAGGACCAACAACTGATCCAATTAGATAGAAAGTATCTTCAACATTTTCTACCCAAGCAGTGATTGCAGCATCGACTGCATCGGCAAGTGTCTGCATTCCCTCGGTAACCGAATGGACTCGAGCACCAAGCATTTCCATACGAAAAACATTAAGCTCTTGTCTTATAATATCTTCAGCGCCTTGGTAAACATCACATTCCATGTCGAACATTGCAGCGGTAGTAGCAGCAGCAACACCGTGTTGACCAGCTCCCGTTTCAGCGATTATTTTCTTTTTGCCCATTCGCTTAGCGAGAAGTATCTGGCCGATAGTATTGTTTATTTTGTGTGAGCCGGTATGGTTTAGGTCCTCGCGTTTGAAATAAATTTTCGCGCCACCTAAATCTCTAGTAATATTCTCAGCATAGTAAAGTGGACTTGGACGACCAGCATATTCGTTTAAATAGTATAAATATTCCTCCCTAAATGATGGGTCCTTTAGAGCCTTTTCCATTTCGGCCTCTAATTCTTTCAAAGCTGCAATTACTGGCGGCGGAACAAATTGACCCCCGAATCTACCAAACTCTAGTTCTTTTATATTTGTTGACATGCTAAACATCTCCTTATTTTATGAATATATATTTTTCTATACTGCGTTTTTGATAATAAATTTCAAGGCGGATAAAAATGCTTCATTTTAAACTCTCCCTATAAAATAATAAAAACTGCCTAATCAATCGATTAGGGCAGTTTATTCCGCGGTACCACCTAGTGTTTTGTCTCTTTCAAATACAGATCTTGATGATCGATATTCTATCCTTGTAACGTAGGAGTACGGTCGCAGCTACTATTATTTCACCTGACTTCTCATGAATCCATTCAGAATCAATCTTCTTATCAATCTCTCACCACTCTGATTGACTCTCTAAAAGTTGATTTAATTCCTACTATTTTCACTCATTGAAAAATTATTCTATTTTGTCAATAATATTTTAAATAAAATGTATTGTCAAGTATTTTTTCACGGAAATATAATGTATAATTAAATTGTAGTTAAATAAAAAAAAGGAAGTGATTTTTAATGACTACTTGGGATGAACGGATTTCATTGTTAGAGAAGCAAGTTGATGGATGGAATGCTGAGTTAGATGTATTAAAAGAAATCTATGATTCAGCGGATGAAAGGAGTAAGGCAAAGCATCAAATTGACCTTATCTCTCTTGAATTAAAGTTAGAAGAGAGCATAATGTTACTTGGAGCACTCTACTCTGAGGAAGAGTACGCTTGGCGGAAAGAATTGAAAGAGAAGTATAATGAGGGTGTCTCTATTATGAAGAAACGTGTAGATGAGGCTAAGGAGAAGTTTGAGGATTTTGATGAGACTAAGGACGATGTCTGGAAAGATCTTAAGGCAGGAATTGAAAAATCAACCAAAAGCCTTGGTGAAGCAATAGAGAAAGCGAAGGCGAGGTTTAAAGATTAAACAGGAGTGGATTATTTATAATGGATAAGACATATGGGCTTGTATTAGAAGGTGGCGGCGGCAAGGGTGGTTATCAGGTAGGTGTGTGGAAAGCGCTCCGTGAATTAGAAATCGATATAGGCGCTGTTGCTGGAACTTCTGTGGGTGCCTTAAATGCTGCTTTTATTGTTCAAGATAAATTTGAAGAAGCCTATGAAGTATGGTCTAATATGAGCCCTGATCACATTTTTACTGGAGATACTGAAATTTATAATGAACTAGTTTCTTTTAATCTAGATTTTAAAAACTGGGATCGTTATATAGAATATATAAAAAATACTTTAAGTAATAAAGGTTTAGATGTTGAGCCTTTATATAATTTAATTAGGCAGTATGTTGATGAGAAACTAATTAGGGAGTCGCCAATGGCTTTTGGCATGGTTACAATATCTTTAACGGATTGGAAACCTATAAAAATTTATGTTGAGGATATACCTGAGGGTGAGATAGCCGATTATCTGCTAGGTTCTTCTTCTCTGCCATTATTTAAATTTGATAAGGGTGATGAAAAGAAATTCCTGGATGGTGGATTTTACGATAATTTACCGTTAGACATGGTTTATCAGCTAGGATATAAGGATATTATCAGCGTCCCACTAAAATCACTCGGTCTGAAACAACCCTTTAAGGCGAAAGATGCAAATATTATTTCTATTGTTCCATCAGATGACATCGGTTCACCACTAGATTTTAGTGAAAAACGTTCACAGAACAATTTAAAGTTGGGCTATCTTGATGCACTTAAGGCATTTGGTGAATATGAAGGCTCGAAGTACTACCTGACAGAGGTTCCGGATGAAAGGTATTTTATCGATAGCTTATTGGATTTAGATGAAGGTCAGATTTCGGAGATGGCTCAGGAGATTGGAGCTCGTGGGGGCTCATCACGGCGAGACCTGTTTGAAAGATTAATTCCTGCATTTGCACGACAATTTAATCTTGACAGGGAAGCAACATATAAAGAAGTTGTTTTAAAATTTATCGAGTTATTGGCTGCTGCAGCGGAAGTTGAAAGACTCAGAGCATATACTTTCAAGGAGTTTACGCAAGAAATTCTCAAGCGACTTGATAGTGTTGATTTTGATTCCTTTGACTTTAATAAGATTCCAGGCTTCTTTAGGAAACCACTTCTAATTAAACAGTCTTTCAAAAAAGAGCTGATCCTAAGCTGGGCGAGAATTATCCTTGATCGAGATTAATAAAAGATTAGAAAAAGAGCTATCTAGTAGAATAGATAGCTCTTTCATATTAAACCAATTATGTGCTAATAAGTTTCAACAAATAGTTCAAAGTGAGCTTGAGCATGAGCACATGCTGGACACTCGTCTACAGCCTCTTCACCTTCATGAATGTAACCGCAGTTACCACACTTCCATAAAACTTTTTCTGATTTTTTGAAGACTTCACCATTCTTAATGTTTTCAGCTAGTTTGTTAAACCTTGTCTCGTGCCGCACTTCAGCATCAGCTATATAGCGGAAAACCTCTGCAATCTCTGGAAAACCTTCTTCGTCTGCAACTTTTGCAAACTCTGGATAAAGTTCATCCCACTCTTCTCTTTCACCTGCCGCAGCAGCTAATAGGTTGTCGTAAGTATTTCCTTGAGCAACTGGATAAGTAGCTGTCATTTCAATCATTGCTGGTAATTCATCCGCAAAACCTGCAAGTAGAAATTTAAAGAATCTTTTAGCGTGTTCCTTTTCGTTGTCAGCAGTCTCAATAAAAATATTACGAATCTGCTTATATCCTTCTTTATCAGCTACTGACGCGTAAAAAGTATAACGATTGCGTGCTTGCGATTCTCCTGCAAAAGATTTTAATAAGTTCTCTGCAGTTTTAGTTCCTTTTAAGTTCATTTGTAATCTCCTCCCTCTAAATTATAACAATGATTTTCTACATTATATCATATTAGCAAATAAATCTAAAAGCCAATATTAACATCTTCATCGATCGTGATGTGACTACCAAGGTAATAAGTATTTGGATAACCGAGGTCGGCTATTTTATCGACGACTCAACCAGCTCTAGCACCGCTTGCGCAATGAATCAGGATGGTGGTGTTTTTGTCTGTAGGCAGTTGATCCACGATCGGACTGCCGAATTTTTTGACTTATTCTTTGAAATTTCTTTAACTAAAGAGGAAATCAGCCATTTAATAGATGGTTAGTATAGAAAAATTAAGAAGGTCTTCTCAGCCTTCCTTTCTATGATATAATAATTTCAATTGGATTTTATAGAAAAAAATTTAAGAACTATAGGGGAGGGTGAGAGATGCATTACTTGGTCTGTATTAAACAGGTGCCCGATACGAGTGAAGTTAAGCTAGATCCAGTAACCAATGCTCTAGATCGCAGAAGTGCACCGACTATTTTAAATCCATTTGATGCGCATGCAGTAGAAGAAGCAGTAAGATTAAGAAACGAAACTGGTGGAAAAGTGACCGTTATTACTATGGGACCGCCAATGGCCGCCGACGTTGTCAAAAAAGCGGTTGAATTAGGTGC
>CAZKBI010000010.1:0-22308 GCA_964551195.1 uncultured Caryophanales bacterium | reverse complement strand
GGTGGTCATGAGATTATTCAATCAACACTTCCTTGTTTAATTACAGTAGAACGTGAGATTAATGATTTAACCTATTCGTCCCTGCCGAATATGATTAAAGCCGCAAGATATACTCCGCTGGTCTGGACAACTGAGGATATGGATGTTGATAAAGGTAAGCTTGGATTTAAGGGTTCGCCAACGGTGGTTAGCAAGATTTTCGCTCCACCAAAGCAATCAGTTGGTGAAATATTGAAAGGCTCAACTGACGAGGTTGTTACTCAGGTTATCGACAATCTTACGAATGTACACGGGCTGTTTGCAAAGGAGGCTGAATAGGATGGCAGAAAAAGAATATCAGGGAGTATCTGTTTATATTGAGCAGAGCGACGGCGAGGTTGAGCATGTGTCGCTGGAACTGCTTGGTGCAGGAAGAGAATTAGCAGATAAACTCAATGTTAAACTTTCTGGGATACTAGTTGGTAATAATGTCAAACATCTTACAGGGACACTATTTGAACATGGTGCAGATATTGTTTATGTTGTAGATGATCCTGTCTATGAACAATATCGCTCGGAGGCATATCAACATGCAGTGGTATTCGTGGCAGAAAAATATAAACCAGAAATCCTTCTTTTCGGTGCAACAATTATTGGTCGCGATTTAGCAAGTATTGTTGCAACGTCATTAGAGACAGGTTTAACTGCAGACTGCACGAGATTAGATATTAATGAAGAAACTAAATTACTGGAAGCATCACGTCCTGCAATGGGTGGAAATATTATGGCTACAATTCTTTGTAAAAAGCATCGCCCGCAGATGGCATCTGTTCGTCCGCGTGTTATGAAGGCTTTAAAACCCGAAATTGGCCGCAGAGGTGAAGTTATTGAGGAGAAAGTTATTCTTGATGAAAATAAATTAAAGACTAAAGTAATAGAACTTATAAAAGAGATTAGTGATGAACTTTCAATCGCTGACGCCGACATAATTGTAGCTGGCGGTAAGGGACTACAAGATGAAGAGGGTTTCAAAATGATTAGCGAGCTAGCTGAGGTTCTCGGAGCAGCGGTAGGTGCATCGCGTGATGCAGTTGAATCCGGTTGGATTAGCCACACACATCAGGTTGGGCAGACTGGGACAACAGTAGCACCTAAGCTTTATTTTGCTATCGGTATTTCTGGAGCTGTACAGCATGTAGTTGGTATGGAAAATGCTGAAGTAGTTGTCGCAATCAATAAAGACTCTAACGCGAAAATTTTCGAAAGTTGTACCTATGGAATTGTTGGCGATGCTTTCGAAATTGTACCTAAACTAATCGAGGAATTAAAGAAAACTCTAGTAGAGGATGGTGTGGAGGCAAATGGCTGAGAAGTTTGATGCAATAGTTG
Source organism: uncultured Caryophanales bacterium (assembly GCA_964551195.1). Classification (GTDB taxonomy): domain Bacteria; phylum Bacillota; class Bacilli; order Tepidibacillales; family Tepidibacillaceae; genus CAYZPB01. The sequence goes on along the minus strand of CAZKBI010000010.1, from coordinate 20,940 downwards.
TTGGTGCTGGTCCAGCCGGATCTGCTGCAGCCTATAGAATGGCTAAGGCGGGTCTAAAAGTTGCTTTGATTGAACGCGGTGAATATCCAGGCGCCAAAAATGTTATGGGCGGTGTTCTTTATCGTTACCCAATAGCTGACCTAGTGCCTGAATTTATTGATGATGCACCATGGGAGCGACCGGTAATTGAGCAGAATTACTGGGTACTAGGTGCTAATAACAATTTTAAAATTGGTTATCGTGACTTAGAGTGGAATAAACCACCACATAATAACTACACAGTTTATCGTGCCAAGTTTGACCAATGGTTTGCTAATAAGGCAGTCGAACAGGGTGCACTATTAATTAATGAGACAGTGGTTGAAGAGGTTATTGTCGAGGATAATCGAGTAATCGGTGTGAAAACTGGTCGACCAGATGGTAATCTTTATGCTGACCTAGTTATCATTGCTGATGGTGTTAACTCATTACTGGCTAAGCAATTAGGTTACCGTAAGCCTTTTAAGCCAAGCGAAATGGCAATAACTGCAATGCAAATTATTAACTTGCCTGCTGCGACGATTGAAGATCGTTTTATGTTAGAAAAGGGGCAGGGTGCGACTATCGAGGTTTTCGGTGAATCGACCCAAGGTATGCTTGGAACATCTTTTATTTACACGAATAAGGAGAGTATAAGCATTGGTGTTGGAACGATGATTTCTGAATTAAATAAAAGTGGTAAAAGGCCACATGACTTGCTTGAAGAATTTAAACTTCATCCAATAATTCGAAAAATTATTGAAGGTGGCGAGGAAAAAGAGTATCTAGCGCATATGATTCCAGAGGGTGGATATAACTCCATACCTAGATTAGTTGGACATGGTGTAATGATCTGCGGTGATGCAGCGCAACTAGTTAATGGTTTACATCGCGAAGGCTCAAATCTAGCAATTCAGTCTGGCATAATGGCTGCTGATGCTGCAATTAAGGCTCACGAGCTAAATGACTTTTCAGAAAATATTCTTTCTAGCTATAAAGAAAATCTGATGAAAAGTTTCGTTGGGCAAGACTTGAAAAAATATAAAGATACAATGACTGTAATGGGAGACAATCCTGATTACTTCGGCGTTTATATGCCGATGATTGGGCAGGCACTAAGTGAGTTTTTCACAGTTGATGGTATTTCTAAGTGGGATAAACAGAAAAAAATCATGGTAATGATTAAAGAACAGGGCTTAATAAAAACAGGACGAGATGTATTTCGTTTATTTAAGGCGGTGAAATAATGTCGGAAGCAAAGAAGAAGTTAAGTATTGAGGAATTACAGTATTTAACGCGTTTTGCGGCAGATGATACATCACATGTTCGGATAAAAGATATAAACATTTGTCTGACAAAATGTGAAAATAAGGTCTGCACATATGTTTGCCCAGGAGAGGCTTACAAATGGGAAGGCGATCGAATGTTTGTTGGTTACGAGGGGTGCCACGAGTGTGGAACTTGCCGTATTGCTTGTCCACACGACAATATAGAATGGAATTATCCAGAAGGTGGCAAAGGAGTTGTTTTCCGACTCGGCTAAATTAAATTGACTTAAATAGGAGTGAGTCTAAATAATCTTATATAATTGTGAACAATGTATGAAGTTTGCCTTAGGTTAAGTTCAAACTTTGTTAACATGTGTTAAGATATAGATGTCAAATATATATCAAAAGGGAGGTTAATATTTTGAAGAAAAAGGTTTTAATTATTTTATTAGCTCTTATTTTAGGTGCATCAATGACATTAGTAGGTTGCGGAAACGGTGAAGAGCCAGAAAAACCAGCAGGTCCTCAAGAACCAGCTGCACCAGCTGGACCAGGTGCTAAAGCTGCAGGTGTAGATTGGCTACTGGACTATGTTAATGATCCAGAACCATTAATATTTAAAGAACCGTTTCTAGAAATTATTGGGCAAATAGATGGCCCGATTCCTTATTACTATTCAGAGGTAGTTAAACTTGCAGGACACTCTTGCGGTGCGACTGCAGGTGCATGGGTGTTAGTTAAAAAGGCTATGGAAGCACTTTATGGCGATGAGACACCTGTACGTGGAGATATCAAAATCACAATGCCTGGACCACCAGATCAATACTACATTGGAGTTTTTGGTGAAATATTCACATATTTAACAGGTGCTGCTCCTGAATCAGGCTTCCCAGGAACTGCTTTCCCTGAGAACGCTAACAGAAGAAACAAAATGATTTATCCTGATGAGCCAACAGCAGATATGTTCCCATTAGTTAACTACATTTTTGAAAGAGTAGACACTGGTAAGAAAGTAGCAGTAGGTTACAACTTAGGTATGGTTAAACCAGCTTCTAGCGATGAAATGGAAGCATTACAAGCCGAGTTAACTGCTGGAACAATTAGTGATGAAGATCGTGCAACATGGACAAAGTGGTGGAATGACAGAGCGGAAAACGCATTCATTAACCATGATCAACCTGGATTCTTCAGAGTTCAAATTCTTGACTGATTACTAGACTAAATAAATAATAAAAAAGCATAGAGTATATACTCTATGCTTTTTTATTTGCTTAAATTCGATTTTATTTAGGATCCTTCGTTATTATTTATCGCCATTCATATCTAGGAGTTCTTGCTCAACTTGTTTGAAGCGCTCTTTTCTCTTTTTACGTCCTTTACTAATTAGGAACCACGCTGTAGCAGCCGCTATTCCAACAATGATAAGGATTGGTAGATAGGAAACTAGCCAGATAAAGAAATTAACTAAACCCTCACCAATCTTCTGCATAGTTATTTTCAAGCCTTCAATTGCTTTTGTCCAGCTAGAAGCTGTAGGCGCAACTCGATTCTTATACTGATATAGCTCAACGGCTAGCGTTGAATTGTCTGCGTGGTAAGCAAGGTAATTCTGCCTTCCTTCCAAGGATTCAATTTCTTCTTGAACCCTACTAAGGTCGTTGGCGATACGTAGTAGATCTTCCGTCTTATCAGCCTGTGCAAAAAGATCTAACAATCTTTCCTCGTACACTCTTTTGGCTTTCAGACGTGAACTAATATCCTGGTACTCTTCTGTTACATCACGGCCATCGATATTGTTGTAGGTCACTTTACCAAGCTCCAATGATTCAATTGCTTCCATAAGTGAATGAAGACCATCAACAGGCACCTTAAATTGATAACTAACATAAAAGCGACTATCATTTTCTGTTTTTGTTGAATTTAGTAGGAAGCCACCAGCCTTTTTTACAATTTGCTCAATATCTGTCGTTGCCTGTCCAATGTCGTTTACATCAATATTGATGCTACCATTATAAATAATCTTCTGTTCATTGGCATAGTCAGATTTAGAACCTGGAGACTCTGGTGCACTACCAACAGAAACACCACTCTCCTCCACAATGCTGTCAATTTCATTACCTCTTTCATTATTGCCGTCATAGTAATCCTGCGGTGCCTCAGCTGAGTCGGAGCCGCAACCAGTAACTGCGAAAACCAGAGCAATCATCGTGACTACTAATATAAAGCGATACCATCTTTTTCGTTTACTAATTATCATAGTTATCCCCCTTATAGATGTTCTTACTAGTTTGACTTTATAAAACGGTATAAAGTTGCAAATAATTACTATTTTTATATATAATATGTTATCATAATGTATAACCAGAAATGAATATAGATAGTGGGTGGTGTAATAATGGCAGTCAAGATTGTAACTGATAGCACTTCATATATCCCGAAAAAACTTATAGATGAGTATGACATAGCTGTAGTTTCATTAAGTGTTGTTTTCGAAGATGAGGTCTTTAAAGAGGATGAAATCAGCAATCAAGATTTTTACTCTAAACTTACAGAAACAATGAAGATTCCAACTTCATCTCAGCCTTCAGTTGCTGATTTTTACCAAGCTTTTGAGAGAGAGATAAAAGCAGGCAATGAAATTGTTGGCGTCTTTATCTCTTCGAAGATGAGTGGTACCTATTCAACGGCTGAACTCGTAAAAAGAATGATCCTAGAGGAATACCCGACAGCGAAAATCAAACTTATTGATTCGATGTCGAATTCCATGCAGTTAGGGTTTGCTACTTTAGCTGCGGCAAAGGTAGCTGCGGCAGGTGGTACGCTAGAAGAAGTTCTTGCAGAAACTAAGAAGAATCTTACGAGAAGCAAGTTTATATTTATCCCTGACACACTTGAATACCTGCGGATTGGCGGTAGAATTGGCACAGCAAGCGCGCTTTTAGGGTCGCTTTTGCAGATAAAGCCAATCTTAACCGTAGTTGATGGGAGCACAGCTGTCTTAGGCAAAATTCGCACGAAAAAAAGTGCTATGGAAGCAATGCTTCAAATCTTTCTGAATGATGTTGAAAGATTTGGTATTGGTGAGGCAATAGTCCATCATATCAACGTGGAAGAGGAAGCAATTGAATATGCAGCGCAAATTAAGAAGCATATTAATCAAGAGGTAGCTACTATCCCGATTGGGCCGGTAATTGGAACGCACGTTGGTCCGGGAGCAATCGGTATAGCTTATTATACCGAACGAGAGATTATTGTATAATAAAAAATAATGTGAGGAACAAAAATAGATGGAGCTTATCCACCTATTTTATTTTTGCCAGCGTTTATAATTCACGTATTCGAGATTTAGATTATCTAAAATTCTGCCAATAAGCTGTTGATTATGCTCAGCAATCGTTTCCGGCTGATGATAATAGGAGACGACGGGTGGTATTATGCGAGCACCTAGTTCCGCTAAAGTCAGAAGATTACGAAGGTGTATCACACTTAATGGAGCTTCGCGGGGTACAATTATTAGTTTTCTTTGCTCTTTAATAATTACATCAGCAGCTCTTAATAATAGGTTGTCAGAATAGCCTGTGGCTATGCCTGCAACAGTTTTCATACTACAAGGGATAATTACCATGGCATCAGTCTGATAGGTACCACTTGCGATATTAGCGCCGATATCAGAGTTAAGATAACTTCTGCTTGCAAGTTTACTGACTTCATCATAATTATAGCTTGTTTCTAGTGCCATAGTAATCTGGGCACTTTCTGAAACAATTAATTCAGTCTCCCAGCCGTCATAAACTTGCATTGCACGTAGAAGTTCAATGCCTAATATTATCCCGCTGGATCCAGTAATTCCAATAATTAATCTTTTTTTATTATGCATAGTAGTTTTCCTTTCTATTGGCTTGTGTAAGTTTAATATACTATTTTGGTCTCTTATATTCAAATTATAACATTAATTTGAATAGGCGATTACTATCTGAAATAAATTTATATATACCAATATTTAATATGTAAATATAAAATTGTATGTTAATATAGATTTATACTTATTTAAAGAACCAGAGGAGGTAAGAAAATGCCAGTAATGATGTTAGTATTAGTTCCTTTTGCAGTTATTGTAATATTCTATAGCCTGCTTACAAAGGATAAGAAAAAGGCCTATGCTGCGGCAATCACTTCTATGATTATAACTTTTCCGATAGCATACGTTCTTTCATCAACTAATGTGTATCCGACAATAATCATTGCCATGCCTTTGCTTCATTTGGCATCTGCTTATTTTATTGACAGAGATAATAAATTGCTTGCAATATTGTTCTACACACCATTTTTTATTGCGACAATTTGGTTGATTGTACTCAAATTTATCTAGATAATATTTATATTTAGTTAACACATTGCCATAAATAAGCAAAAAAAATACGAGGTCAAGTAAATTGACCTCGCACAACTAGAAAGTTGTTACATTTGAAAGAAAAAAACTTATTACTGGTTAATAAACATTCTAACGCATTAAAATATCATTGTGTTGGTTTTCGCTAAAGGTTCTAAACTCCTTACTTTTTTAGACACAATTGAGAATAAAATATAAAGTTAAGGAAGGAGGGTTGCAATAACCCTCCTTCCTTAACTTTATATTTTAACTTGTAAGGGTAGTACTATTTTACTTCTTTTTGTAGTGCTGGGATAAATCTTTGTCCAGCTGGCTTGTCTATTAATTGTCCGCCAACTTGTGGTAAGAAGAGCAGTATCAGTGAAGCTAGGCATAATACCACGCCAAGTAAGAATTCACTAATGTCTGTGTGAGCGATAAAGAACCATAATACTGAAACCATCATAGTAGCAAGTCCGCATGTAACAACCCACCATCCTGCATTAGCACGTCCAGCTAGCATTGGTAGACCAATAATGGTTACTACCACACCAATGAAGCCAACGACTATACCTAATGGATAAGTTTGGTCCATATTGGTTGGATCATGGATATACATTGCCAGTTGCATACGTAGTGCTGTATGTGCGTTAGCGAATGTGAAGGCAATGGTAACGCCTAATAAAGCAAAGAATACAAAGTTTTTGAGTTTCGTAACCAGAGGCGAAACCTCACCTAGAAGAATTACGAAGTAGGCAACCATACCGATAGCCATGTAGGTAATAGAAATATAAATCTGGTCAACTGAAAAATAAATGATTGGTCCAAGCATGTATGCGCCTGCGATACTAGGGATTGCAAATGTGCCTAGTGCCAGTGGACGCGCCCATTTTTCACCACGATAAACAGGTACTGCTAAGAAAAGTCCAATTGCACCTGCTACCATTGACAGTGATGCCCATAATGGGAAGAAAAATTTAATCATTATTGGAGCAGTAATGATTAGTGGAAGTTGAAGTATTTCATACTTCGCGTAAGCACCTACGAGTACATTTCCTGCTGCTTTGATAACGCCTGCTGGTAAAATAGTTAACATTAAAATTGCGGAAACGATCATTACGATGACGATAATTAATCTTTGCCTTTGTGTTGATGTGTTTTGCATAAATATCCTCCTTTTTTATTATTAATGTAATGACTACAAATTATCACACAGAAAAGAATAAGACATTATCTTTTAGCAAATCAGTGAACAAAATATGACAAAATTATTAATATTGTGAAATGTTATTGGCTGAATCAGATAAATGTCTGTAGTCTTTTATGTTATAATAAAACTAATGTTAATTGATTTATAATGAAATTTGAGCTTATTCTGAGGGGGTTATATAAAGGATGAAGAGAGCCATAAAAACAACGAATGCGCCAGCGGCAATTGGACCCTATTCGCAAGCAGTACAATACGGTCGGGAACTCTATATTTCTGGACAGCTACCAATCGAATTGCAATCGGGCTTACTGACTGAGGGGATTGTAGCACAAACTGAACAGGTGTTGGCTAATTTGGAAGCGGTTTTGCAATCTGAAGGTCTCACACTGGCGAATTTGTTAAAGACAACTATCTTTATTAGTGATATGGATGATTTTGCGGTAGTGAACGAAATTTATGCAAAGCGAATACCAGCTCCATTCCCAGCGCGTAGTACAGTTCAAGTCGCCCGCTTACCAAAAGATGCTCTAATTGAGATTGAAGCAATAGCTTATTACAAATAAACTGAAATAGGTGTCTATATGAATTACGACTACATATTAGTTCGATACGGTGAAATCGCTTTAAAAGGTAAAAATCGGGCCTTCTTTGAGGAACGTTTAGCTCAGAACATTAGAGATGCTTTAAGGGGCTATGCAAACGTCAAGGTGCGCAGGACTTTCGGCCGCATATATATTGATTTAGATGATACTCCCTACGAACTAATTACGGAAAAGTTAAAAAATGTTTTTGGAGTTGTTTCCTTTAGTCCGGTTAAGCGAGTTGAACCAGTTCTAGAAGAGATCAACCGTGAGGCACTAGCACAAGTTAAGGCGAAAGGGGAGCAGGACTTAAGCTTTAAGGTTGTCTGCAAAAGAGCTGACAAAAGTTTTCCCATCACTTCGCCTGATTTAAACCAAATTCTAGGCGCTCACCTATTAACCAACACTAGCAATTTGCGGGTTGATCTACATGAGCCTGACTTAACAGTATACGTAGAGGTTCGCCAGGAGGGCGTCTTTATTTATAGCGAAATGATTAGGGGAATTGGCGGGATGCCCGGCGGATCAAGTGGTAAAGCTGTTGCACTTTTGTCGGGAGGGATAGATAGTCCGGTCGCCTGCTGGTTGGCAATGCGAAGGGGAGTCGAGTTGGAAGGTCTACATTTGCACTCCTATCCCGTCACCTCGCTCGAATCGCTCCAGAAGGTTGTCGACCTTGCAAAAGAATTAGCGAAATTTTCGGGGAGTTTCCGCCTACACCTAGTTCCTTTTCTTGAGCTACAGACGGAGATTCGTCGTTTTGTGCCGGAGAGCTATAATATAACTATTATGCGCCGGATTTTCCTGCGTTTAGGGGAAAAGATTGTGAATCAGGAGAAAGCCTACGCTCTCGTTACCGGTGATAGTTTAGGACAGGTTGCTAGCCAGACGCTACATAGCCTGCATACAATTAATGCAGTTACTAATCTACCAATCTTGCGCCCATTAATTACAATGGATAAACAGGAGATTATTACGCTTGCACGTACGATTAATACCTATGAGATTGCGATTAGGCCTTATGCTGACTGCTGTACGATTTTTATTCCGCGGAAGCCGGCAACCAAGCCGCTGATTCATCTAGCGGAGCGATATGAACGTTATATGGCAATAGAGGATCTTGTTGATGATGCGATAAGCGGCACAATAGTATTAGATATTACTGCTGAATCGGAGATTGATCTGGAAAGCATATTTAAATAAAGAACTTAAACTTAGGGGGTAATTTATATGAGCGAAGAAAAAAAACACATTGCTTTAATCGGATTTATGGGTTGTGGCAAAACAATTGTTGGTTTAAAGTTAGCGCAGAAGCTACAAGTAAACCATGTCGATACTGATAAGGTAATTGAAATTAGGGAAGGCCGTAATATTTCGCAGCTTTTTGCTGAGGAGGGTGAAACTTATTTTCGTAAGTTAGAAAGTGAGTTGCTCGCTAATTCTCTTGCGACTGAAGGGACGCTTGTTATATCAACAGGCGGTGGTGTGGTTTTAGCTGAGGAGAATCGTGAGCAGTTAGCCAAGGCAATCGTTTTCTATTTACAGGCAACACCAGAGTTAATCTATGAGCGCGTCCAAGCAGATAGCAGCAGACCATTACTAGCTGATGCGGAGGATTTGTTGGAGGAAATTGAAAATTTATTAAGTAAACGCGAGCAACTTTACATCGCAGTTGCTGATCATGTTATTGCCACAGATAATAAAACAATAAGTGAAATAATTGAAGAGATCAGGGGGTATATTTAATGTCTGAATTAGCCAGAACTCCACTTCACCAGCTTTATAAGGAAGCAGGAGCGAAAACGGTCGATTACGGTTGCTGGGAATTACCGGTACAGTTTTCCGGGATTATTGCAGAGCACCAGGCTGTACGTGAAAGAGCTGGGCTTTTTGATGTCTCACATATGGGGGAGGTTGAAGTTACTGGAAGTGACTCACTCGCCTATTTACAGAAACTTCTAGTTAACGATCTTGCTAAACTGGTTGATGACAGAATTCTCTACAGTCCGATGTGCTATCCTGATGGCGGTACAATCGACGATTTATTAGTTTATAAATATGCGGATAATCACTATCTGCTTGTCCTTAATGCGGCTAATACAGAGAAGGATATTGCGTGGCTAAATGAATATCTGGAGGGTGATGTCAGCTTAGATGATGTCTCGTCACAGACGGCTCTCCTCGCTTTACAGGGACCGCTTGCCGAGGCAATCCTACAGAAATTAACCGATTATCCGCTTAATGAGATTGGTAAATACGCTTTCCGTCGCGATATCATGCTTGCTGGTTCTAAGGCGATGGTGTCGCGAACGGGCTACACTGGTGAGGATGGTTTTGAAATCTATCTGGACAATGAATTTGCACCTTTACTCTGGCAAAAGCTACTCGCCACCGGCGCAGAAGATGGTTTAATCCCCTGCGGATTAGGTGCACGCGACACGCTGCGCTTTGAGGCGCGTCTGCCGCTCTATGGTCAGGAACTAGCTAGCGATATCACGCCTGTTGAAGCGGGACTAGGCTTTTTTGTGAGTGCCAACAAGGGCGAGTTCATCGGTAGCGAAGTTCTACTTGAGCAGAAGCTAAAAGGAGCACCAAGAAGGATTGTTGGGATTGAGATGCTGGAGCGAGGAATTCCGCGGACTGGCTATCTGGTTTATGATAAGGCGGGGCAAGTGTTGGGGCAAGTAACTAGTGGTACATCTTCGCCAACCTTGAAGAAGAACATTGGCCTTGTGCTAATCAGAAGTGATGCGGCGTCAATTGGTAACAAGGTATATGTGGAGATTCGCGGGAAAAAACTAGCTGCAGAAATTGTCTCAACCCCCTTTTATCAGCGGGGAAAATAGAATATCATAGTCACATAAGTAAGTTTTGTATCACAACCAATAATCGATTACAAGCGAGGAGGAAGAAATATGAGTAGAGATAAAAGTGTATTAATGTACAGTAAGGATCATGAGTGGGTGGAACTTGTAGATAATAATGAGGCTGTTATTGGGATTTCTGATTATGCGCAGGAAGCGATGGGCGATATTGTTTTTGTAGAGTTGCCTGAGCTTGATAGCGAACTAGCAGCTGGTGAAAGTTTCAGCTCGGTTGAATCCGTTAAAGCGGTTTCTGAAGTTTTCCTGCCAGTTGCAGGCAGTGTGATTGAAGTAAATGAGAAACTTGAGGATGCACCAGAGCTACTTAATGAGGATCCCTATGGTGAAGGCTGGATTATTAAAATTAAATTAACAGCTGAACTTGATGGTCTATTAACTGCTGCAGAGTATGCAAAGTTCCTTGAAGAATTAGCATAGGAGGAGTGCCGAAAATGAATTGTCGATATCTCCCTAAAACAGAGCAGGATCGCGCGGCGATGCTTGCGACAATTGGGATTGCGGATGAGGAGGGGCTTTTTGCTGAGATTCCACAGGAATTACGGGCAGGTGAGTTTGACTTACCGCCAGCTCTCTCTGAGCAAGAACTAGTGCGCTATTTCACGCAACTTTCTGCGAAAAATGTTAGCCTGCAAGAATACTCTAGTTTTCTAGGTGCTGGCGTTTATCAGCATTTTATTCTAAGCGTTGTTAATCATTTAGCCTCGCGCTCCGAGTTTGTTACATCCTACACGCCTTATCAACCAGAGATTAGTCAGGGTGCCTTACAGGCGCTTTTTGAGTTTCAGACGATGATTGCTGAACTAACTGGCATGGAGGTTGCTAACTCATCAATGTACGACGGTGGCACGGCTTTAGCTGATGCTGCTTCAATGGCGATTTCAATTACTAAACTTAACAAAATAATTATTTCAGAAGCAGTTCATCCCGAGGCACGCGCTATTTTACGTACGCGTGCAGTCGGACAGGGCTTTGAGCTTGTCGAGATTGCTCAGCAGGATGGCTTAACTGATCTTGTGGAGTTAGAACAGGCGATTGATGAGAATACTGCAGCTGTTCTAGTGCAGTATCCGAATTTCTTTGGCTTGATTGAGGAACTAAAGGTGATTGAGCAACTGGCTCATCGCTTTAAAGGACTTTTGATTGTTAGTGCTAACCCTCTAGCCTTAGGAGTCTTGAAATCCCCTGGTGAGTACGGTGCGGATATCGTAGTAGGTGATTGCCAACCATTAGGTTTAGCACCAAATTTTGGGGGACCGCACGCGGGCTTTTTTGCAACTCGCAAAAAACATGTGCGTCTGATGCCAGGACGGATTATTGGTGAGACAACCGACCAGAATGGTAAGGTCGGTTATGTACTGACTTTACAAGCACGTGAACAGCATATCCGCAGGGACAAGGCGACATCTAATATATGCTCTAACCAGGCGCTAATGGCACTTACTTCAGCTATTTATATGAGTACCATGGGGCCCAAAGGTATGCGCGAAGTGGCTACACAGAATATGCAGAAAGCTGATTATGCTTATCAACTGCTCCAAGTAATAGCTGGAGTAGAGGTGCTTAATACCGGTCCGTTTTTCAATGAATTTGCGATTAAACTACCACGGTCGGCAGCTGAGATTAACCGCGAACTGCTAAAAGATAAGATTTTCGGTGGCTATGAACTAGGACGTGATTATCCTGGAATGGAGAATCTGTTATTGGTTGCTGTTACTGAGGAGAAAAGCAGATTAGAAATTGAGCACTTTGTTGAGAGATTGGCGGCGATACTATGAAAAAAAATAGTCCATTGATTTTTGAAACTAGTCGTAAGGGGCGAGTTGCCTACAGTCTGAGCGAGCTAGATATAGGACCCAAAGACTTAAGTGACTTAGTTCCAAATTCATTATTACGTGAGGAGGAGCTCGCTTTTCCCGAGCTTTCTGAGCTGGATTTAGTAAGGCATTATACACGTTTATCGACACGTAATCATGGAGTTGACTCCAGTTTCTATCCGCTTGGATCTTGCACGATGAAATATAATCCCAAGGTTAATGAGGATCTTGCGGGACTTAGTGGTTTTACTCAGACGCATCCATACCAAGCTGAGGAGACAATTCAAGGCTCTTTAGAGCTGCTCTATAATCTGCAGGAAGAACTTGCCGAGATTACGGGAATGGATCAGGTGACCTTACAGCCGGCTGCGGGAGCGCATGGTGAGTGGGTCGGTTTAATGATGATTAAGGCCTATCATGAGAGTCGTGGTGATTTTCACAGAACCAAAGTTATTATTCCTGATTCGGCACATGGGACTAACCCGGCTTCAGTTGTGCTTGCTGGCTACGATGTTGTTACAGTCACTTCCAACGAGGAAGGGAATGTTGATGTCACAGCTCTACGCGAGCTTGTTGCCGATGATACTGCAGCTTTGATGCTTACTAATCCAAATACACTTGGTCTATTTGAAAAGGATATTATTGAAATTACACAGCTAGTTCATGATGCTGGTGGTTTAATCTATTATGATGGTGCTAATGCGAATGCTATTATGGGAATCGTGCGACCAGGTGATATGGGCTTTGATGTAGTTCATCTTAACCTGCACAAAACTTTTGCCACACCGCATGGTGGTGGAGGCCCAGGAGCAGGACCGGTCGGCGTTAAAGATTTTCTCGCGCCATTTTTACCTAAACCAATGGTTGAGAAAAATGAGCAGGGCTATTACTTAAATTATGATTTGCCTCAATCGATTGGTAAGATAAAACAATTTTACGGTAACTTTGCTGTGTTAGTTAAGGCCTATGCCTATATTATGACAATGGGCGCAGCAGGTCTGAAGCAAGCGTCAACAGATGCAGTCTTAAATGCAAATTATATGTTAAAGCGCTTAGAGAAGCATTACCTCTTGCCTTTTAAACGGATCTGCATGCATGAGTTTGTCCTTTCTGGCCTGTGGCAGAAGGAGGCGGGAGTTAGAACGCTAGATATAGCCAAAAGATTGCTTGATTTTGGTGTGCATCCACCGACAATTTATTTTCCCCTAATTGTTGATGAGTGCATAATGATTGAGCCGACTGAGACAGAAAGCAAGGAAACACTTGATGAATATGTTGATATTCTAATCAGTATAGCGGAAGAGGCCACAAGTAACCCGGAAATTGTAACATCCGCCCCCCATACAACTGTAGTCGGTCGTCTAGATGAGGTTAAGGCAGCCAGAAATCTGGTCTTAACTTATAAGCAGGCGGAAGAGTAATTTACTAAATGTTTTTACTTGGAAATAAAAGATTAAGCTGTTTTCTGTTAAGCGGCTCAATCTTTTTTTTCGACAAAAGCTAGTAGTTTCAAGGCTTCTGGTAAGATGTGAAAATATAATGAAATTTATTTTGTGAAAAGTAGACAAAATCAACATATAGTATTATATAATTACAAAAAAGGCTACATATACGCAATTTGACAATATATGTCGCGACGAGATAAAACGCTGCATGATGCGTTTTGCGTTAAAAACAGGCAGAAAGGGAGTTTTTGTATGCAGAGGAAAGTAAGTAAGTTAGAGGGTTTAAGTGAAAAGATTTTTCTGGATAGGTATGCATTGAAGGATGAAAGCGGGGAGCATTTCTTCCGAGGCAACACTGTAATTGTTCTGACTAAGGATGACCACAAATTTCCACAGAAGGAAGTCGGAGAAATCGTTGGAGTAAACGGTGAGAAATATCAAGTAAAGCTACGTAACGGTGAAGTGATTCAATCAACAAAAGAAAAGATGAAACGCGCAATAGAGACTAGACCAGAAAATCTGTGGGATCGCCTTGCTAAGTCAATTTCCGAGGTCGAGGTGCCGGAAAAACAAGCGGAATGGCAGGAGAAGTTTAGAGATGTCCTTGATGATTGGAAACTTGTTCCAGCAGGTAGAATTTCCGCTGGTGCTGGATCTAATGATCAACTAACACTTTTTAACTGCTATGTTATTCCATCACCGAAGGATAGTCGTGGTGGGATCATGGAGACTTTATCGCAAATGACCGAGATTATGTCGCGAGGTGGTGGGGTTGGGGTTAATCTATCATCACTAAGACCTAGAAGAGGCGCTGTAAGGGGCGTAAACGGGTCTTCAAGCGGTTCTGTTTCCTGGGGTGGCCTATTTAGTTATACTACAGGATTAATCGAGCAGGGAGGAAGTAGACGCGGGGCACTAATGCTGATGCTTAACGATTGGCATCCAGATATTATGGAATTTATAACAATCAAACAGAAAAAAGATTTGATTACTAATGCCAACCTCTCCATTGGTATTAGCAATAGTTTTATGAAGGCTGTTAAAGAAGACCTAGACTGGAATTTTATTTTTCCAGATACGACCGATCCCGAATATGATGAAATCTGGGACGGCGATATGGAAAAATGGCAGAAGCTTGGCAAGCCAATTAAAATACACAGCACAATGAAAGCGCGGGAAATATGGGACGAGATTATCCAATCTGCCTGGAAATCAGCTGAGCCAGGAATTGTTTTTATGGAAAATTATAATGATCTTTCAAATAGTTGGTATTTTAACAAACTAGTCTGCACGAACCCATGTGCTGAGCAGGGCTTACCTGCATGGGGCGTCTGCAACCTGTCTTCAATTAATCTTGCCAAATTTGTTACAGACGGCAAAGTTGATTGGGCAGATTTGGGAGAGACGGTAAGAGTTGCTATCCGTTTTCTTGATAATGTTATTGATGCGACACCTTACCATTTCCAAGAGAATAAGGATAATCAAATGAATGAGCGACGAGTTGGTCTGGGAACGATGGGCTTAGCTGAAATGCTTATTAAATTAAAAATAAGATACGGTGGCGAAGAGTCACTTAAATTCCTTGACGAGCTCTATAATTTCATTGCACGCGAAGCCTATCTTGCTTCAACGGAGATTGCGAAGGAAAAGGGCTCATTCCTCAAATACGATGAACAGAAATATTTGCAGAGTCTATTTATCAAACAATTCGATGACGAGGTTAAGCAGGCGATTCGTGATAATGGCATGCGCAACGTAACAGTTCTTACTCAGGCTCCGACTGGAAGTACGGGAACAATGGTAGGTACGTCAACAGGAATTGAACCATATTTTGCTTTTGAATATATTAGACAGAGTCGTCTGGGCAATGATAAACAGCTTGTCCCAATTGCTAGTGAATGGGTCGAGGCAAATCCAGGAAAGGAACTACCAGACTATTTTGTAACAGCAATGGATTTAAGTGCAAGTGAGCATATTAAAGTGCAGGCGACAATTCAGAAATGGGTTGACTCGTCAATTAGTAAAACAGCTAACGCGCCATCAGACTTTACAGTTGAAGACACGAAGAAATTATATGAACAGGCTTATGAGTTAGGTTGTAAAGGCGTAACAATTTATCGTGATGGCAGCCGTGACGAGCAGGTACTATCAATCGAAGAGAAGAAGGAAGGGCTGGGAGCAGCAACTGAGCCAGCACCTCCTGCTAAAGAGGCGAAGAAAATTTATCGTCATCGCCCGAAAAAATTGGTTGGTGCAACCTATCGTCTGGTTACGCCACTTGGAAAGGCCTATATAACGATCAATGATGTCGATGGTATGCCTTTTGAGGTGATTGTAAATGTTGGTAAGGCGGGAAGCGACGTTTTTGCAATGTCAGAGGCGCTCGGCCGTGTGACAACACTTTTCCTACGTTTCGGCGAGGTTCCAGATGGTAACAAGGAGAAACTCTTAATTAAACATCTAAAAGGAATTGGTGGATCAGGTGCAGTTGGCTTTGGTGAAAATCGTGTTGAGTCAATTGCTGATGCAGTAGCTAAGGCGATAGAGACACACATGGGATTAGACACTAATAATGAAGAAGCGAACAATGAAAATGTCAATCATCAGCAATTAGAAGTAGTTGAGAAGGTTAAGGGGCAGAGCGAGATTGGTTTCTTTATTGATAGTAATGCAGCAATGCGAGGGAGATCAGATTCGCTTGATCTCTGTCCGACTTGCGGCAGTGCTTCCTTAATTAATGAGGAAAATTGCAAGCACTGTCTCAGTTGTGGCTATACACGTTGTACCTAGGAAATAAAAATAGCAGTTTATAAGATTGAGAAAGACCACAGTTCATTGAACTGTGGTCTTATAATTATTTATGCAGTAATGCATCATATTCTTCTACTAGATCAACCCAAGTCCGTCCGCTTTTTTTCTTTTTCTTGCTTTTATCAATTTTGGTTTCGCGGCATTCCTTCTGTTTATCCTTTTTAAGCTTTCGTTTGAGAAAAAACTCATATAACATTTTTTCTTCACCTCCAGAGCTTTTGATCCGCTCATCTCTATTATCGCAATTATTTTCCTGGCTGTCTACTAATTGACTCTACATTATGATAAAATGATAGGCAAAAGTCCAGAGGTGATTGCGATGAAGCGAATCTTAATAGTGAATGGGCCCAACTTAAATTTGCTGGGAGCAAGAGAAAAAGCGGTATATGGCAGCCTAACTTTAGATGAAATAAATAATGAGCTTGTTTCTATTGCCCAAGAGCACTCGATTGAGCTTGATTTTTTTCAGTCAAATTTCGAGGGTGATTTAATCGAAAAGATACAAGGCGCTGAGGGGAAATATGCGGGAATTATTATAAATCCTGCAGCTTTTTCTCATTATAGCTATGCTCTTGCTGATGCAATTGCTGCCATATCGGTACCAGTCGTGGAAGTGCACATCTCTAATATTTATCAGCGAGAACAGTTTCGCCATAAATCTGTCGTTGCACAAGTGGCTGTCGGACAGATTACTGGCTTAGGGCATTATAGTTACATAGCGGCACTGTTATATTTTGTTACAAAAAATAAGACTACATAAAGGAGAACATAATGAAAAAACGACTAGAATCTTTACGAGAAGAATTAAGAGAAAAAGAACTAGATGCAATTCTAGTAACTAGTGCAACTAATCGGCGGTATTTAACTGGTTTTACGGGTTCCGCTGGCAATGTATTAGTTACTCAGGATCGGGCAATCTTAATTACTGATTTTCGCTACATGGAACAAGCAGCAATAGAAGCCCCTATATATGAAGTGATTTTACATAAAGGAATTATTCGTGAGAAAATTGCTGAGCTAATAAGCGGAAATGCGATAGGATCAATTGGTTTCGAAGAAGAGTATGTAACCTATCAGGAGTATTGCGAATATGTTGCTGCTTTTGTGGGATCGAAGGTTGTTGCGACTAATTCAATAGTTGAAGGCCTACGAATCATTAAGGATGACAATGAGTTAGCAATAATCAAGAAAGCAATTGAAATTGCAGAGGAGGCGTTCACACAGCTGCTACCGGAGATTAAGGCAGGGGTTAGTGAAAGAGAACTTGCAATTAACTTAGAGTACTACATGCGACAATTAGGTGCGGAAGGGGCATCCTTTCCGATTATCTTTGCCTCTGGCGCGCGGTCTGCTCTACCCCATGGAGCACCAACGGATAAGCTGATCGAACATGGTGATTTGGTTACTGTTGATTTCGGCGCAAGTTATCAGGGATATGTATCTGATATCACTCGTACTGTGGCGGTTAGAGAGGTAAATAGTCAGCAAAGTGAAATATACAGAATCGTTCTAGAAGCTCAATTAAATGCACTGGCGAAGGTTAAGCCGGGGATGACGGGGATTGAGGCTGACCTCTTTACACGCGATGTGATTACTGGCTATGGCTATGGCGAGAATTATGGGCATGGGACTGGTCATGGTATCGGTATGGATGTACATGAGGCTCCATCAGTTTCAACACGTGGACAGGAAGTGCTTAAACCGGGGATGGTTATCACAATTGAACCGGGAATCTATCTACCAGGCATTGGCGGAGTGCGGATAGAGGATGACGTTCTAGTAACGGCCGATGGATTAGAGGTACTGACGAAACTAAGAAAAGAATTAGTGATTCTGTAGTCTAGATAATATAAAGGAGGCTAATGAGATGATATCTACAAACGAATTTAAAACGGGTGTGACAATTGAACTGGATGGAGATATTTATCAGATAATCGATTTTCAGCACGTTAAACCAGGAAAGGGTGCGGCTTTTGTTCGCACTAAGCTCAGAAACATACGCAATAATAGTGTGCAAGAACGGACCTTCCGTTCTGGGGAGAAGATTTCACGTGCAAGAATTGAGACTAAAGAGATGCAATATTTATATAATAGTGGTGGCGAGTATACCTTCATGGATACAAGTAGCTATGAGCAGATTAATATACCAGCTGTAAATTTAGAGAAGGAGATTAAGTTTCTCTTAGAGAATATGAATGTGCATATTGTTGATTTTCAAGGAGAGATCATTGGGATTGAGCTGCCGCATACAGTAACACTTGAGGTGACCGAGACAGAGCCAGGAGTACGTGGAGATACTGCACAGGGTGCAACTAAGGAAGCAACACTAGAGACTGGTCTGGTTGTGCAGGTACCGCTCTTTATTAATACAGGAGATATGTTAATTATAGATACGCGAGATGAGAGCTACATATCACGCGGATAAGTAAATAAGATGTTGAGTTAATAGAAAAGAAACAAGCCTTATCGATTCCGATAAGGCTTGTTTTATTAATTTTCTTAATTCAATTATGGTCTAGGTGCACTGATATATTTAGGACCATCCCAGTTTTCAGGAACTTTATCATAGCCATAAGTTGCTGGCGCATAGATAACGTCTGAATATCCAGGGCTAGAACCTCTTGGCCATGTACCTAAAGCGATTGCATTATGCAAGATATAGTCAGCTTGTAATTCAGTAACAAGACCTTTTGCAATAGCGTCGTCAGCTTTTGGTACTAGCATTGCTAGGAACATTGCACCATTCTCCATTGTTTCCCAGTTTACAAATGCTCTACCATCTTCATCAACCTCAGGTTCTTCAACTTCACCAGGCTCATCTGTTTCACCGCCAGGTTCTTCTCCGCCAGGCTCATCGGTGCCATTAGGCTCTTCTGGCTCTTCGTCGCCATTACAGCCAACTAAAGCTAGTGAGAAAACTAATGCTAGAGCTAGTAATACGATTAGAAATTTATTCATTTTCATTTCTTTTACCCCCATTTAATTTATTGTATTGTATGATGCTTCAAATCCATACTTTGGTACAAATAGACTTCTATGCACATACATTATATATTATATCGCTTTTGTAAACAATATTCTACATCTAGCTGTGAACAAGTGTTAAAAATTATATGAACGCCAATAATGATTCAGTAATATTCTACTAATAATATATTATATTCTAGATTACAACTTGTAAAGTGGTTGAGTGTAAAGCTAGGAAAAAAAAGAAAAAAAAAAGCCTTATCGAAGAAGACAAGGCTTTCTTTATTAATTTAAATTATGGTCTAGGTGCACTGATGTATTTAGGACCATCCCAGTTTTCAGGAACTTTATCATAGCCATAAGTTGCTGGCGCATAGATAACGTCTGAATATCCAGGGCTAGAACCTCTTGGCCATGTACCTAAAGCGATTGCATTATGCAAGATATAGTCAGCTTGTAATTCAGTAGCTAGACCTTTTTCAATAGCTTCGTCAGCTTTTGGTACTAACATTGCTAGGAACATTGCACCATTCTCCATTGTTTCCCAGTCTACAAATTCTCTTTCATCGTCACCAACTGCTTCACCAGGCTCTGCTGGTTCAGCTGGCGCTGCTGGCTCCTCTGAAGGCTCTTGAACTTCAGGAGCTTCTGGTGCAGTTAAGATACAACCGCTTAGAACTAAACCAAACATTGCAATTAATGCGATGAATAAAAATAATTTTTTTAGTTTCATTTTACATACCTCCGTTAAATTTTATCCTTTTTTAAAAATTGGCTATTTCAGTAATCTTTATAATTTACCATCTGCTATTATTTAGGGAAAGTGCTGAGATATTTAGGAATATTCGCAGCGGCTGCACCGGTAGGGACTTTATCAGCGCCATAGCCATATTTTGCTGGGTCCTTGATAATGTCTAAATATCCAGGGCTTGAACCTCTAGGCCATGTTCCTAATGTTATGCCATTGTGCACGAGCCAGTCAGCATGTAATTCAGAAACAACAACACCATTGTCCATAGCTTTTTTAGCGTTGTCTATAAACACAGCTTTGAAAGCATTAAGGGCATTGTCATCATATGTGCTCCAATCAAAAGCTTTTCTGACTGGTTCTTCTGCTTTAGGTGGTTCTTCTGATTTAGGTGGTTCTTCTGATTTAGGTGGATCATCAGTTTTTGGTGTATCACCAGGTTTTGTTGTTTCGCCACCAGGTTTAGTTGGATCAGCAGGTTTAGCTGGATCATCTGTTGCTTGTCCAGGCTCTTCTGTACCTTCAGCAGGCTCTTCTGTACCTTCGCCAGGCTCTTCTGTACCTTCACCAGGCTCTTCATTGCCATTTGGCTCTTCCGGCTCCTCGTCGCCGTTACAGCCAACTAAAGCAAGTGAAAAAACTAATGCTAAAGCTAGTAACACGATTAGAAACTTGTTGATTTTCATTTTTCTTACCCCCATTTAATTTATTGTATTATCTTAATAAAGCTATAATTTGGTGCAAAAAAACTTGCACACCCATATATAATATATTATATCGCTTTTTCGAACAATATTACATATATAGATGTGAACAAATGTTGA
>CAZKBI010000009.1:0-41964 GCA_964551195.1 uncultured Caryophanales bacterium | reverse complement strand
GGAAGAATAAATGTGCTTTACTAGAAGGAGAAGCTGCTAAGATGAGTGATGTTTTGTTAGACCGAATTCCACCACAGAATATTGAAGCGGAACAGGCTGTACTAGGTGCAATCCTCTTAGAGAAGGATGCGTTAATTACGGTTAGCGACATGTTAAGCCCTGAGGATTTCTATCGAGTTGCCCATCAGCGTATATATAATTCAATGTTGGATATATCGGAAACTGGCGAGCCGGTCGATTTAGTCACTCTTACAGCTGCCTTACAAGGCAAGAAAATTCTAGAAGAGGTCGGTGGAGTAGTCTATCTTACAGATTTAGCTAATGCTGTGCCAACAGCGGCAAATGTGGAGTATTATGCGAAGATTGTGGAAGAGAAGTCAATTGTACGCAGACTAATTAAAGTTTCCACGGAAATAGCAAGCACTGGTTATTCTGGTAGCGAGGATGTTAGCGAGCTAATTAGTTCCGCCGAAAAAGGCATCCTTGAGATTTCCAACAAAAAACTTAGCCGTGGTTTTGTGCCGATTAAAGATATTATCAGTGAGGCACTCGAGCAGATTAATCTACTTTATAGTAGTGATGGTGAGGTTAGTGGTATAATCTCAGGCTATACAGACCTAGATAAATTAACAACTGGATTTCAGAATTCGGATTTAATAATTATTGCATCAAGGCCAAGTGTGGGAAAAACTGCGCTTGCTTTAAATATTGCACAGAATGTCGGTTGCCGAGGAAAGGTTCCAGTTGCAATTTTTAGTTTAGAAATGGCCGCTCGTCAGTTAGTACAGCGGATGATTTCTGCTGAGGGCAACATCGACTCTCACAGAATCCGAACAGGTAAACTAGAAGAACAGGACTGGTTAAAGCTTTCAGTTGCAATGAGTTCACTCTCTGAGGCGCCTATCTATATTGATGACACGCCGGGGATTAATATTTTTGACATACGTTCCAAGGCACGGCGTTTGAAGGCAGAAAAGGGTCTTGGTTTAGTTATTATCGACTATCTGCAGCTGATTACTGTTCGTGGCAAAATGGACAACCGGCAACAAGAGATATCTGAAATCTCGCGTCAACTTAAAAGCATTGCTCGAGAGCTCGATGTTCCGGTGATAGCTTTATCACAGCTTAGTCGTGCAGTTGAACAAAGACAGGATAAAAGACCAATGCTATCCGATATCCGCGAGTCAGGAAGTATTGAGCAGGATGCGGATTTGGTTGCATTTTTATATCGGGAAGATTACTATGACCCAGAGACAGAGAAAAAGAATATGGTTGAAATAATTCTTGCTAAGCATCGTAATGGACCAACAGGGAAAGTAGAGCTACTCTTTATGAAAAACTATAATAAGTTTGTTAACATGATACAAAAAGATGGATAAGGGAAGGATGACTAGAATGTCAACTGTAGTTGTTGTCGGTACCCAGTGGGGTGACGAAGGAAAAGGAAAAATCACTGATTATTTAGCTGAGAACTCTGAGCTAGTTGCTCGTTATCAAGGTGGTAACAATGCCGGGCATACTATCGTAATTAAAGAGAACACTTATAAGCTACACTTAATACCCTCTGGTATTTTTTATAAGGAAAAGATCTGTGTAATTGGTAACGGCATGGTAATAGATCCTAAGGCTTTAATAGAGGAGCTAGATTATTTACATAACAATGGTTTTACTACAGATAATCTTAAAATTAGTAATCGAGCGCACCTAATTATGCCTTATCATATAAAAATTGATGTGGTTGAAGAAGATCTGCGCGGGCCAAACAAAATAGGGACTACTAAAAAAGGTATTGGTCCAGCGTATATGGATAAAGCTGCACGCATCGGTATTCGCGTTGCTGATTTGCTGGAAGAAGATGAGTTCCGCAAAAAAGTAGAAAGAAACGTAAAAGAAAAGAATAAACTTTTTGAGAAATATTACGAGACAACTGGCTTTGACGCTGAAGAAATTATCGCCGACTATACGAAATATCGCGAAGTGATCAAGCACTATGTTACTGATACCTCCGTTATACTTAACGATGCGATTGACCAAGATAGGCGTGTACTTTTTGAAGGGGCGCAAGGTGTTATGCTGGATATTGATCAAGGCACCTATCCTTTTGTTACTTCATCAAGCCCTGTAGCTGGGGGAGTTACCATCGGATCAGGTGTTGGACCGACGAAAATCCATCACGTTGTTGGCGTGTCTAAAGCCTATACAACGCGAGTCGGAGATGGACCGTTTCCGACAGAGCTTGACAATGAGATTGGTGAAAGAATTAGACGCGTTGGTAATGAGTATGGAACCACGACAGGCAGGCCTCGTCGCGTCGGCTGGTTTGATAGTGTGGTTGTGCGTCATGCGCGCCGTGTTAGTGGCATAACTGAGCTGTCACTTAACTCAATCGATGTTCTGACTGGCATTAATCCGCTTCGAATTTGTGTTGCTTACAATTATAAAGGAAAAATAATGGAAGAGTTCCCAGCAAGTTTAAATATTCTTGCTGAGTGTGAGCCAGTATATGAGGAACTAGCCGGCTGGACTAATGATATTACCGGCGTGCAGAGTCTGGATGATTTGCCACCAGAGGCTTGTCACTATGTGGAGCGCGTATCACAGCTGACAGGCATACCGATTGCGATTTTGTCGGTTGGACCGAAACGTGAGCAGACAATTATGTTAAGAAGCGTTTTTGAGTAAGCGAAAAATTGACTTGCATGTAGTGATTGTTCTATGTTAGTGTATATATAATAATGAAATTTTCTTATCATTATTTGTAAATTGCAATAAACTTTGGGGGAAAACATGAATAGAAAAGCAGAATTGGATGAAGATTTACACTTCGGAGAAACTGCAATAGCCAAATGGTTTATTCGAATGATTGAGAAATTTAAGTTTTACTTTAAAAGAAAAGGACACATACTAACCTTAAATGTACTGGTAGGTTTGGTTTTGGTGACCACTCTAATAGGTTTATATTTTGTTACCAGTGCTAAGGTTTATGAAATCTACGTTGATGGCGAGAGTATTGGCTATGTAAGTGATAAGCAGCTACTAGATAATTGGCAAGAGGACTGCTATAACGATGCAAAGAATAAGTACGGGGACTGGAAACTTACTTTAAGCTCTGCAGTATCTTGCAAACCAACTAGAAAACTTTTTGTTCACAACGCAGATGAGCAGGTAATGAATCGACTTGCGACAACGGTATCGTATGATACGACAGGTGTCGCTATTTTGGTTGACGGAAAGGCAGTAGGCGTTGTTAATGACAGAGAGATAGCTGCTCGTGTTGTTAATAGCTTAAAAGGTGACTACCTGCCGAAGAAAGATGAATATGAAATTGCATCAACTGATTCGGAGCATAATCAAGCTGAACAGATCACTAGTATAACATTTAAGGAAGCGATTAATTATCAGAATGTAAAGATTTCACCCGATCAGATTTTATCTGAGGAGGAAATGAATGCTTTTCTAAGACAAGGAACTCTTGAGAAGACTGAATATGTGGTGCAGAAAGGCGATACTGTTTCAGGTATAGCAGATAAATTTGGAATAAGCTCCAGTGAGGTTCACTCAATGAATCCACAGATAAGTGGAAGTTTACTAAAAGTGGGCGAAATTTTAAATGTAACAGCCTATAAACCACCAGTCACAATTCATGTAACAGAAAAATTAACACAGACAGAACAGATTCCCTATGCAGTGAATTATCAATCAGACACTTCGATGTTTGTTAACGAATCAAGAACCATTACGCGTGGTTATAACGGAGAAAAAGTTGTTGATTACGATATTGTTAAAGAGAATGGAATCATTGTAGAAAAAATAGTGACTAATGAAATAATTACTAAAGAGCCGACATCGGCTCTTGTAGCTAAGGGAACCAAAGTAGTGCCAAGTCGTGGCTCAGGAACTCTTGCGTGGCCAACCAATGGCGGCTATATTTCAAGCGGTTATGGATCGCGTTGGGGATCATTCCACAGCGCAATAGATATTGCAGGAACAAGCAATCGAACTATCAAAGCAGCTGATAATGGAGTTGTTGTTCAAGCTGGTTGGTATGGTGGCTATGGGAACTGCGTGACAATTGATCACGGCAACGGTATCAGAACTTTATATGCACATTTAAGTAGCATCAATGTTAGTACAGGTAGCGCGATCGCTAAAGGACAACAGATTGGTGTAATGGGCAATACTGGTAATTCTTACGGTGTGCACTTGCATTTTGAAGTCATTGTCAATGGAGTGAAGAAGAATCCGGTAAACTACGTCGGCAGATAATTATTAAGAAATTCTAAGGTCGTTCAAACTAATGAACGACCTTTTTTGATGTCGTAAATATTGATATAATAAAGAAGTATAGATTCTAGCAACTATGATAAACTAATATTATCTATTTGTGATGATTGGGGTGGACTAATTGCATAAAATTCTAGTTGTCGAAGACGAGAAACTAATATCCGATATTATTAAGTTTAGCTTGGAGAAGGAAGGATACCAAGTTGTAACTGCCTATGATGGAAATGAAGCGATCAGATTATATGAAGAGCAGAAGCCAGATCTGATTCTTCTAGATATAATGTTGCCGAATAAAGACGGCTTCGAGGTCTGTAAGGAGATTAGAAAAGTTGGCAACAAACCAATCATTATGTTAACTGCAAAAGATACGGAAATCGATAAGGTCCTAGGTTTAGAGATCGGTGCAGATGATTATGTCACTAAGCCCTTTTCAAACCGCGAATTAGTAGCGCGAATCAAGGCCCTACTGCGGAGATATAACGCTGATGATGGTCTGAACGATGCCCCAGTGATCAGTGCTGGTGATATAACAATTAACGATACAACCTATGAAGTGCACAAACGGGGGGAACTGCTAAACTTAACACACCGCGAGTTTGAGATACTACACTATTTTGCCAAAAGAAAAGGGGTTGTGTTGACACGCGAACACCTTCTGCAGGCTGTCTGGGGCTATGATTATTTCGGAGATGAGCGCACTGTTGATGTTACTATTCGGCGCTTGCGAGAAAAGATTGAGGATAACCCAAGCAATCCTGAATATATTATCACTAAACGCGGCTTAGGCTACTACTTTGCGAATATAGCTTGATAGAGAGGAAACTCCATAATGAAGAGTTTTTTTAACAGTATTCAGTGGAAGTTAATTGTTATTTATGTCCTTCTAACCTTAATTGCAATGCAAATTATTGGATTGTATTTTGTGCAGGCAACAGAAGACTACTATTTAGATAACTTCGATAGTACATTGGAAACGCAGGCTGGATTGCTTTCTGTTAACCTAGAGCGTTATTTAAGTGAGGATGATATAAACCAAGATGAGATTGACCTCTTAGTAAATAATCTTTTTGCACTCAGTGGTGTTAACGTTTCTATTATGGATCGTAGTGGTCTAGTAATTAGCGCAACAGAACAACGCTCAACCAACATTGTCGGCAAAAAGATTTCGCAGGCGGAGGCCAACTCAGCTTTACTGGGTAAACGTAGCGAGGCAACAAGAGTAAACGCAGAGAATGGAGAGCGCACCAAGTATTTAGCGCTACCAGTCAAACAGGGTGGAAACGTTATTGGAGTTGTTTTTCTACAAGCTTCTGTTGAAAGCGTCTATGAAACAACTGGTCGAATTAATCGCATCCTATTCTCCGCAATTCTTATTGCGTTAATCGCGACTGTTATACTGGGATTTTTACTCTCTCGTACAATAACGAAACCAATTATAGAGATTAAGGAACAGGCTGAAAATATCAGCCAGGGAGACTATAAGCAAGAGGTTGTAATCTACGGTGATGATGAGATTGGTGATCTAGGACAAACATTTAACTTAATGGCGCTCAAGCTCAGCGACACAATTGATCTCTTGAACGAGGAGAAAGAGAAACTTTCAAGTATCTTAAGTAATATGAGTGATGGCGTAATCGCCTTAGATAAAAATGAAAAAATAATTCTAATTAACCAGCGGGCAGCGGAACTCTTAAGCATTGAAGAAGAAGGGCTACTTGACCAACGAATCGGTGATATTCTGGGCGAGTCATTCATACCAGAGGAACATGAGACATTTATTTATCGCTACAGTGAAGATGGACAAGATCGAATTCTAAAATTAACTAATAATGAGCTAGAGTTTGATGAAGAGAAAATTGGTGCTATTATCGTAATATATGACGTTACCAAAGAACAGAAGCATGAGCAGATGCGTAGAGATTTTGTTGCTAATGTATCACATGAACTGCGCACACCTTTAACAACAATCAAAAGTTATATTGAAGCTCTCAATGATGGGGCAATTAAAGATGAAGCAGTAGCAAGTAATTTTATTAGAGTCGCCAACCAGGAGGCTGATCGCATGGTTCGGCTTGTTAATGACCTCTTAACCTTATCTAGGGTTGAAGGAGATGCCTTTGAACTTCAGCGAACAACTATCTCTATTTCGACGCTGATTGAAGATGTTATTGATCGCTTTAATATGAAACTAAGGGAAAAAGATATTGAATGTACCTATCTAGCGGAGGAAGAACAACAGATGGTTTTTGTGGATCCCGACAGAATTGACCAGGTTCTAAATAACCTGATTTATAATGCAATTAAGTATACTGACCAAGGTGGCGAGATTAAGATATCAAGCTATGTGAAGGATAATAAGGTTTTTATTGAAATTGCTGATAGCGGCTCTGGTATACCTGCTGAGGACATATCGCGTTTGTTCGAGCGCTTTTATCGTGTCGACAAAGCCCGTTCCCGCGAACGTGGTGGAACTGGTTTAGGTTTGGCAATTACTCGCGAGATAATTAAAGCTCATCAAGGTGGCATAACTGTTTCTAGTGAACTTGATAAAGGCACTAAATTTACCTTTTATCTACCACTGAGCGAGGAGGTGGCAGAAATTAATGGAAAAAATTAAATCAATATTCTTAACTTCCTTAGTTATCCTTAGCCTTCTCTTAATAGCTTTCATTAACATGTTTGATTTTAATCGTGACAACACATCTCTTTCGGAATATTATCCGCAAATTACACTAGGCGACAACAAGGAACTCGAGCAAATACTTGCACCAGAGAAAATTATTGTACATTCGCTTGCTGAAAAACATTTTTTGTTAAATAGAAACAATCCTTTTTATAGTTTAATTTATAATGAGGTTAAGAAGTTTACCTTTTTTACTCCAGTCCTTGTGGAAGAAGAACTTGACTGGAATCAATTGCGAAATGAAAAAAGTGGTTTAGAATTAGTTTTCGCTCATCCCCATGATTCTGTCACTTTGAAAACTATTTTTTATTTAACTGCCGGTTTTCCATACATGGAATCAATTGACCGTATCTGGTTTTTTACCGATGATATGGAAGATGTTAATGTTTACTTTATATCTGACGAACGTGACCTAGTTTATCATGCGAGAACTATCAACACTACACCGCTGGTTGGTGAATACCTAACTCAGATGTCAGGGGAACAGCAATTTTCCTATCACCGCGCTAGCGAAGAGAAGCAAAGTAAATATGTTGAAAAAGGTTATTATTTACCAGTCGAAGGACTTGTAGCTGATCATGTCAGCCTAGGATATCTTACATTTTCTGAGAACAATATAGTTCAGATGATATTTTCTGTTCCCAGCTCTGTACGCCTCTTCTATTCCGAGGATGATAAGGATTCTGTTTATTATACAGACGGGATTAGCAGTTTAAAATATTATAATGAGGCGAACGCCTTCAGCTTCTACCAGCCGATGCTTGAGGAACAAACAGGAATTAACCTAGAGCGCGAACTAGCGGCTACGGTTAAGTTTATTAATCAACTAGGTGGTTGGGATGGCGACTATCTACTTACTCTTGCTAACAAAAAAATTGAAGAGTCAAGAATCGATTTTTGCTTCACAAAATACATAGATGGGATCCCCATATATTCTGAAATAGAAAACTATGGAGAGATACAGGCAGAAGCAAAAAATAAGGTGGTTAGCTATTATAAACGTTCAACACTATTGGCGAAAAAAACCACTAGGTATACTCAGATAAATATGTCTGGTGCAGAGTTACTAGAGGCCTTAGCGGAACAGTCAATTGGCGAAGCAGAGATTAATAATATTAATCTTGTTTATATATTAAAGAAATCCAAGAGCAGTTTAGAATTAGAACCATACTGGATAGTTGAATATGATGACTCAGCTGTATATATGATAGCTGCTAGTAAGTAAGGGGGCAGGAAAATGGATTGGGGGAAAGCTAAAACTATTTTAATTTTTACATTTCTTCTGTTAAATTTGCTTCTTGGCTATCAACTATACCTCAAATATAGTGAATCTGATTATCAACTCTGGGGTAAGGAGAGCGAGAAGGAGATTCACGAGCTCTTAAAAGAACATAAAATTACAATTAAAAGCTGCATACCAACCGATAAACCAACCATGCACTTTATACGCGCCAATTTAATTAGTTTCGATGGCGAACTGATGTATAGCGCAGCAGATTATGATAAAATTACAGAAAAAGAAATCACTTCAATCCTTGCGGACTCAGGCCAGAATATTGATGAATTTGTTTATAATGAGCAGGAATCGATAGAGGGAAGTCATTATGTTTTTTTTCAGATGGAATCAGGTTTTTTTATTTTCGGGGGACACCTAACGGTTGATTTAGTAAATAATAAAGTCCTTACCTATAAGCAGGATTATTTAGAGGTGGTAGGAGAGGGTTCGGGGCGTAAAATTATTTCTGCGATGACTGCAATTAAAAGCGCAATTGATCTAAGGTTAATACCTGATGGTTCAGAGATTATTTCTCTAGCCCTTGGATATTATGGAGAAGGAGTTCAGTCGATCCTATATGAGATACCCCCAGTTTGGCGCCTTGTCTATAAAGCTGATGATATTATTAATGTGTTACATATTAATGCAATAACTGGTGAAAACGTGTTAAAATTAGGATAATTATCCCCTTTTATGAGAAAATGGGTGGAGGGTAGCCTTGATAAAATATAGCGTATTGGCAAGTGGCAGCACAGGCAATTCAATATATGTGGGGACAGAGGGCCAGAATATTTTAGTGGATGCTGGGATTAGTGGACGCAGACTAAAAGAGTCGCTCGCCGAGGTCAATATAAGGATTGAGCAAATAGATGGAATTTTTGTCACACACGAACACGATGATCATGTCCGAGGTGTTGGTGTAATTGCGAGAAAATATGGCATTCCACTTTATATGAACTACAATACATTCTGCAAACTGCCTAAGACGGTTGGTAACATAGATAAATCTTTAATTAGAATTATCAATACCGGTGATAAGCAAAATTTAGGTGGCTTGCAGATTGAATCGTTTGGTGTTTCCCACGATGCCGCCGAACCTGTTGGCTACATTATAAGTGCTAACAATTATAATTTGAGCATCATTACGGACCTTGGCTATGTAAGCAATGCTGTTAAGGAACGAATCCGTGGCTCAAATGCCTTTATTATTGAGGCAAATCATTGTGTCGAAATGCTTCGTATGGGTTCTTATCCTTGGTCACTAAAAATGCGTATATTAAGCGACCTAGGTCACTTATCTAATGACGAAGCTGCAGATACCTTGGTTGATGTTATAACAGAGAACACAAGGAGTGTTCATTTGTTTCATCGTAGCCAAGAAAACAACCAGCGTGACCTAGCGAGGCTAACAGTTATTGATACCTTAGAGCGTTATCTAGTCGCCCATGAGAAATTAAAGGTTCTAGATACTTATGCTGACCAACCGACAGATATAGAAATAATTGGGTTGTAAATAATATATAAAGGAGTGTTGAAGATGAACAGAAGTGGACTATCAACTTTTTTTCTTGCTTTTTTCTCAGCGATAATTGGTGCTCTACTCATGATTTTTGGAATTTACGCAGCGGCAAGTGGAGGTTACTTGAATCTACCAGAATCAGTGATTGAACAGCTGAGCGATAGTGAGCAAGAAAATGCTGATGCAGCCAAAAATGAGGTTCAAGTGCTCGAGGTTAACTCGGCAATTATTGATGCTGTAGATAAGGTAAGGCCATCTGTAGTGGGAGTCGTAAACATACAGGAAAGAAATTCCTTGTGGGACTCGCGGATTTATGAGGTGGATGCTGGAGAAGGATCCGGATTTGTCTTTGAAGTGAAGGATGGTAAAGGATATGTTCTAACGAACTACCATGTAATAGCTGGGGCTAAGGAGCTTGAGATTATTTTAAGCTCTGGCGAAAGGGTTAAGGGTGAGTTAATTGGCTCGGACCTTCTGACCGACCTAGCGATTATCACAATTGACGAAGAGCATGTTGAGGGAGTCGCAGAGTTAGGAGAATCAACTAATCTCAAAATAGGAGAGACAGCAATAGCGATTGGTAATCCCCTAGGACATGAATTTTCGCAGACTGTTACAGTAGGTGTAATCAGCTCAGATAACCGTACCCTGCGGATGGATACTAATAAAGATGGTAGAATTGACTGGGAAAGTTCAGTAATTCAGACAGATGCAGCGATCAACCGCGGCAATAGCGGTGGTCCATTAGTAAACATTCTTGGGCAGGTAATCGGCGTAAACAATGCAAAAATCGATGACAGCAGAGTAGAGGGAATTAGCTTTGCCATTCCAATCTCAGAGGGTAAATCTGTAATTGCTCAATTGATGGAGACAGGAGTTGTCGTGCGCCCCTTCATGGGAGTGCAGCTCTATGATGTTATTGATTTATCTTCATACAATAGAACTGAAGTAGTGAAAATACCTGATGATGTAGTTGATGGTGTAGTAATAACAGAAGTAGTTGAAGCAGGTGCAGCCGAAAAGGCAGGATTAAAAAGCATGGATGTAATTGTTGCACTTGACGATACAAAAGTTAGAAACTCTAATGAGCTGCGCAGGTATTTATATGGCAGCAAAAAGGTTGGGGAAGAGCTAAAGGTAAGCTACTATCGAGCTGGAAAGATGGAGAGTGTTACTCTCGTTCTTGCTGGCAATGAAGATTAATGTTGTTGCCGTTGGGAAGCTAAAAGAGCGCTACCTCGCTGATGGCATCAGCGAATTTGCTAAAAGGTTAAAACCTTACCTTACATTAAATATAATTGAGGTTGCTGATAGCAAGGCGCCAGAAAAACTTAGCAGAAAAGAACAAGAACAGGTACTAGAACAAGAAGGTAATAGAATCCTTGATCAGCTTCGCGACAACCATTACGTGATTGCGCTGGCTATTTCCGGGGAAATGATTAGCTCTCTACAATTTGCGGAGCACTTAGACCAGCTGCTGACGCAAGGAAGAAGTGAGATAACTTTTGTTATTGGAGGTTCTTTAGGTCTTAGCGAGACTGTCTATCAGAGGGCAGACTATCTTATGTCATTCTCGCGCCTTACCTATCCGCATCAGCTGATGCGCTTGATACTATTAGAACAAATTTATCGTGCTAATAAAATTAATCGTGGTGAACCTTATCACAAATAAAAGAGGCGGTTCAATATTAAAGGGGGAAGAAATAGTGAAAGAAGATTGGGGTATATCAACAAAAGCGGTCCACGGTACGTATCGTGCTGACGAAACTGGGGCGAAGACGATTCCGTTACATCAGACCGCTTCCTATGATTTATTTACAGCCAAGAGAGCTGCTAGCCTTTTCGATTTAACAGAGGGTGGAAATATTTACACAAGAATTAATAATCCAACAAGCACCTACTTTGAGGAGAAAATGAATTTGTTAGAGGGTGGGGCAGGAGCACTAGCAACTGCATCAGGACAAGCAGCGATCATGATTTCCATTCTAAATATATGCCAAGAAGGTGACCATATAATTACAGCTTCTAATCTCTATGGTGGTACGGTTACGTTGTTTAAATATACTTTCAAAAGGATGGGAATAGAGGTAAGTTTTGTCGACCCTAAACTGGGATATGATGATTTACAAAAACACTTCCGACCAAATACAAAGCTTGTTTTTGGCGAAACAATTGGTAACCCGGATCTAGCGGTGCTTGATTTTTCCAAATTTTCAAAGCTGGCTCATGACAACGGAGTTCCCTTAATAATTGATAATACCTTTACGACACCATACCTTTTCCGGCCGTTTGAGCATGGTGCTGATATCGTAATTTATTCTGCTACCAAATATATCGGCGGACACGGGAACAGCATTGGTGGCATAATTATCGATAGCGGTAATTTTGATTGGCAGAACGGTAAGTTTCCCTTAATAGCTGAGCCGGATCCAAGCTATCATGGTATTAATTACATTGAGAATTTTGGCAAGCTGGGATACATTACTAAAGCTCGTGTACAATTATTACGAGATGTTGGCGCAACAATCAGTCCCTTTAACTCTTTTTTGTTACATATGGGGCTGGAGACACTGGCACTTAGGATGAGGCAACATAGTGAGAACGCAAGCAATCTCTGCCAGTACTTAAAGACACATCCAGCGGTTGATAGCGTTTCTTATCCACTTTTAGCCGAGCACCCATCTTACGAAATTGCAAAGGAATACTTTCCGAAAGGTGCAGGTGGCATGTTAACTTTTAGAATAAAAGGTGGTAGACTAGCAGGAGAAAAGTTTATCAACAATTTAAAGTTAGCCAGTTTGGTTGCTAATCTTGGCGATACGCGCACACTTGTTATCCACCCAGCAAGCACGACGCATGGTCAGCTTACAGAAGAAGAACAAGGTGCTTCCGGCGTATATCCCGACTTAATACGCGTCTCTGTCGGAATTGAGGATATTAAGGATATTGTTGTTGATTTTGAACAAGCCTTTGCACATACTTTAAAATAAATGTGTAATAAGAAATAAGGAGAGAATACAATGCCGATTATCATACCAGAGAAGTTCCCTGCCTATAAAACATTAACGCAGGAAGGTCTGTTTCTGATGAAAGAAAAGAGGGCAAGTTCGCAAGACATTCGCCCCTTGAAAATAGTTGTTTTAAATTTAATGCCTTTAAAAATCAGGACTGAGAAACAGCTTTTGAGACTGCTTTCTAATAGCATGATTCAAGTTGACCTTACCTTTATCCATCCGAAATCTCATATTAGTAAGAACACAGACATTAACCACTTAGAGACTTTCTACAAAACATTTGATGATATTAAGGATGATAAGTTCGATGGCATGATTATTACAGGAGCCCCGGTTGAGCATCTTGAGTTTGAAGATGTTGATTATTGGGAAGAACTACAGGAGATAATGGATTATACGGAACAGAATGTGACAGCTACGATGTTTATTTGCTGGGCGGCGCAAGCAGGGCTCTATCATTTTTATGACATACCTAAATATCCGTTAGAGAATAAATTGTTTGGAGTTTTTCAGCACAAAGTTGTAAAGAAATCATTCTTGATTAACGGCTTCGATGATACTTTTGTGTCACCGCACTCACGCCATACTGAGGTTAGAAAAGAGGATATAGAAAAGGAGAAGGAACTATCCATTCTTGCTGATTCTGAAGAGGCTGGAGTTTATATTGTTAAAAGCAAAGGGAATGACAAAATTTTTATAACTGGTCATTTTGAATATGATGATATTAGTTTGCATGAAGAGTATATTCGTGATTTAGAAAAAGGACTGCCAATCGATATTCCGGTCAACTATTACCCGGGAAATGATCCGCTAAACAAACCGGAGAACAACTGGCGCAGTCACGCGACCTTACTTTTTGCTAACTGGCTTAACTATTACGTCTATCAAGTAACTGACTTCAAACTGGAGTAAGGATTAGAGTTGATCCACACAAGGAAGAAAATTTATCTATCAGGGGAGATTAACATGGAGTTAAGCAAAAACAAAAAAATAATGTTGGTTATAATTTCTGCCATAGCGCTTATTGGTATTTATATCTTCTTAGGATCTTTTATGAACGCGAGCGTTTATCGTGCACATGAGGGAGTAGTAGTAAAGGCAGATCAGGTAGTCGCGGAAAAAGTGTTGGTAGTAATAGCAGGCGAACGGCAAATGAATCTCTTCAAAGACAATGTAATTTATGGAACTGTAAAAGTAGCAGAGGGAGAAACGTATAATATTATGTTGACCGAGAATGGCGAGGGGTACCAGGGTAAAGTTTACGAGGGATTCGGCGCCAGCAACTTGGTGGAGGTGGGAGAAATTAATGCCACAAGTGGTTTGAAGGAACTTTATATAACATTAGACGAACTAGATGAGGCATATGGTAGTGGCAGCATTTTATACGGGCCAGCAGTAAACCATGAGGATGCGCAAGCTATCTGGAAGCTGTTAAGCGACAAATAAGCGACTTTTGAAAGGTAAGGTGATTGTGTTATGCCGGTTCTAATTTTTGGTCATAAAAACCCCGATACTGATTCAATCGCTTCAGCAATTGCGCTTGCCTATTTTAAGAATCAAACGGGCATAGAAGCTGAGGCTGTTGCACTTGGTTCACCAAATCGGGAGACAGAATTTGTATTAAACTATTTTGCAGTCGAACAACCGCGAATAATCGAGAATGTAAAAACTGAGCTAAAGGACCTTCGTCTTGATAAGGTTGAGGGAAAGGATTTAGATAGTTCAATTTATGATATTTTTAATATCTTTGCCCATGACAACATTAAGACCATTCCTCTAGTAAATGAGCAGCATCAAATAATTGGAATTGTAACAATGAAGGATATTGCTATGGGTCAGATGATGGGTAATATTTCGCATTTAGACACGCGAGTTTCCCATATAACCAAGGCACTAAGAGGTAGAATTCTTACAGGTGAAGACAAAGAGATATCAGGTAGAATTGCGGTTAGTGCTTATTATAAAGAGAGTATGATTCGCGAGCTTGATAATTACGATATTATTATCGTTGGCGATCGTTATAACATAATTGAAGAGGCCATTAAGAAACAAGCCAAACTGATTATTATAACAGGAGGCAGAGGTCTGCCGGATAATCTTAGCGAGTTAGCGAATCAACTAAAGGTTTCAATTATTTCAGTCGAGACGGATACATACACAACCGCCAAATTAATTAACCAAGCGAATTACATTAAAACTGTTGTAAGGGATGCTCCGATCATTCAATTCAACGAAAGTGATTATCTTACAGACGTGAAAGAAGAGATGCTTACAAGCAATCACCGTAACTACCCTGTGGTAAGTGAGGATGGTAAATATATTGGTTTTGTAAATAAGCAGGAGGTACTGAGTCCGCAAGGCAAACAGGTTATTCTTGTTGATCACAATGAGGTTAGCCAGAGCGCTGTAGGCATTGAAGAAGCGGAAATTATTGAAATAGTTGACCATCACAAAATTGGCGACATTGCTACAGACCTGCCGATTAAATTCACGAATATCCCGCTTGGCAGTACCTGCACAATTGTTTATCGTAAGCTTAAGGACAGAAACATTGTGATTCCATACGAAATTGCCGGCTTACTAATTTCCGGTATACTTTCAGATACACTAGCTTTAAACTCACCAACGGCGACGCCGGTGGATAAAGAAGCTATTATGGAGCTTAATGATATGCTTGATTTGGACCTTGAAGAATACACTATGAAAATGTTTAGTGCGGGCACTTCACTTGCTGGTTACAGCGAGAGTGAGATTTTTCATCAAGATTTTAAGGAATTTTCAGTCGGCGACAAGCTAATTGGCATTTCGCAGATTTTCACACTCGACACCACTGAACTACACGAACGACAAGACGGAATTGATAAATATATCGACGAGCTACATCAGCAGAAGGGTTACGATCTGACGATACTTTTGGTAACCGATATTATAAAAAACGGATCATATATTTTCTACAATACGGAAAACGAAGCAGTTCTCACGATGGCGTTCGAACAGAAAACTAAGCCAGGTCTATTTCTTGAAGGTATCACCTCTCGCAAAAAACAGGTTGCACCAAAGATAATGCATGCCTATCGCAGTCTTTAGTTATTCTTTATTTCTTGTTCATCAGCATTAGCTAGAGCAATCCAGACACAAATTTTTACCATCAACTATCTGAATATATGGTTCAGCAGTCTTTTCCCCACAATTGTCGCATATTATTGACTCATATAAGCGAGCTTTTGCAGGAAAATCTGCACTGATTTCCTTAACATCGAACAAATCACGCGGATCTGCTTCCAACAAAAAGTTCATCCGCTCCTCGCGGTCAAGCTCACCGCCAAAATCGCGCAGCATAAATCGCAGTTTACGATCGTCCTTGCGACTGAAAAAGGTGAAAGCCATCTTTCCTCGTGGAAGATAGATTAAGTTTCCCTTACCGAAACTGGTCCCTGCAAGTAATTGGATGGCATCGACACCGCAAGCATCATTCTCAGTGACACAGACAACCTCCTCATCAGGTGAAAAACTTAAACCCATCTCCGCTTTTGCATATTCAAAGGCTTTAAAGCCAATCGCCAAGCCCGGGCAGCTATGACCATGAAATTCAACACATTTATCCCATAACTCTTGATTCAATAGTATCAGCTCCTATTTTATGAAATCATCAATTGCTGCGGTCAGATTATCAATCGCTTCTTTGTCTCCCGATTCAACGGCATCAACAATGCAATGCTCGATATGATCCTTGATGATTACTCTGCCGGTACCTTTCAAGGCGGAAATAACCGCAGATAGCTGTACTAGCACCTCACTGCAATCGCGCCCATCCTCAACCATCCGCTTTACAGCATCTAAATGGCCGCTTGCCCGTGAGATTCTATTTAGAACTATTTTTGTTTCGGTGTGACCATGTGTGTGTCCATGTGAGTGGTCAGGCGTGTGACCATGCTCATGAACGGTTACATTTCCTTCAGCATCTTTATGTACATGTGCTGTTACTTTTATTTTCTTTCTATCCATCTCCATCCACTCCTTATCTTTTTTCTTCTTAAAGTCCCTTATTCCCCGTTGAAATATTGTTGATGCCAGACTAAGAAGCAATAGACTGTCCAAATTTTTCTGCTATTATCTGTTACCCCATTATAATGTTTAGTCAGGAGTAGAAGCAAGGGATCAACCTTGAAGAAGCGTTTAGCTAGTTCACTACTAAAAAGCTCCTTAACTTTTAAATAATATTTCTCTTCGCGTAGCCAGACGCGGATCGGTACTGGGAATCCGAGTTTTCTTTTGTTTGCAAGGTTTAGGTCTAGCTTCCGTTTAGCCGCGTTCCTGAAAGCAAGTTTTGTATTCTGATGGTTCACTTTATATTCTAGCGGTAACTTCATTGCCAGTTTGGCAACCTCAACATCAACAAGTGGCGAACGTACCTCAATTGAATTGCCGGAGGTCATTCGATCGGCCTTTAACAATATATCTCCTGCCATCCAGAAATGTATATCGATATATTGCATTTTAACAACATCATCGAAAGCTGCTACCTTTTCATAGAAAGGCCTTGTCAATTCGGCATTAGTATAATTATCTTTTACATCATCACGCAGAATCTGTCTTCGTTCTGTTTCGGAGAAAATATTAGCGTTGCCAATAAAACGCTCCTCAACATCTTTACTAGCCCGAATCAGGTAATTTCTACCCTTAATCTGAAATGGCAGAGCTGCCGCTAATTTACCTAAGCCCGAGCGAACAAACTTCGGCAAACGCATCATCGGCGCTAGACTAAAAGGCTCCTTATAAATATTGTAACCGGCAAAAAGTTCGTCCGCCCCCTCACCAGAGAGAACGACTTTAACATGCTCACCCGCTAGCTCACTCACAAAATACAAGGCAATAGCTGCCGGATCAGCTAAAGGCTCATCCATTAGATACTGTGCATGCGGTATAATTCCCCAGAAGTCTTCTGGTGCAATTAACTTGCTATAATGATTAATATTAATTTTACTGGCCAATCCAGCTGCTGCAGTAACTTCGTTATATTGCTCATTACTAAAACCTACTGTAAAAGCCTTGTTGCCGCCAAAAGATGCTGCAATATAACTTGAATCAACACCACTCGACAAGAAAGAACCAACCTCTACATCACTCTCTGTATGTAGCTTAATCGACTCCTGTACCACCTGCTCGATCTGGTCCGTCCACTCTTCCAGGCTATAGTTATCTTCATCAGTTCGACGGAAATCAACGTCGAAGAAGCGTTTTTGTGTAATCAAACCTCTCTTGTAGGTTAGATAATGTCCCGGGGGTAGGCGATATATTCCTTTAAAGAAGGTCTCCGGCAAAACGGAATATTGAAAGGACAAGTAGCTTGCCAGTGCATCTTGATTAAATTCCTTGGTAATTTCTGGATGTTCGAGCATGCTTTTGATCTCTGAGCCGAAAACTAATCCATCCGCAATCTGAGCATAATAAAGTGGTCGAATCCCGAAAAAATCACGTGCCGCAAATAGACTCTCATCCTGTTTATTCCAAATTACAAAAGAGAAGGCGCCACGCAAATGGTCAAATAGCTCCACGCCATATTTGCGATAGGCGAAAAGCACTGCTGCAGCCGGCGTTTCCGTAGTAAACTTATAACCAGCCTCTTTTAAGTCTACAATCAGTTCAGGCAGATTATAGAGTTGCCCGCTAAAGAGAATAGTCTTATCCTCTTCGTGATAGATTAGTGAAGGACAATTCTCTTGGTCGCTAGTCAGGTTCAGCGAACGATAGCTAAAGGCAATCTGCTCATCAGTGAAAGCACCCTCACAATCCGGACCACGATGTATGATACGTTGATTCATTTTATTTAAGATTAATTTTTTGTCAGTTATTGGGGAATTGTCGATGAAGCCACAGATACCGCTCATTTCATCACTCCTAGTCTAGTTAAAAGCTATTCTCATTATATCTTATTTTGCCGATAGTGAAATATATTTCCTTAGATAAAGCATTGAAAAATTAGAAAACATATGATATCTTTACCCTGATGGTATCTTGCTCGCTAAATAATGCTTGCTCCGAACCATACAAACTGTTTGTACGCAAGTAGTACTATGTATTTACGAATGAAGAACTTAATTTCTGCTTTGAGCCTTATGGACAGGGACAGAATCAAGAATGTTTGCAGCGTCATTCACCTTCTTGACATTTGTCTGGACGGTGTTTTTTATTTTCCAAAATGTAATATGTTCTTTCAAACTTTTATGTTTTTTAGAATTCACATTTTTCTCAAACTTTATAAAGTAGGTGAGTCTGATGCAAATTGCATTTATTGGAGCCGGTAAGGTCGGTAAGGCCCTCGGTTTATATCTCAAAAATAATGGAATTACAATATTAGGCTATTACAGCAGGAGCTATCAGTCTGCGGTTAACGCTGCAAGATTAACAGACACGAGTCCTTATTGCTCACTAACCGAGCTGATAAAGGCGGCTGATGTCATTGCGATTACAACACCAGATGACGTGATTGCGGAGGTTGCAGACCAGATTAGCGCTGCAGTATCTGCGGACTCGCAGCTTGCACTTACCATTGCTGACAAAAGTTTTGCCCACATGAGCGGCGTTTACAGCTCCGAGTTGTTAGAGAATCTCAGCGATTTGGGTGCAACGACATTCTCCTTACATCCGCTACTTGCTTTTACCGAGCCAGAACGCTCGGCAAAAGCGCTAGAGAATGCTTATTTTGCTATCGATGGCAGTGGCGCTCACTATCAACAGATATTCGATAAACTGGCGGGCATCTCCGATAACTTAATCGAAATCGCACCAGAAGAGAAGGCGCTCTATCACGCGGCTTTAGCAGTTATCTCCAATTATCAGATAACAATTGCTGATCTGGGTTTAAGGATGCTGACAGAGGCTGGCTTTACGCGTGAGCAAGCATTACAATTTGTAGAGCCGCTGGTTCGCCAGACAGTGGACAATCTTTTTGTCCAAGATAGTGGGCAGGCACTGACGGGACCAATCGCTCGTGGCGATGCCGGAACTGTTGCTAAGCATGTTCAAGCATTAGCGGAGACGAACGAAGAATGGCTGGAGAGTTACTGCCAATTGGGAAAACAAACAATCGACCTAGCCCTACGTGCTAAGCGAATCAATAAAGAGCAAGCGACAAATTTGAGGGAGGTTCTGAATAATAATGACTAAAAAAGTTACGACAAACACTTATCAGAAAATGAAAAAAGAGAAGCAGAAAATTTCAATGTTAACAGCCTATGATTATCCGACCGCTAAATTAATAGATGAAAGCGGGATTGACAGCATACTAGTAGGTGACTCTCTTGGATCAGCAGTTCTTGGCTATGAAGATACTACTCAGGTTACGATGGAAGATATGATTCATCATTCTAGAGCCGTTGCTCGTGGCGCAAAACGCGCACTAGTTGTGGTTGATATGCCCTTTTTGTCGATTCATCTAGGCAAGGAAGAAGCAGTTTATAATGCTGGAAGATTGATGCAGGAGGGTAAGGCACAGGCGGTTAAGATTGAGGGCGGCCAAGAGGTAGCAGATATCGTTAAGGCAATTACAAGGGCAGGTATTCCAGTCATGGGACATATCGGTCTAACACCACAGCAGGTTCACCAGATGGGCGGATATTTTGTTCAGGGTAGAACCGAGGCACAGGCGACAGAACTAATTGCAGATGCACTAGCACTTCAAGAGGCAGGAGCTTTCTCAATTGTATTAGAGTTGATCCCTGCAGAATTGGCGACAATTGTTAGCGAGAAGTTAACGATACCTACAATCGGCATTGGTGCTGGAGCTGGCTGCGACGGTCAGGTACTTGTTGTTCATGATATGCTGGGACTTTTTCAAGGAAATACGCCAAGTTTTGCCAAAAAATACGCCGATTTGACAACTGAGATGAAGCAAGCTTTTGGCCAGTACCATCAAGAGGTGACAGCGGGTACTTTCCCAACAGTAGAACACGAGCGCAAACTAGACCCTGAAGTTTATGAGAAACTGATAAACCAAGCATGTGAGGAAGTCGAATGAAAGTAGTTACCCGGGTTATCGATTTAAGAGAAGAGCTGACTAAAGTACGCGGCGAAGGAGCTAGTATCGGATTTGTCGCGACTATGGGCTCGCTTCACGCTGGCCATTTATCACTGGTTGAAGCAGCGCTTGCGGCTAACGATTATGTCGTTGTCAGTATTTTTGTAAACCCAACCCAGTTCGGTGCAGGGGAGGATTTCGAGGATTACCCGCGCGACCTGAAGCGTGATCAAGAACTTTTGCAAGAGGCGGGTGCTAACCTACTCTTTGCACCGATGGCTAGTGAAATGTACCCGGATGGCTATAATACTTACGTGGAAAATTTCGGAAAAACTGAGGTGCTCTGCGGTGCACAGCGGCCAGGTCATTTTCGTGGTGTAACGACAGTTATCAGCAAATTATTTAATCTAGTGCAACCAACAATTGCTTACTTCGGACAGAAGGATGCACAGCAATATGCTGTGATAAGCCAAATGGTAAGGGATTTGAACTTCCCGATTGAAGTAGTAAGCTGTCCAATTGTTAGAGAAAGCGATGGACTAGCACTTAGCTCCCGCAACAGTTATTTAACAGCGGAGGAGCGCGAAGAGGCGACTGTTTTATATCAAGCATTGCAACTGGCGGAGCAACTCGTTGCTAGTGGGGAGAAAGATTCTGCTTCAATTATTAAACAGCTATATGATACAATAGCGAAGCGCAAGCTTGCTAAGATTGAATATATTGAGATTGTAGATGCCAGAACATTGCAAGCGGTAGAAGTGGTAGCGGGTGATATCTTAGTTGCTTTAGCAGTCCACTTTGGTAATACACGACTAATCGACAATACCGTTATAAGGGGATGAATATATGTATGTAGAAATGATGTTAGGCAAACTTCACCGAGCAACGGTTACGGAGGCCGACCTTAATTACATTGGGAGCGTTACCATCGACCATGAATTGATGAAAGCCGCAGGCTTTATTACAAATCAGAAGGTTCAGATTGTAAATATAAATAACGGGGCAAGGTTTGAAACCTATGTTATCGATGGAGCAGCAGATAGTGGCATTATTTGCATTAACGGGGCAGCTGCCCGTCTTGCACAGCCTGGCGATAAAGTTATCATAATGGCTTTTGGCCTGATGGAGCAATACGAGGCTGTCACCTACCAGCCTAGCGTCGTTTTTCTTGATGACGCAAATAAAATCACAAGCATTGGGTTAGAGAGTTCTGAAGAGAACCGTAAATAGCTGAGGTTACGAGTAAATTGTTATAGCTTTAAATTGTTGTAAGTGCTTCATAGTTCCCTCCTATAACATTATAGGAGGGAATCTTTTGTTATAATAGATTATATGGAAATGAAACGTATGAGATGGGTCATAAGGAGCGGAACTAGATGCGTTGGGCAAATAAGCGTTATCATACTTTAAATTATCATTACAGGCAGCAGTTTAATGATAAGGTTTTCAAGGTATCACTTGATGCTGGCCATAGCTGTCCAAATCGCGATGGCACAATAGGATCTGGCGGCTGCACTTATTGTAGCGAGCAAGGTTCAGGCGACTATGCTGGTAAACGCGTCCAGAGCCTCTCAGAACAGTTTGCAAACATAAGAGACAGAATGCATAAGAAGTGGCCAAATGCGCTGTATATGGCTTATTTTCAAGCCTATACGAATACTTACGGACCGATTGCGCAGCTGCGGGAGAACTACTATGCAGTTCTTGAGCAAAAGGGAGTTGTCGGTCTATCGATTTCAACGCGTCCCGATTGTTTGCCCTTAGAGGTTCTTGATTTGTTATCGGAGTTAAATGAGAAAACCAAGCTAACAGTTGAGCTTGGCGTACAGACTATGCATGATCGAACACTAACTACAATTAACCGTGGTCATGATTATCAATGTTTTCTTGATGCAGTTGACGAGCTATCTCGTCGCCAAATCGAAATAGTACCCCATATAATACTTAACCTCCCTGGCGAAACCAGAGAGGATATGCTTGCAACTGCACATGCACTGGCCCAATTGCCAATTCAAGGAATCAAGATACATATGCTATATTTATTGGCTAACACGCCACTAGTCAGTCAATATGAAGGGGGCGAGCTAGAATTTATGAGTCGCGATCAATATGTTGAGCTTATCGTAGATATTCTAGAAATATTACCGCAAGATTTAGTGATTCATCGCCTGACAGGAGATGGCCCGCTTGAACTACTAATTGAGCCACTTTGGACCCTCAGAAAATGGGAGGTCCTTAACGCCATCGATGACGAATTAACTCGTCGCGATTCATGGCAGGGGAAAAAGTTTAATTTCTCCGCATCCCAAGAAAAATAACGATATATCTAAATAGTTCAACCACAGCATAGAGAGTGGCGGCGACATAAGTAAGAGCCGCAGCGTTTAAGACCTTTTTGACGCCAGCACCTTCGCTTGAAGTGGTAATCCCCTCGGCGGTGAGAAGCTGCTGCGCACGACTAGAAGCATTAAACTCAACTGGTAGAGTAACTAGTTGAAATGCAACAATCGTTGCGAAAAAAATGACTCCTAGACCAATCAGGTTAAATGAGTAGAACAAGATTCCAGCTATAATTAGAATTGGTGCTAAGCCGGAAGTAAATTTTAATACTGGAGCCATTTTGTGCCTGATTACCAGCATGTTATATTGCTCTTTATGCTGAATTGCGTGTCCAGTTTCATGTGCAGCAATCGATACTGCGGCAATCGAACTATCCCCGTATACTCCCTCTGATAAACCGATGATCTTATTTACGGGGTCATAATGGTCAGTTAGCGTGCCAGGAACAACTTTTATTCCGAT
Source organism: uncultured Caryophanales bacterium (assembly GCA_964551195.1). GTDB lineage: Bacteria > Bacillota > Bacilli > Tepidibacillales > Tepidibacillaceae > CAYZPB01. The sequence goes on along the minus strand of CAZKBI010000009.1, from coordinate 18,369 downwards.
ATGCTCTAAGCCGTTTTTATCTAATAACAACCGCGCGGTCTCGGCTCCGGTCATTCCTGACCTAAGGGCAACTTTTGACCACTCTTTATAACTACTTGAAACTTTATATTGTGCCCAGACAGTAAGTCCAAGCACTGCAAAAAGCGCAAGTAATGTTAACGAATATAGATCCATTGGGTTAATCACTCCTTGATTACAGATTTATAATTATCCTGCATTAAGTATTCTAATTATTAGAAAGGTAACATATTTCCATATGCTATTATTATACAGGTTTTTCACAATTAGTCCATATTTAAACCCTTGAGTGGTTGGTAGAAACAAACTTTACTTATCAATAAGAAATTAGAGAAAGCCATTGCTATTTCAAGCGTTTATTAAGTATAATACATCATATATTTAGCTAATAAATAACTTAAGACAACTGTCTAAAAAAGCAGATATAAACATAAAGAAATAGGAAGTGATTTTAATTATGGAATTATGGTTTACAGAAAAACAGACGGACAACCACGGTATCACAACTAGAATTTCTCAAACATTACACAGTGAACAGACTGAGTATCAGCAAATCGACATTATTGAGACGGAACAATTTGGTACCATGCTATTACTTGATGGCATGGTTATGACGACTGATGTTGACGAGTTCGTCTATTCTGAGATGATTACACACGTTGCCTTAAACACACATCCGAATCCTCGAAGGGTTCTAGTTATAGGTGGTGGCGATGGCGGCACGATTCGCGAAATTATCAAGCATCAGTCGGTAAAAAAAGCTATCTTGGCAGAAATCGATGGCCGCGTAATTGAAACATCGATTGAATATTTTCCAGAGATCGCGACTAACTTAACTGGCAATCCACGCGTTGAGCTTGCGGTTGGGGACGGCATACAGTATATTCGTGATCACAAAAATGAATTTGATGTGATCATAGTTGATTCAACGGAACCTGTTGGTCCGGGGGAAGGACTTTTTGCGAAGGATTTCTATCAAGAAGTTCATGATGCATTGAAAGCTGACGGCATTATGGTTGCACAGACGGAATCGCCGTGGTTTAATCAGGAATTAATTACCAGAGTTTTTAGGGATATTAATTCACTTTTTCCGGTTACTAGATTATATACTGCTAGCGTTCCGACCTATCCGAGTGGACTGTGGAGCTTTACAATCGGATCTAAACTCTACGACCCCTTATCGGTCAATGAGGAGCAGATTGTTGAGCTTGCGACTAAATATTACACAAGCCAGCTGCATCATGCGGCTTTTGTGCTGCCACAGTTTGTAGCAGATTTGATAGAGAAGCAAAGGGAGTAATAGAATGAAATTTGATGATTCCTATTCAGGAAACGTTTACATGGGCGCAACTAATAATTACCAAGAGTCACAAGCAGTGATTTATGGAATGCCGATGGATTTTACCAGCAGCTTCCGGCTTGGTTCGCGCTTCGGTCCGAAGAGAATTCGAGAGATGTCAATATTACTTGAGGAGTACAGCCCCTATCTTGATCGCGATTTATCAGAGATTAAGTATTTTGATGCTGGCGACATACCGCTGCCTTTTGGCAATGCTGAAAAAAGCCTCGAGTTAATTGGCGACTATGTTCGCACAATACTTTATGATGATAAGCTTCCGATTGGTCTTGGTGGCGAGCACCTTGTTAGCTGGCCAATTATTCGTGAGCTCTACCACAAGTACCCCGACCTGATTGTGTTTCACTTTGATGCTCATGCCGATTTGCGCACCAACTATGAGGGTGAGGTGCTTTCGCACGCAACACCTTTACGTAAGGTTGCTGAGCTCATTGGTGGGGAGAACATCTACCAGTTTGGCATTCGTTCTGGCACAAAAGAAGAGTTCGCCTATGCCCGCAAGCATACCAACTTTTATCCCTATGAGGTGCTGGCACCTTTGAAAAAAGTTCTAGCAGGGGGAATCACTCGACCTATTTATTTAACGATCGATATCGACGTGCTCGACCCAGCCTATGCACCAGGAACAGGGACCATCGAAGCTGGTGGCATTAGCTCGATCGAACTATTATCTGCAGTGCACGAGATTATGGTTGCAGATTGCAGGGTCGTTGGCGCAGATATTGTTGAGGTCTGCCCGACGTATGATGTTGCTGACCAAACATCGGCGATGGCGGCGAAACTTGTAAGAGAGATTTTGTTAGGAGTATTAAAATAATGAGTAAAGAAGTGTTAATTAAAATCAATACAGTGATTACCTATGATGATCTGCAGAGGGAAAAAATCTGCGAAGAGTATCAAGGGAAATATTATGAGAAAGCTGCTTATAACTATTTAAATTATCAAGAGATTGATCCTGCTACGGAACAAACAATAACTACAACTATTCGTTGGCAGAAAGTGATGCCTAAAGAGTTGGTAGTTATTAGGCAAGGAGCAGCTAATGCGAAGAATATTTTTCAAGAAGGTTTAGTTGATTGTTGTAAGTATGAGACAGTAGAGGGAGAAATTAACATTGAAACGGCAACGAATCGCGTCGCGTTCTACGACGATAATAAAGGTGGCAGATTACTAGCTGCCTATCATTTAAAAATGAATAACCAATCTATTGGAGAGTACGAATTAACGATTTCCTATAGTTTCTGTAAATAAAATACCGGCTGTTTATAGATATTTATGTTTTCCTATTGACAGACAGGTGGAAACACATTAAATTGTTTAAATGATAGGGATAATAGTTGGTAAATTTTATTGAGAGGGCGTGCTGTTTAATGGCGGTATCAATTCATAATTTAGATGAGGAGTATGTGAGTGAGCTAGCAACAATTGAGTTAGCATATCATATTTTTAAAGAGGCGAAGAATTCTCTTCATTTTAATCAACTAGCGGAAGAAATTAAAGAGATTAAAAAAATAGATGGCGAAAGATTATACGATATCTTATCGCAACTTTATACAGAACTTAACTTGGATGGCCGCTTCTTACACCTTGGCAAAAACGAATGGGCACTCAAAAGCTGGTATTCAGTGGCAACAGCTTATGAGCTACTCAAAGTACCAGAACTTGACGAGGATGAAGAGGACGATGATTTTGTTGAAGAGCTTGATGATGAGCCAATCATCCTTGCGATAGGCAAGAAAAAAAAGATTTACGATGCAGATGAAGTTATTGACGATGAAGATGTTGACTTAGAAGAGCTAAGCACAGATGACGATAAATTCTCGGATGATGAAGACCTAGACGATGAGCCCGATGAGGACCTAGACGTCGACTTGGGTGATCTTGTTGATGAAGATTTAGATTATGAGGACCTTGACGAGGATGAGAATACTGAAGATGAGTCTTATTATATTGATGAGTAATAAGATTAATCTTCTTGACAATCTCTTGATATGTCTAGTAAAATAAATACGGGCAATAGTTTTGCGATTAGAAAATAATTGAATTATTACAGAAGCCCCTGCAAAGGGTGAGGCTTCTGTTTTTATTTTATAAAGAGCGGTTTTTATAAGGGGTATATGAGCGGATAATATAGGTAAGGGGAGAGATAGTTATGACTAAATATGTATTTATAACCGGTGGTGTTGTGTCGGCCTTAGGCAAAGGCATCACGGCAGCCTCTTTGGGCAGATTGTTAAAGAATAGAGGGTTAAAGGTTACAATTCAGAAATTTGATCCCTATATAAATGTTGATCCCGGCAAGATGTGCCCCTTCCAACATGGCGAGGTTTATGTAACCAATGATGGCGCGGAAACAGATTTGGACTTGGGCCACTACGAGCGCTTTATTGATAATAGCTTAAATCGAAATAATAATGTAACCGCCGGTAAAATATACTCTTCAGTAATTAATAAGGAAAGAATTGGCGCCTATAAAGGAAGTACCGTTCAGGTTATTCCTCATATCACCAATGAGATTAAGGAACGTATTGTAGCATCTAGCGATGATTATGACGTCGTAATTACAGAGATTGGTGGAACTGTTGGCGACATTGAGAGTTTACCTTTTCTTGAAGCGATTCGTCAGTTAAAAAACGATCTAGGCCCCGATAATGTAATTTATATCCACGTAACACTTATCCCTTATATCGAAGCGGCGGGAGAATTGAAAACGAAGCCAACTCAGCACAGCGTTAAAGAGTTACGGTCAATTGGAATTCAACCTAATATGATTGTCTGTCGAACAAGTCATCCACTAACTAATGAGTTGAAAGAGAAACTAGCTTTATTCTGCGATATTGAGAAAGAGGCAGTAATTGAGAATCGTGATGCTGAAACATTATATGAAATTCCACTTAGCTTGCGTGAGCAGGATTTTGACGATTATGTAATCAAACATTTTGGTTTAGATCTGCCAGCTCCGGATATGAAGGAATGGGAATCGCTAGTACATAAAATTAAGCATTTAGAGAAACAAACGAAAATTGCCCTGGTTGGTAAATATGTTTCCCTGCATGATGCTTACTTGAGCGTTGCTGAGGCCTTGAGTCATGCTGGTTATGCTAATAATACCGAAATCAAAATTGGCTGGTTTGACTCAGCAGACATAAACTTGTCGAATGTTAAGCAGCTATTAGCGGGCTATGCAGGCGTTATTTTGCCAGGAAGTTTCGGCGATTCAATCTCCGAAGGTGAATTGGCTACTGCTCAATTTGCGCGTGAGGAACAGATACCATTTTTCGGCATAGGTACAGGTCTGTATGCTGCTTTGCATGAGTATGCTAACAATAAATTGGATCTAAAAGGGCAGGAAGTATTTATAAATCCTCCAGATTGTACGAATGACTCCATGGCGAATGAAAAATTGCGCCTCGGCTCTTACGCTATCAAGCTTGAGAAAGACTCACATGCTTACAATGCCTACCGAGAGGAAGAGATTAACGAGCGTCATCGACATCAAGTTCACTTCGATGAACAGTACCATCAACTATTTAAGGATAATGGCCTACGCATTACGGCAAGCGCACTTGTCGGCGACTCGATTGAGATAGTTGAATTAGAGGATCACCCCTGGTTTGTAGCCACACAATTCCACCCTGAATTTAAATCGCGGCCGAATGTTCCGCATCCATTATTTGTTGAATTCATTAAAGCAACACAAATATAATTAATCAGCGGTTCACGGATTAGTTATATTTGCTATAATAAAGGAAAGAAAGTACGGCAAACTATACAAAATTATTTAAAAGGAGCGGTAATCATGGGATTAGTCTCAATGAAAGAGATGCTACAGGCAGCAAAAGCTGGAAAATATGCTGTTGGCCATTTCAACATTAACAACCTCGAGTTTGTTCAAGCAATTGTTGAAGCTGCGGATGAGGAAAGATCACCTTTAATTCTCGGAATAAGTGAAGGCGCGCTCAAATACATGGGTCTCGAATACACAATTGCACTGGCAGAGACAGCAACAAGACTGACCGACGTTCCGATTGCACTTCATTTAGACCATGGTTCGTACGAAAAAGCGCTTTATCTTTTGGAATGTGGTTTTTCATCAGTAATGTTTGATGGCTCAAGATACTCACTCCAAGACAACATTCGTTTAACGAAAAAGGTCGTTGAAGTAGCTCACTATATGGGCGCTTCAGTCGAAGGCGAGCTGGGGGCAATTGCTGGCGCCGAGGACGACATTACAGTTGACGAAGAAGAGGCAATGCTTGCAGATCCGATAGAAGCTATTCGTTTCTACGAAGAGACAGGTGTCGATGCCTTGGCAATTGCTTGTGGTAGTTCACATGGGGTCTATAAGGGAGAGCCAAACATTCGTTTTGATATTATCGAACATGTTAATAAGGCGATAAATATACCATTAGTTCTACATGGCGGCACAGGAATTCCTGATGAAACAATTCGTAAAGCGATTCAAGCAGGAATTGGTAAAATAAATGTTAACACAGAAAATCAGATTGTGATGACCGATAAAATTCGCGAAGTTCTAGCTAATGATAGCAAAGTTTATGATCCGCGCAAATATTTAGGTCCTGGGCGCGAAGAAATCAAAAAAGCAGTTATAGAGAAGATTCGTCTTTTTGGAAGCAACAATAAAGCCTAGGGGCTGAGATAGGGAGAAATTGATGGAGAAGCTAATGATTAAGGGCGGACAGAAACTAAGCGGAAGAGTATCAATTAGTGGCGCCAAAAACAGCGCAGTTGCACTAATTCCAGCATCAATTCTTTCTGACTCGGTGGTTTATATTGATAATTTACCGGATATTAAGGATGTTGCGATACTAGCTGAGATTCTGCGTGAGATGGGTGTCAAGGTTGAACTTCACAAAAGAACAATCATGATCGACCCGCGCAACATGGGTTCGCGTCCGATGCTGAACAATAAAATTAAAGAACTGCGTGCCTCTTATTATTTGATGGGGGCGCTGCTTGCCAAGTTTGGTGAGGTTAAGATTGGTCTGCCAGGCGGTTGCAATCTTGGTGCGCGACCGATTGACCAGCACATCAAAGGGTTTCATTCCTTAGGAGCTGAGGTTGAAAATAAGCCGGACTATATTGAAATTAAGGCTGATAAATTGGTTGGTAACAAAATCTACCTCGATACAGTCAGCGTTGGTGCGACAATAAATATTATGCTTGCCGCTTCCAGAGCTGAGGGGATGACGATAATTGAGAATGCTGCTAAGGAGCCAGAGATTATTGATGTAGCGACACTGCTTAACTCAATGGGTGTTAGAATCACCGGTGTTGGTACTGACGTAATCAAAATTAATGGTGTAGATAGCATGGAAGGTTGTCGGCATTCAATTATCCCTGATCGGATTGAAGCAGGAACTTATATGATAATGGCAGCAGCAACTGCTGGCGATGTTTATGTAGATAATATAATCCCTAAGCATCTAGAATCGATAACAGCTAAGCTAAGAGAGATAGGCGCAGAAATTACTGAGAAGGACGATTCAATTCGCATTGTTGGTAAGTCGGAATATAATGCAGTTGACGTCAAAACCCTTCCATACCCTGGCTTTCCTACGGACTTGCAACAGCCCTTTAGCGTACTCTTAACTCAGGCTGATGGTACAAGTATAATTACTGAGACGATTTTTCCAGGGCGTTTTCGCCATGTTGATGAACTAGTAAGAATGGGTGCAGAGGCACGAGTTGAAGGTCGTAATGCCATTTTTGAGGGTCCTAGTAAGCTTGAAGGCACAACAGTGACCGCCATGGACCTGCGAGGTGGAGCTGCTTTAGTAGTAGCTGCATTAATGGCCGAGGGTATTACGGAGATTAGGGATGTCTATCATATTAACCGGGGTTATGAGGGATTAGAACATAAATTGAATGTATTAGGTGCTAATATCTGGCGCGTATTTGAATAGAAGCAAGGGGGATTTAGCTTGGATAGGAAATTAGCAATGTCGCTTGTCGGCGTAACAGAAGCTGCTGCAATAGCTGCTGGTTATTGGATTGGCAAGGGAGATAAATTTGCAGTTGACCAAGCGGGGACGGAGGCAATGCGTAAAGCCTTTGACCTAATTGAAATGGATGCAACAGTTGTGATTGGTGAGGGTGAAATAGATGAAGCGCCGATGCTCTTTATTGGTGAGAAACTTGGTACAGGCTATGGACTGAAAATTGATATTGCTGTTGACCCGATTGAAGGCACTAATATTGTCGCAAGTAATCTTAATAATGCTTTGGCTGTGGCTGCAATCGCGGAAGCAGGAAATTTACTTAATGCACCCGACATGTATATGTATAAGATGGCAGTTGGGCCGAAAGCTGCAGGAAGCATTGATATTAAGCTCACTGTCACTGAGAATCTGCGAAATATTGCTTGCGTCTTGGAAAAGGATATATCAGAAATTACTGTAATAATCCTTGAGCGTCCACGCCATGAACAGATAATAGAAGAGATAATTGCTGCAGGTGCGCATGTTAAACTAATCTCAGATGGCGACGTAGCTGCTGCGATTAACACTGCATATGGTGATACAGGAATCGATGTTTTAATTGGAATTGGTGGGGCGCCGGAGGGCGTGCTAGCTGCTGTTGCTTTAAAATGTTTAGGTGGCGAGCTTCAGGGCAAGTTAATGCCGCGGAATTTAGAGGAAGAGGAACGCTGCAAATCGATGGGTATTAACTGTAATGAGATTCTGCTCATGGATGATCTTGTTAAGGGGGATCAGGCGATTTTTGCTGCAACAGGGGTTACCGATGGTGAATTACTTAATGGCGTTAAATATGATAATGGCTATGCAACAACACAGTCGCTATTATTGTGTGCCAACACGAATAAGGTTCGCGTTATCAATGGAATACATAAACTTTAAATAGAAATAGAAATGAAAGAGTAGGTGTGGAATGGAACTAAGTATACAAGTTCTAGAAGAAAAAAAATTAACGGAATTATATAAATATGCTAAGGAATTTGAGATTCCTAATTTTTCCAAAATGAAAAAGAAGGAACTGATCTTCGCTATTCTGAAATCACAGACAGAGAATGAAGGATTACTTTTTATGGAGGGAGTTCTAGAAATTTTCTCTGATGGTTTCGGTTTTTTACGACCAATTAATTACTTGCCGAGTGATGAGGATATTTACATTTCTGCGTCACAGATTCGAAGGTTTGATCTGCGTACGGGCGACTGGGTATCTGGAAAGGCGCGGCCGCCAAAGGAGAAGGAACGGTATTTTGGATTATTACATGTTGACGCAGTAAATGGACTGGATCCTAACCTTGCTTGCGAGCGCTTGCATTTCCCGGCACTTACCCCAATTTACCCAACCGAGAAGCTTATTTTAGAGACACAGCCTAGCCATATCGCAACACGGATGATGGACTTAATGGTACCGGTCGGTTTAGGACAGCGTGGTCTAATCGTCGCACCACCAAAGGCTGGCAAAACTTTACTTCTTAAGGAAATTGCAAACTCGATCAGCACCAATTATCCCAATATTAAGTTATTAATTCTTCTCATAGATGAGCGACCGGAGGAAGTAACTGATATGCAACGTTCAGTTAATGCTGAGGTTATCAGTTCGACCTTTGACGAGCTGCCAGAAAACCATATCAAGGTCTCTGAGCTGGTTCTTGAAAGAGCACAAAGACTTGTTGAAGCAGAGCAGGACGTGGTTATCTTATTAGATAGTATTACCCGATTGGCACGTGCTTATAATCTGGTAGTTCCACCAAGTGGGAGAACACTATCAGGCGGTCTAGACCCATCAGCCTTACATCGACCAAAGAAATTTTTTGGCTCGGCAAGGAATATCGAAGAAGGTGGAAGTTTAACAATTCTTGCTACGGCATTAATTGATACTGGTTCACGCATGGACGATATTATTTACGAGGAATTTAAGGGAACAGGTAATATGGAGTTACATCTTGATCGTCGCTTAGCTGAAAGACGTATCTTCCCAGCAATTGATGTTAAGCGCTCAGGAACAAGACGCGAGGAGACTCTATTAAATAAAGAGCACCTGGAGCGTGTTTGGAACTTAAGGAAAATTATGAGCGATCAACCAGATTTTTCAGAGCAGATAATTAGACGGATGCGGGATACTAAAACTAACGAGCAATTACTTGAACAGCTTGGCGCTCTATTGAAAAGCAACTAAATTACACTTAATGTGAAAAATAATATTGTAATGTTGGAAAAAATCGGTTATAATGTCTTGTGTGATTGAAGAGTACTCTGTTTCGCAGATGATTCAGGGCAGAAAGAGGTGAAGGTGTATGAAAAAAGATATTCATCCTGATTATAAATTAGTTACAGCACGTTGTGCTTGCGGGAATACCTTTGAAACTGGTTCAGTTGCAGAGGAAATTCGCGTTGAGATATGCTCAGAATGTCATCCTTTTTATACCGGCAAACAGAAAATGGTGGATGCTGGTGGCCGTGTTGACAGATTTAATAAGAAATACAAGCTATAAACTACATTCTAAGTGTTTAAGTTACTGAGGCAAGCCGATGGCTTGCTTTAGTTATAAGTGAGAGGTGTGCAAAATGTTAAAACGTTTAGCTGGAATTGAAAAACGTTATGAGGAACTGACCGGGTATCTGATGGACCCAGAGATAACAAGCAACTTAAATAAGCTGCGCGAATATTCTAAGGAACAGTCAGACATTGCGGATTTTGTTGCCAAATATCGTGAATATAAAAAAGTAATGGCTGAGCTTGAAGAATCGAAGCTGCTACTTGAAGAGAAGCTCGAACATGATATGTTGGATCTTGTTAAGGCTGAGATTCATGAGCTTTCGGATCGCAGGGATGAAATAGAGGAAGAATTAAGAGTATTATTACTACCAAAGGACCCTAACGACTCGAAGAACGTTATTGTCGAGATTCGTGGTGCTGCTGGCGGTGAAGAGGCAGCCTTATTCGCTGGTGACCTGTATCGTATGTATGCACGGTACGCTGAGCGCCAAGGTTGGAAAACCGAAGTAATTGAGGCGCATAGCACAGGAATTGGTGGTTTCAAAGAGATAATCTTCATGATTTATGGTAAGGGAGTTTATAGTAAGTTGAAATATGAAAGTGGTGCACATCGTGTGCAACGTATACCAGAGACAGAATCAGGTGGACGTGTTCATACCTCTACCGCAACAGTTGCTGTTCTACCAGAGATTGAAGCGGTCGAGATTGAAATCCATGAGAATGATATTCGTGTCGATACTTATGCTTCAAGTGGTCCTGGTGGACAGAGTGTTAACACGACAATGTCGGCCGTTCGCTTAACACATGAGCCTACAGGAGTTGTTGTCTCGATGCAGGACGAGAAGTCGCAGATTAAGAACAAAGAGAAAGCGATGAAAATTCTGCGTGCACGTATTTACGAAAAACAGCGTGCAGAAGAACAAGAGAAACTTGACCAAGAGCGCAAAATTAAGGTTGGTACGGGCGACCGTAGCGAGCGAATCCGCACCTATAATTTTCCTCAGAACAGGGTTACAGACCACCGCATCGGGTTAACACTACACAAGCTTGACTATATTATCGATGGGGATTTAAATGAGCTAATTGATGCACTGGTATCGGAAGCGCAGGCCGATCTTTTGCAGGGCTCATCTGTAGAATAATCAAATGAGAATTAATGAATATTATACCAATAAAATAGAAGAGCTTATTAAAGCTGGAATAGAGCATCCCGCATTAAACGCGGAGGTGCTTATCTCTTTTTATTTTCAATGGGACCGTACATATTTTTATTTAAATCAGTTGCAGGAATTATCAGCGGAAGAGATCGCGGATCTAGATGAATTGATTGCCAGAAGGATCGCTAGTGAACCATTACAATATATTACGGGCAGGCAGAATTTCTATGGGCGCGATTTCATGACGCGACCAGGGAATCTGATACCACGACCGGAAACTGAATTGCTTGTGGAGAGCGTGCTGAATGAGGCGGAGGCTATCTGGCAGAACCAAACTTTGACTGTTGCCGATATTGGTACTGGTACTGGTGCTATTGCGATAACACTTGCCTTAGAAAGGCCTGACTGGCAAGTTAAAGCAGTCGACATTTCCCCATTAGCGATTGACCTTGCTAAAGAGAATATGCAGCAACTTCAGGCAAATATCGAGCTGCTCCAGGGCGATTTATTCCAGCCATTCTTAACGAAGGGTCATAAGTTTGATATTATTGTATCGAACCCACCCTATATTACATATAAGGATTTAGCGGAATTGAGTGCCGAGGTTCGTTTATATGAACCAATTTTGGCTTTAGATGGTGGAGAAACTGGTTTAGACTTCTATTATAGGATAATAAATGAAGGGTTAATTCTCTTAAATAGACCAGGGCTAATTGCTCTAGAAATTGGCTACGGGCAGGAAACAGAAATTATCAATATACTCCAAAACAGCGGTGCAAAGACTAGCAAGGTGCTTAGGGATTTGCAGGGGATACCACGAATAATCCTTGCTGAATACCGATAAATACTGGAGTTTCTAGAAGTAGAATAAAAGTTATCCACAGGAAATCCACAGAAGAAAAGTCAAAATTTACATGCGTTAATATTAAATAATGTGAAAAATAAGCAATGATGAGAAGAGGCTAATTTATCATGAGGACAACTATAACAAAAACATGGGAAACCCTTGATATGACTGGGTTATCAGCGCAAAAAATTTTTTCTGAAGTAGCAGAAAGCCTGCAAGCCGGTGAAATTATTGCATTTCCGACGGAGACCGTTTACGGACTTGGCGCAGATGCCTTTAGTGACGCGGCTGTGGATAAGATTTTCCTCGCCAAAGGGCGACCCTACGATAATCCGCTTAGCATACTAATAGCGGAAAAAGAACAAATTTACGACCTTGTTATGGAGATCGACGAGAAAAGCCTAACTTTAATTAATCACTTCTGGCCCGGTCCCTTGACGATTGTTCTGAAACATAAACCGGGGCTATCTTCTTTAGTTACAGCAAACCGATCTACTGTTGGCGTGAGGATGCCGGCAAATGAGATTGCCCTTACAATAATTAGGGAGGCGGGATTCCCACTGGCCACACCTAGCGCGAATCGTTCCGGGCGACCAAGTCCAACAACCGCTGCTCAAGTATACGATGACCTTAATGGTAGAATCGACGGAATTGTTGACGGCGGCACTACTGATATCGGTTTAGAATCAACCGTGATCGATATGACGGGTGATATCCCAACAATCCTGCGAACCGGTGCAATTACACTTAAGGAACTGCAAGGAGTAATTGGGGAGGTCAAAATTGCAGACACCATTTCTGGAAAGAGCGAGAAATAAGGAGGAAATCTAATGTTAAAGGTGCTATTTGTCTGTACTGGCAATACTTGTCGTAGTCCCATGGCCGAGTATATTTTACGGGAGAAGGCAAAGGAACAGAACTTGAAGATTGAAACGAAATCTGCAGGAATTTTTGCAGCTACCGGGGAAAGCTACTCAGCTAATACTATAGAAATTATTCGTGATCTAGTTTCTGATGAGCTTAAGTTGGAAGAACATGACCTTACTTCCCTGCGAACGACTCCTGAACTTCTAGAATGGGCTGATATAATTCTAACAATGACCCAGATGCACAAACATTTTCTGATTAACTCCTATCCAGAATATACAGCCAAAATAATGATGCTTAAAGAGGAGTCAATCGATATCACTGATCCTTACGGTGGCGACCTGCGGACTTATGAAGAGATTGCCGCAGAAATAACAGAAGCAATCGATCTATTTCTAGAAAAATACCCTGCAGATAAAGAGTGAATTGTAACCAAATAGCAATATAAATAATGTATAATGAAAAGATAGAAGTTCGCATACAATATTTCTGGGGAGGGGTTTAGATAATGAAAGTAGCTATTGCTTCAGACCATGGAGGCTATGAATTAAAAGAAAATATCAAAGCACTACTTATCGAGCTCGGAGTCGACTATACAGACTATGGGGCGGACGATCTATCAACGGTAGATTATCCCGATTATGTCCGGCCAGTTACTAATGCTGTTAAGCAGCAAGAGGTTGATCGAGGAATTCTAATCTGCGGCACCGGTATTGGAATGTCAATAGCTGCTAACAAAGTCAATGGTATCCGCGCTGCACTAGTGGGAGATTGCTATTCTGCTAAGGTAACGCGTCAACACAATGATTCCAACGTACTCTGTTTAGGAGGCAGAACGACAGGTTTGCACGTGGCCCTAGATATTGTTCGTATCTGGCTCGAGTCAGAATATGAGGGCGGGCGCCATGCCAAGCGTGTTGACAAAATTTGTCGTATCGAACTCGGAGAAGAAAACTAAATCAGAGAATAGATTTGAGGAGAAGATAAGCGAGATGATTTTGCAACAGATTGAGAGAGATCTTAATTCATTTTTAACCGAATTACTGAACTACTACCCATTATTTTCTGACCAAATCCTAGTGGTTGGTTGTAGCACTAGTGAAGCAGTCGGCAAGCGCATCGGTACAGCGACAAGTGTTGAGGCAGCAGCAGTAATCTATAAGGTTCTAGCTGATTTCCAAGGGCGCTACGGATTTCATCTAGCTTTTCAAGCATGCGAGCATATCAACCGCTCACTAATTGTTGAGCGCGCAACTGCAGATCGTTTTGGCCTCGATGAAGTTACAGTAATTCCAGTTCTTGAGGCTGGAGGTGCCTTGTCTACTCACGCTTACCAAGCCTTAGATGATGCTCTTGTAGTTGAACACATAAAGGCAGACTGTGGCATCGATATTGGTGGCACGTTAATTGGAATGCACTTGAAGCCGGTTGCGGTCCCTTATGTAGGTGAAACTACCACAATTGGAGATGCCCGACTAATCGCAGCAACAACGCGTCCGAAGCTAATTGGCGGAGCGCGCGCTAAATATAAAATTTAATCAAACTAATATAAATCAAACGGAGGTCGTTACTGTGGATGAATTACGCAAGCAAGATCCGGAAATTGCTGAAGCTATTGAACTTGAACTTGGACGTCAACGTTCCAAAATCGAATTAATAGCATCAGAGAACTTTGTAAGTAGGGCTGTTCTTGAGGCTACTGGCTCAGTATTAACTAATAAATATGCTGAAGGCTACCCAGACAAAAGATATTATGGCGGCTGCGAGTATGTAGATATCGCGGAAAATCTTGCGCGTGATCGTGCTAAAGAACTTTTCGGTGCTGAGCATGCTAACGTTCAACCGCATTCTGGGGCACAGGCTAATATGGCAGTTTATTTTGCTGTATTGGAGCACGGCGACACCATCCTCGGTATGGACCTCTCGCACGGTGGGCACTTAACGCACGGTAGCCCAGTAAATTTTTCTGGTGTTCTCTATAACTTCATTTCTTATACTGTGGATAAAGATAAGGAGCGTATTGACTATGATCAGGTTCGTGCACTAGCTTTAGAGCACCGGCCCAAAATGATCGTTGCTGGTGCCAGCGCTTATCCACGTGCAATTGACTTTGCTAAATTCCGTGAGATCGCTGATGAAATTGGTGCATATTTAATGGTTGATATGGCACACATCGCAGGCTTAGTTGCTGCAGGACTGCATCAGAATCCGGTACCTTTTTCTGATTTTGTTACATCTACTACGCACAAAACATTGCGTGGTCCGCGCGGCGGTCTTATTCTCTGCAAGGAACAATACGCACGCGCAGTGGATAAGGCTGTATTTCCTGGGATCCAGGGTGGTCCGCTAATGCATGTAATAGCCGCGAAAGCAGTTGCTTTTGGCGAGGCATTAGAACCTGAGTTTAATATTTACGCAGCACAGATTATTGAGAATAGTATGCGTCTAGCTGAACAATTAACAAATCGTGGTTTCCGCTTGGTTTCTGGTGGCACTGATAATCATCTAATTTTAATCGATCTAAACAATATGAATATTACGGGCAAAGATGCTGAACACGTTCTTGATGAGATTGGCATTACTTGTAATAAGAATACGATTCCTTTTGAGGAGAAAAGTCCTTTTGTGACAAGTGGTATTCGAATTGGGACTGCCGCTGTAACAACTCGTGGCATGGGCTTGGCTGAAATGGATAAAATAGCCGAGCTAATTGAAATGACAGTTAAGAATTCTACAGACGAGCATGTGTTGGATGAGGCCCGCGAGCAAGTGGCTGAATTAACCGCACGTTTTCCGCTTTATTCCGCTTTATAAGGAAATTTAGAGCTCATCTTAATAATGGGATCCAAAGTTCATCGCTTAGGAGCATATAAACATATGAAGACAAAAATTAAGGTTTTAACAATTTTCGGTACACGTCCAGAGGCAATCAAGATGGCTCCTCTGGTTCAAGAGCTGCAAAGACGTGAGCAGGATTTCGAAAGTATTGTCTGTGTAACAGCACAGCATCGCTCGATGCTTGATCAAGTTCTTAGAACTTTTGCGATAGTCCCGCAATACGACCTTAATATTATGAAGCCAGAGCAGAGCCTTGTCGACATTTCGGTTAACGCTTTAACTGGCTTAGAGCGAGTTATTAGCGAAGTTCAACCTGATATCGTCTTAGTGCATGGCGACACGAGCACCACCTTTCTTGGCAGCCTAGCAGCTTTTTATCAGCAGGTGCCAATCGGTCACGTTGAGGCTGGTCTGCGTACTAATAATAAATATTCGCCCTTTCCTGAGGAGGCCAATCGCCAGTTAACAGGCGTTTTGGCTGACTTGCATTTCGCACCGACGGAAGCGGCGGCAACTAATTTATTAGCCGAGAACAAAAACCCTAAAGATATTTTTGTTACGGGCAACACGGTAATTGATTCCTTCCAGACTACTGTGCGTGAAAATTATAAGCACCCAATTCTTGAGGAACTCAAAGCTTACAGAATGGTTTTAGTAACTGCTCATCGTCGCGAGAATTTAGGCGACCCGATGACCAGTATTTTTTATGCAATAAAAAGGATTGTGGAAGCACACGAAGATATTGCTGTAGTTTTCCCTGTTCATTTAAACCCGCGAGTGCAGCTCCTAGCACAGGAGATACTTGGGAAGAGCCCGCGAGTCAGACTGATTGAGCCGCTCGACGTGATTGATTTTCATAACTTTGAAGCGCGCTCCCATTTAATTCTGACAGACTCGGGGGGACTACAAGAGGAAGCTCCTTTCTTCGGTGTGCCTGTACTTGTCTTGCGTGACACTACAGAGAGGCCCGAAGGAGTTGCCGCTGGCACGCTTCGACTTGTTGGGACTGATGAAGAAGAAATTTATGCAAACGCTAACGAACTCTTAACAAATCAGTCTAGTTATGAAAAAATGGCGCGTGCGGACAACCCTTATGGTGATGGAAAAGCGTCAGTGCGAATCGCTGACATTTTGTTACAGCATTTCCAAGATAAATAAGCTCAATCAGCTCAGTTAATTATGGCTAAGCATAACTAATAAAACTTTTTGGAATAATAGTTAAAAGTGGTTGCTAATCTGAAAACATATTTGATATACTAACTGATGTTATACATGAAGAATAATAGATTTATAAATTGTTGGTGGCTTAAGGTGAAAATTGATCGAGAAAATCCATGGCATGCTTTAGCATTAGTCGGTGTAATAAGCATCGATATAGCATTGTTTGTAACGATAGGAGTTTTGCTTGGTAATAAACTTGATGCTGTTTTTGGAGCAGCACCTCTTTTTTTAATTATCGGAGTACTACTTGGTCTAGCTCTTGGAATTTTATCCGTATCTATTATGATCAAAAAACACTTAGGGGACTGACATGCCTTGAACGACTTAATAAATTATAAAATAAAAGTTGCTAGAATTGTTAAGTACACATTTATTTTATTGTTTATTTTTTTACTAGGTATCTTTACACCTTACTACAAGTTCTTTGCGGGTTTGTTGCTTGGTGGCGCAATTAGCCTTCTTAATACATATTACACATCACGTAAGATTGATCGTTTAGGCGAGATTGTTTCACAATCCGATGAGGGTTCCCAGAGAAGACACTTGTCAACTGGAATGTCAACAAGAATAGCAACGTCAGTTCTTATTGTCTTAGTTGCAATTCAATTTCCAGAGTACTTTAATCTTTATACAACTATTTTCGGGTTATTCATCGCCCAACTGTTATCAGTTGTGGATAGTATAATACACAAAATATAAAGAGAAAGGAGTGAAAACCTTGGGGCATATTCAACCTGTCTGGGCACCAGCAAATCTACAATGGTTAGAATTTAACCTCTCAACTGTATTGATGATTGTGGTTACTTCCGTGGTCGTTTTTTTACTTTCTTTTATCGCAACAAGAAACATGACTGAAGGGGTACCGACAGGTATTCAGAATGTTTTTGAGTGGATTGTAGATTTTGTTTATGGTATTACCGGCAGTACGATTGGCGCAAAAAAAGGTGCTAAATTTATTTTTCTTGGGCTGACCTTAATATTGTTCATTTGGATAGGTAATATGTTGGGTTTACCATTCAACATTGCTACACTACATAATGAACCGTTAACAATTGCAGGATCTGAAATTGTATCGCAAGAGATGCTCGCTACATCTACGGTAGTTCATAATGATAAACAGGTTGTCGAAGTTATTTGGTGGAAGTCACCAACAGCAGACTTGAGCGTTACATTAGCATTATCAGTTTCTATAATATTACTAACTCATATTTTAAGTATTAAGTACCGAGGCACCAGGGGATATCTTAAGCATTTCTTTGAACCATATCTAGTGTGGTTTCCACTAAACATAATTGATGAAATTGCGAAAATCCTCACGCTTGGCATGCGTCTCTACGGCAACATTTTTGCGGGAGAGGTATTAATCGGCGTCATTCTGGGAATCGGAATATTGGGAGTTATACCTCTAATAGTCTGGCTAGCATATAGTGTCTTTATTGGCTCAATTCAAGCCTATGTGTTTACTATTTTAACTATGGTATATATTTCTCAGAAAATTAAAACAGTAGAAGATTAAAGCAGATTAATTATTTGTTTAAATGGTTTTCAATTTATTAATAAAACAATTATTAATA
>CAZKBI010000008.1:0-44226 GCA_964551195.1 uncultured Caryophanales bacterium | reverse complement strand
GTCGCAGATCTCCCTCAACCTTAACATTTTTATCAATTGCTTCACGTAGTTTAGATACTTCATCTTCTGTTAAGTCTCTAACTCTAGTGTTTACATCAATTTCAGCAATCTTTAGAATTTTCTGGGAAGTTGATTTCCCAATTCCAAAAATATAGGTTAACGCAACCTCTACTCGCTTATCACGAGGTAAGTCTACACCTGCAATACGTGCCATTCACTTACACCTCCTTATATTAGCCTTGTTTTTGTTTATGTTTCGGATTTTCACAAATAACCATTACTTTACCTTTTCTTCTAATAACTTTACACTTCTCACAAATTGGTTTGACTGATGGTCTAACCTTCATGATCACAACCTCCTTACATGCCTGTCAGTATCTATTTATAACGATACGTTATTCTACCCCGTGTTAAATCATACGGCGATAGTTCAACTGTTACTTTATCACCAGGTAGAATCCTAATGTAATGCATTCTGATTTTACCTGAAACGTGCGCTAATACTTGATGTCCATTTTCTAATTCTACTTTAAACGTTGCGTTTGGTAAAGGTTCTAATACTGTACCTTCAACCTCAATTGCTTCTTCTTTACTCATAAACCGACTCCCCTTTCTCCTTTTCCAATTCTACTAATCCTTTCGCATATTCTTGCAGAACATAACGGACCTTAGCATTGGAAACTCTTTTTTCCTCCATCAAGCTTGTTATTACTTCTTTAGAAATTATTCCACTTGAGTTAATATGAATCACGTTCTTTTTCTTGGGATTATCATACTTACGACGATCCCCGTCAATGATTCTTACATAACGCTCATTAATAATTTCCAAGATGACTGCGTACTTACCTGTATCGCGCCCCTTTGTTACTTCTACTATTTCACCAACTTTAAAACTCGAACCAGATTCACTCATTTAATCACCTATAATTTGGTCATAATTTCATGACCATTATTTGTAATTACTATTGTGTGTTCAAAATGTGCACACAACGATCTATCTAGAGAAACGACCGTCCAATCGTCATCTAAGACGCGGACATATCTTTCACCTTCAATTACCATTGGTTCAATAGCTAAGGCCATACCTACTTTAAGTCGCGGTCCTCGATTTGGAGGTCCATAGTTCGGGATCTGGGGATCCTCATGTAGTTTCTCACCTATTCCATGCCCTACATATTCACGCACAACAGAGTAATCGTTCTCCTCAATATACTTTCCAATTGCGTGTGATATATCTGACAATCGATTATCTGGCATCGCTTCAGCTAAACCCTTGTACAGAGATTCCTCTGTTACTCTTAATAGTTCTTTAGCATTCTCTGATATCTCCCCGACTCCATAAGTGCGGGCAGAATCGCCATGAAAACCTTTGTACTGCGCACCAATATCTAAACTAATAACATCGCCCTCTTGTAAAACACGATTACTTGGGATTCCGTGAACTAGCTCCTCATTTACTGAGGTGCAGATGCTCCCAGGAAAACCACCATAACCAAGAAAAGAGGGGTAGGCATTCTGTTTTTTAATATAACTTTCAGCAAGCTGATCTAGTTCAAGCGTTGTTATACCGGGCTTGATCGCCTCGGCAAGCAGCTGATGTGTTTCTGCAACAATTGTGCCTGCTGCACGCATTAACATGATTTCATGCTCACTTTTACAAATAATCATTATTACTTACACGTCCCATTTTTTAAGATTGACCTAATATCAGAATATACAGCATCAATCTCTTGGTTACCATCCGCATTTCGGAGGATTCCCTTAGCCTCGTAATAGCTTAGTAAAGGCTCCGTCTGCTTAATGTTAACATCTAATCTTGTTTTGACTGTTTCCTCGGTATCGTCATCTCTTTGATGTAATTTACCACCACATTTGTCGCAGACATCTTGAACTAATGGTGCTTTGAAAGACGTGTGATATGAAGCACTACATTCCCTACAGATACGTCTACCAGTTAAACGTTCAATCAGCGACTTTTTTTCAACGTGAATATTAATTACGTAGTCAAGCTTCCTGTTTAGTTCTGCTAGTAACTCATCTAAAGAGACTGCCTGTGCAACAGTGCGCGGAAATCCATCTAATAGGAATCCATTCTTAGTATCTTCATTATTCAGACGTTCTGCAATCAGTCCAACAACTATCTCATCAGGGATAAGTAGACCCTTGTCCATATAACCCTTAGCTTTTAAACCCATTGCTGTTCCTTCTTTAAGTGCATTTCTAAACATGTCGCCAGTAGAAATATGTGGAATGTTAAATTCCTCTACTATCTTTTCAGCTTGTGTTCCTTTACCAGCTCCTGGTAATCCCATTAAAATTATATTCATTACCAAACCTCCATACAATTTAATCGCAGTAAGTCCATCATTCTACTTCTTAATGAAGCCGTCGTAATGGCGACTCATTAGTTGAGATTCTACTTGTTTCATTGTATCAAGTGCTACCCCAACAACAATTAGTAGTGATGTACCGCCAATCTGTACTGATTGAGGCAAGCTTGTAAATGTAGTAAATACTACTGGTAAAATTGCCACCGCTGCTAAGAATAGCGCACCTGTTAATGTAATACGATTTAGAACATTAGAAATATATTTAGTAGTTGCTTGCCCCGGTCTAATTCCCGGAATAAACCCACCATTTTTTCTCATGTTTTCTGATAAATTATCTGGATTTACTTGTACGTATGTGTAGAAGTATGTGAAACCGATAATCATCAACATATAGAATAAGGCACCAAAAACAGAATTATAAGTAAAGTTCTCAATAATCCAGTCTGCAACTAACCTTCCTTGCCAGAATTGCGCTATTGTAGGCGGGAACATTAGTAGTGCGATCGCAAAGATAACTGGGATAACCCCTGCTGAGTTAACTTTTAACGGAATATATGTTGATTGTCCACCATACATTTTGCGACCAACAACTCTTTTCGCATAGTTAACAGGGATCCTCCTTATTCCTTGAGTCACAAAAATTACTCCTGCTACAATCGCAATAATTACAGTAATCAAGATTACCGCTTTGATAACAGTTAAGAAAATTGCATCCGAACCGCCTGCAAACTCAGTTGCAAAAATTGCGCGAACTTGGTCTGGGAAGCCGGCAACAATACCCGCAAAAATGATAATTGAAATACCATTCCCAATACCTTTCTCGGTAATCTGCTCACCAAGCCACATTAGGAATGCGGTACCTGCGGTTAGAACAATCGTAATAATCGCATAGGTACTAAAGCCCGGATTAACTACAAGTCCTGGGTACATCCCATTAAAGCTGATTGAGAAACCAATCGCTTGGATGAATCCTAAACCAATTGTTAAGTATCTTGTTACTTGAGACATCTTTCGGCGACCGTCAGCACCCTCACGTGCCCATCTTGCAAATAGTGGGATAACGTCCATAGCCAACAGATTCATAATAATCGAAGCTGTAATATATGGCATAATACCCATTGCAAAGATGGAGAAGTTACCTAAGGCACCACCTGAGAATGTATTTAGTAGTCCAAGAAAATCTCTTTCTGATAAATCTGCCAAAACGCTGCTATTGATATTTGGAACCGGTATAAAACTACCTACTCTAAACACAACCAACATCAACATTGTGAAGATAATCTTATTTCTTAAGTCCTTTACTTTATGAATATTGGAAAGCGTTCTAAACATTAGATCACCTCAGTCCTGCCGCCTGCAGCAGCTATTTTCTCAACGGCAGTTTGTGAGAATTTGTTTGCCTGTACAGTTAATGCAACCTTTACCTCTTTATTACCTAACACCTTTACTCCGTCTTTTACCTGTTTAACGTACCCTTTCTCTTTAAGTAACTCAGGTGTAACAACAGTACCCTCTTCAAAGTTATTTAAACAGTCAAGGTTTATAATTGCGTACTCTTTACGAGTCGGATTTGTAAAACCACGTTTAGGTAAGCGACGTGCTAATGGGTTCTGACCACCCTCGAAGCCGAGTCTAACACCACCGCCAGAACGAGAATTCTGTCCGTCATGTCCACGACCAGAAGTCTTGCCATGTCCTGATGCCATTCCGCGGCCAACGCGCTTCTTTTTATGACGTGAACCTTCAGCAGGTTTCAATTCATGCAGCTTCATAAGTACACCTCCCTAGTCTTACTCTTAATTTATTCGTCAAGCTCTTTTACCTCAACTAGATGACTCACTTTATTAGCCATTCCACGAATCGCTGTATTATCATTATGAATCACAGTCTGATTGAGTTTGCGTAGACCTAACGTCTTAACGATAACCTTCTGATTTTCAGGTCGTCCAATCGTGCTACGCTTTAAAGTTATTGCTATTTTTTTTGCTTTTGCCATGATATTTCCTCCTATCCTAAGAGCTCTTCAACAGTTTTTCCACGAAGTTTAGCAACCTCTTCTGCGCGCTTAAGATTTATTAAACCGTTAATCGTAGCATTAACCATGCTCATCGCATTAGAAGAACCTAAAGATTTAGTTAGAATATCTTCAATTCCTGCTAGCTCCAGTACAGCACGCACCGGTCCTCCAGCAATAACACCAGTACCTTCAGATGCCGGTTTAAGAAAAACATTTCCTGCTCCAGCTCTTCCATTTATCTGATGTGGAATTGTTGTTCCAACGATTGGTACATGAATTAAATTCTTCTTAGCATCTTCAATTGCTTTTCTTATAGCATCAGGAACCTCGGAAGCTTTGCCCAGTCCTGACCCTACATACCCATTTTTATCGCCTACAACCACTAGCGCACTAAAGCTAAAGCGTCTTCCACCTTTAACAACTTTCGCTACACGGTTGATATGAACAACTTTCTCTTGTAAATCAAGAGTGTTTGGATCAATTTGCATCTTTTCCCCTCCTAACTTGTTTGGCTAGAATTGTAGCCCATTTTCACGGGCAGCGTCAGCTAATGCTTTAACTCTACCATGATATAAATAACCACTACGGTCAAAAACGACAGATTTATAACCTTTATCAACAGCTTTTTTAGCGATAGCTTCACCAACAAGTTTAGCTGCTTCAATATCTCCCCCATTTTCGAACTTACCTTTAAGTTCTTCATCTAAGGTTGAAGCTGCAACTAGTGTGTGATGATTAACATCGTCAATTAGCTGTGCATATATGTGTTTGGAAGAACGAAACACGTTTAAACGTGGTCTCTCCACTGTACCATATAGGTTTCTTCTTATTTTAAGATGTCTTTTTAAACGAATCTTATTTCTATCCTCTTTTTTTATCAACCGGGCTCACTCCCTTCGTTAAAACGAAACATTATTTACCAGTCTTACCAACCTTACGACGTATATGCTCGTCCGAGTATTTAATGCCTTTACCTTTGTAAGGCTCAGGCTCGCGAACTGATCGAATATTTGCTGCCATAGCACCAACACGTTCTTTATCAATTCCTTTAACCACAATTTTGTTATTGTCTATAACCTCAAGTTCTACACCATCTTCTGGCGTAAACTCGATTGGATGTGAGTAACCAACGTTTAATGTGATATTGTCGCCGTTTTTCAATACACGATAACCAACACCTACTAAATCAAGTCTCTTTTCGAAACCTTTAGTTACACCCTCAACCATATTGTTAATGATACTTCTCGTTGTACCGTGTAATGAACGATGTTTTTTATTGTCACTTGGTCTTCTCACGGTAAGTTGATTGTCTTCTATCTCTATTGTCAAGTCAGCATTAAAGGTCTTCGTAAGTGATCCTTTAGGTCCTTTAACAGTAACCTCAGGGCCATTAATTTTAACCTCTACTCCTTCAGGAATTACAATTGCTTCTTTTCCTATCCGAGACATTCTTACACCTCCATTCGGATTTTAAATCGATTACCAGATATAGGCAAGTACTTCTCCACCAGTTTTCTTGTTACGTGCTTCTTTATCAGTAAGAACGCCTTGTGATGTAGAAATAATTGCAATACCGAGCCCTCCAAGTACTCTTGGAACCTCTTCGGTTTTCGCATAAACTCTTAAGCCTGGCTTGCTAATTCTTTTCAAACCAGTTATCACTCTTTCATTATTCGGTCCGTATTTAAGAAAGACACGAATTATTCCTTGTTTAGTATCTTCTATATACTCAGCATCTCGAATAAAACCTTCACGTTTTAAAATATCTGCAATCTCACGTTTCACGTTTGACGCCGGTATTTCAACTATTTCGTGACGAACCATATTCGCATTTCTTATTCGAGTTAACATATCTGCAATCGGATCTGTCATTGCCATCTAAGTATCCTCCTTCCATAGCTTGGATTTACCAGCTAGCTTTTTTTACTCCAGGAATTTGTCCCTGATTCGCAAGCTCGCGGAAACAAATTCTGCACAGTTTAAACTTACGTAAAACTGAATGTGGTCGTCCACAACGCTGACAGCGTGTATATTCTCGCACCTTAAACTTTTGTGGTCGCTTTTGTTTAGCGATCATTGATTTCTTGGCCACTTAATTCCCTCCTCAAACGCTTATTTACTAAACGGCATTCCTAATTGACTTAATAGTTCGTAGGCCTCTTCGTCTGTATTCGCAGTTGTTACAAAAACTATGTCCATCCCACGGATTTTATCTATTTTGTCGTACTCAATCTCTGGGAACATCAGTTGCTCCTTAAGTCCTAATGTATAGTTTCCACGCCCATCAAAAGATTTGCTTGAAACTCCACGAAAGTCACGTACCCGCGGTAAAGAGATGTTGACTAGCTTATCAATAAAATGATACATTCTTTCCCCGCGAAGTGTTACCTTCGCACCAATTGGCATACCTTCACGCAATTTAAAAGCAGCAATTGATTTCCTAGCGCGTGTAATGACCGGTTTCTGACCTGCAATCATTTGCATGTCAGCTACAGCTCCATCAAGAATCTTTGAGTTCAGCGCTGCTTCGCCAAGGCCCATGTTGATTACAACCTTATCAACACGCGGAACCTGCATAACGGTTTTATAATCAAACTTTTTAACCATTGCTGGAGTTATTTCACTAACATAAAGTTCTTTTAATCTTGCCGCCACTATTTATACTCTCCTTTCAACCTGACTACTTATCAATAACTTCGCCAGACTTTTTCGCATATCTTACCTTTTCACCATTTTTCAAAAACTTAATGCCAATCTTTGTTGGTTCTCCCGTTTTCGGATCTATTAGCATTACTTTCGAAGAATCGATTGGTGCTTCTTGATTGACTATGCCTCCCTGTTGGTTTTGTTTAGAAGGTCTTGAATGCTTTTTCACCATGTTTACACCTTCTACTAGAACCCTACCATCGTTCGGGAAAACAAAAATCACTCTTCCTTTTTTACCTTTATCAGTACCACTGATAACGATTACGTTATCATTCTTCTTAACGTGAATTTTCTGCTTTTCTTTTAAGGGTTTCATGGAAACACCTCCTCATAATAAAAATTATATTACCTCAGGAGCAAGGGAGATTATTTTCATAAAATCCTTATCCCGTAATTCACGCGCAACTGGTCCGAATATACGGGTGCCGGTTGGGCTTTTGTCCTCTTTAATAATTACAGCTGCGTTATCATCAAACTTTATATAGGAACCGTCGCTTCTTCTGGTTTCTTTCTTCGTTCTAACAACAACCGCTTTAACAACATCACCCTTTTTAACAACGCCACCTGGTGTAGCCTCTTTAACAGAACACACAATTATATCGCCGATATTAGCTACCTTTTTGCCAGAGGCACCGATAACTTTGATTGACATTACTTTCTTTGCTCCAGAGTTATCAGCTACGTTCAGCATTGTTTGAGTTTGTATCATCTTATTACCCTCCTTTGAGAACAGAGTTACATACTATCAGTTAGACAGTAACTCCCTCTTCTAAAATCTCTACCAGACGCCATCTTTTATTTTTAGAAAGTGGTCTAGTCTCAGCAATTTTTACAAGATCGCCAATTTTTGCTTGGTTGCTCTCATCATGTGTGTGATATTTTTTTGTGCTTTTAATGTTTTTACCGTATAAAGAGTGCTTTTTATAAGATTCAACCGCTACTACGATTGTTTTATCCATGTTATCACTCACTACTTTACCAACTAATGACTTACGATTGCTTATTACTGCCATCTTGGAACCTCCTTTCGAACCTACCTTTTAATTCCTAGTTCACGTTCACGTAACACAGTGTTACCACGTGCAATCGATTTTCTAACTATTGGAATACGTCCTGTATTTTCTAGTTGACCCGTTGCTAATTGAAAACGGAGGTTAAACAATTCATCTTTATATGTTTTAATCTTTTGTTCAATCTCAACTGTGGTCATATCTCTAAACGTTTCAGCTTTCATGCGAGTCACCACCTACTCCTTCACGCTTAACAAACTTTGTCTTGATCGGCAGTTTATGAGCCGCT
This sequence comes from uncultured Caryophanales bacterium, assembly GCA_964551195.1. Lineage (GTDB taxonomy): Bacteria > Bacillota > Bacilli > Tepidibacillales > Tepidibacillaceae > CAYZPB01. The sequence goes on along the minus strand of CAZKBI010000008.1, from coordinate 35,874 downwards.
AGACGGAGTGCTTCACGTGCTACTTCTTCTGGCATTCCACCAATTTCAAACATGATTTTACCAGGTTTTACAACTGCAACCCATTTTTCCGGGCTACCTTTACCGCTTCCCATACGTACCTCTAAAGGTTTCTGTGTTACAGGTTTGGATGGGAAAATCTTAATCCATACCTTACCACCACGTTTGGTATATCTCGTCATCGCAATACGTGCCGCCTCAATCTGTCGGTTAGTAATCCATGCAGGTTCCAACGCTTGTAGTCCAAACTCACCATATAGAACTGTTGTACCGCCTTTTGCTTTACCGCGCATTTTACCACGGAACTCTTTGCGATATTTAACACGCTTTGGCATTAACACAATTATCTGCCTCCTTCCTTAACTTCCTTGTTCTTCGATCTAGGAAGAACCTCCCCACGATATATCCATACCTTAACTCCTAATAATCCATAAGTTGTTAAAGCTTCGGCTGTACCATAATCAATATCTGCTCTTAGTGTGTGTAGAGGTACTGTTCCTTCACTATAACCTTCACTACGTGCAATTTCTGCGCCGCCTAAACGACCACTCACAAGTGTTTTAATACCTAGTCCACCTGCACGCATTGTTCTTTGTATTGCCTGTTTCATTGCTCGACGGTAGGAAACCCTACGCTCAAGCTGTTGTGCAATACTTTCTGCAACGATTTTCGCATTCAATTCAGGGTGTTTAATCTCAGCAATATTTACGTGAACTTTCTTACCTGTTAATTTAGTAAGTGCTTCTCTAATGTTTTCAACCTCTGCACCACCTCGACCAATAACCACGCCTGGCTTGGCAGTGTGGATTGTCACATTTACACGATTAACAGCTCGTTCAATCTCAATATGTGAAACTGCCGAATCTTTTAAACGTTTTTCAAGATATTCACGTATCGCAATATCCTCAAGTAACAGATCTGCATAGTTTTTGTCTGCATACCATTTAGATTCCCAGTCGCGTATTATGCCTACCCGTAAACCAATTGGATTAACCTTTTGTCCCAAGTTTTATCCCTCCTTCTTCTCAGTGAGAACGATAGTAATATGACTTGTTCTCTTATTGATTCTGCTCGCACGACCCTGCGCTCTTGGACGAAATCGTTTCATTGTCGCGCCTTGGTTCGCATAAGCCTCACTTACTACTAATTTCTTTGGATCCATTTTAAAGTTATTTTCTGCGTTTGCAATTGCAGAATTTAATATTTTTTCAACTATTGGCGATGCCGCCTTGGGTGTCATTTTAAGAATTGACGTTGCTTCACCAACACTTTTGCCTCGAATTAGGTCTACTACTAGACCGGCCTTACGAGGAGCAATTCGCACATGCTTTGCTACAGCTTTTGCTTGTTGCATTACTGTACCTCCTCTCAGTCAATTAACGCTTAGTCTTTTTATCGTCTGCGTGTCCTTTATAAACACGAGTTGGTGCAAATTCACCTAATTTATGTCCCACCATATCCTCTGTTATATAAATAGGTACATGCTTACGTCCGTCATGTACCGCAATTGTATGTCCAACAAATTGCGGAAAGATTGTAGAGCGGCGTGACCAAGTTTTAACAACTTTTTTCTCATTTTTTTCATTTAAAGCGTCTACTTTGTTTAATAAATGGTTATCTGCAAAAGGCCCTTTCTTTAAACTACGTCCCATACAAATACCTCCTTCCTATCTCTTACGTCCACGAACAATGTATTTGTTAGATTCATTCTTTTTCTTGCGAGTTTTGTATCCAATAGTAGGTACACCCCATGGCGTAACTGGTGACTTCCTGCCAATAGGTGATTTACCTTCTCCACCACCGTGTGGGTGATCGACCGGATTCATAACTACTCCACGTACTCCTGGTCTTTTGTTCATCCAACGAGAACGTCCTGCTTTACCAATCGTAATGTTCTCATGGTCTGTATTACCAACCTGACCAATTGATGCGCGGCACTCCTTACGAACCATTCTAACTTCGCCTGAGCTAAGTCTAAGTGAAACATAGTCCTTATCCTTACCAAGCAATTGAGCTTCTGCTCCTGCTGCACGTGCTAGTTGCCCACCTTTGCCAGCTTTCATCTCTACGTTATGAACAACTGTTCCAACGGGTATGTTCTCCAGCGGTAATGCGTTTCCTACAACGATGTCAGCCTTGGGTCCAGATTCGATCATGCTACCAACTTTCAATCCCTTAGGTGCAAGAATATATCTTTTCTCACCGTCAAGATAGTGGATTAGAGCAATGTTAGCTGAACGATTCGGATCATACTCAATCGTTGCTACGCGTCCTGGAACGCCATCTTTATTTCTCTTGAAGTCGATAATTCTATATTGTCTTTTATGACCGCCACCTTGGTGACGAACAGTAATTCTACCTTGATGGTTACGACCTGCTCTTTTTTTCAAAGGCGCAAGTAGAGTTTTCTCCGGCTTGTCTGTTGTGATTTCCTCGAAGCTCAATCCTGACATTCCGCGCCTACCTGGTGTGGTCGGTTTATAGTTTTTAATCGCCATTTCTAGTTTCCTCCTTTACAAAATCTTATGCTTCAAACAATTCGATTGTTTTGCTACCTTCAGTTAAGGTTACAATCGCTTTCTTCCAGCTTGTCGTATAACCAGAGTGCCTGCCATAAGTTTTCGGTTTAGCTGGCATCTGCACTATGTTAACTTTCTTAACATCAACATCGAAAATTTCCTCAATTGCAAGTTTAACCTCAGTCTTGTTAGCTTTTTTATCTACTTGGAAAACGTATTTATTCTCCGCCATAAAATCACTTGTTTTCTCAGTAATAACCGGCCTTAGAATAATATCGCGAGGATTCTTCATTATACTAACACCTCCTCTATTCTTTCGACTGCCTCTTTAGTGATAATCAGCTTATCATGGTATAAAATGTCGTAAACATTTATCCCTTCAGCTGTTACAAATTTAACTCCTGGCAGGTTTCTTAATGAAAGAATTGTATTATCATTGTAATCCTTATCAACAATTAGAACCTTGCCTTCTACTTTCAAGTTGATTAAAAGATTTAACATCTCTTTAGTCTTAGGTGCATCAAAGGTTAATTCTTTAAGCACGATTAACTCGTTTGCAATAACCTTGCTTGATAATGCCGACTTAAGTGCTAACCTTCTAACTTTCTTCGGTAATTTATAAGCATAACTTCTTGGTGTTGGACCAAAAGTGGTTCCTCCACCAACCCAAATAGGTGATCGACTTGAACCTGCGCGCGCACGACCCGTTCCTTTCTGGGCCCACGGCTTGCGCCCGCCGCCACTTACCTCGGCACGACCTTTAACCTTGTGTGTTCCTTGACGTAGTGATGCTTGTTGCATAACTACTGCATCGTGTAATACTGCGGCGTTAGGTTCTATTCCAAAGATTGAATCCTTAAGATTAATCTTCTCAAGTTCTTTCCCGCTCATATCGTATAAAGCTACTTTAGGCATAGCTGATCCTCCTTTCTCCTATTACTAAACTATTTTTTACTTTTAACGGCATCTTTTATAATGACGTAACTTTTCTTTGGTCCCGGTATTGAGCCCTTAATGAACAGAAGATCTCTCTCCTCATCAACACGCACAATCTCAAGATTCTGAATTGAAACTCTTTCTCCACCCATTCTTCCAGGTAAAGGTCTACCTTTGAAAACTTTAGCTGGACCAGCAGACCCCAATGAACCTACTCCACGGTGATACCGCGATCCATGAGCCATTGGTCCACGTGCTTGATTATGTCTCTTGATAGAACCGGCAAACCCTTTTCCTTTACTTACACCAACTACGTCTACTGCATCGCCTTGAGCGAATATATCAGCTTTTAGTTGTTGACCAACTTCGTACTCCTCAAAGTTACCACGGAGTTCTTTAACGAAGCGCTTAGGAGCTGTTTCAGCTTTTTTGGTATGTCCAAGCTCTGGTTTTGTTGCACGATGCTCTTTTTTGTCTTCAAAACCGATCTGTATCGCATCGTAACCGTCATTCTCTATATCTTTCTTCTGAAGAACAACACAAGGTCCTGCTTGTACTAATGTTACTGGTATTGCCGTACCATCCTCGGTGAAAACTTGCGTCATTCCTAACTTTTTACCTAAGATTCCTTTTATCATATTGGCCACCTCCTATTACATTTCATTTTAACTACAATTTAATTTCAATATCTACTCCTGACGGTAAATCAAGACGCATTAATGCATCAACCGTCTGTGGCGTAGGGTCAAGAATATCAATTAGACGTTTATGTGTGCGCATTTCAAACTGCTCACGTGCATCCTTGTACTTATGAACTGCACGGAGCACTGTGTAAATTGATTTTTCCGTCGGTAACGGAATCGGTCCAGAGACACGAGCCCCTGATCTTTTTGCAGTTTCCACAATTTTCTCCGCTGATTGATCTAGAATCATGTGATCATAAGCTTTTAAACGAATTCTAATCTTTTGTTTTGCCATTTTTCTTCCTCCTTTATCGTCTATTATTTTTAACAGACTTCTCCGCGAGAATTCCCCTAACCATGCGGGTTACTATGGCAATGCACCCGTGTGTGTCAGCAACCTCTCACATCATCGCAAATCTTTTGACCAACGCAAACATTATATTAAATATCCCAGGCAATTGCAAGGACTATATGTAATTACTTTATATTAAGTTATATTATAAACATTGAAGGACCGCTAAAGTTTCCTTTAACGGTCCCTAAGTTTTCAATTATGCTCGTATCGTCTTATTACTTCTGGATTGAAGCAACAACGCCAGCGCCAACAGTTCTTCCACCTTCACGAATAGCGAAGCGTGTTCCATCTTCGATAGCGATTGGTGCAATCAAGTTAACCTTGATTGTAATGTTGTCACCAGGCATTACCATTTCAACGCCTTCAGGTAATTCAATAACGCCAGTAACGTCAGTCGTACGGAAATAGAATTGCGGACGATAGTTACTGAAGAATGGAGTATGACGTCCACCCTCTTCTTTTGATAGAACATAGATCTCAGCAGTAAATTGTGTGTGTGGTTTAACCGTACCTGGTTTAGCAAGTACTTGTCCACGCTCAATGTCTTTACGCTCAACGCCACGAAGTAGAATACCTACGTTGTCGCCAGCTTCTGCTTGGTCTAGTAATTTACGGAACATTTCAACGCCCGTACAAACAGTTTTCTTAGTTTTTTCAGTCAGACCAACGATTTCAACCTCTTCGCCAACCTTGATAACTCCTCTTTCAACACGACCTGTAGCAACTGTTCCGCGTCCTGTAATTGTGAAAACGTCCTCTACAGGCATAAGGAAAGGCTTGTCAATTTCGCGCTCCGGATCAGGAATATAAGTGTCTACCGCTTCCATTAGTTCAACAATCGCGTCAGCCCATTCGCTGTCTGGATCCTCTAATGCTTTAAGTGCTGAACCTCTAATAACTGGAGTATCATCACCAGGGAATTCATATTCGTCAAGAAGCTCACGAATTTCCATCTCAACTAGTTCTAATAGCTCGTCGTCATCAACCATATCAACCTTGTTCATGAAAACAACGATGTAAGGTACGCCAACTTGGCGTGAAAGAACGATGTGCTCACGAGTTTGTGGCATCGGGCCATCTGCTGCGGAAACGACTAGAATCGCTCCATCCATTTGTGCTGCTCCAGTAATCATGTTCTTAACGTAGTCAGCGTGACCTGGGCAGTCAACGTGTGCATAGTGACGGTTAGCAGTTTCATACTCAACGTGTGAAGTAGAAATTGTAATACCGCGCTCTCTTTCCTCAGGTGCGTTGTCAATAGCTGCATAAGCAGTAGCTTTAGATCCACCTGTTTTTGCAAGTACCGTAGTAATTGCTGCTGTTAAAGTTGTCTTGCCATGGTCAACGTGTCCAATAGTACCTACGTTAACGTGTGTTTTGTTACGTTCAAATTTTTGTTTACCCATTTTATATCCTCCTTAGTACTTCCTAATTATTATTATATTCGCTTCACTACAAGCCCTATAATACCTATTATAAACGTAGTGAAAAATTTTTCAAATATTTCTTAGTAATTTAACACTTAAACTGATTGTTTTGCAATAATTTCTTCAGCAATATTCTTAGGTACTTCTTCATACCCATCAAATTGCATTGAATAGTTTCCACGTCCCTGCGTATTAGAACGAAGAGAAGTCGCATAGCCAAACATTTCTGAGAGTGGTACTAGCGAGTGAATGCCCTGTGCACCTGCGTTAGCACTCATTCCCTCTATTCTGCCACGACGAGAACTTAGATCACCCATTACATCTCCCATGTATTCCTCTGGAACTGTAACTTCAACCTTCATTATAGGCTCAAGTATTACTGGGTCACATTTACTCTTGGCAGCTTTCATCGCCATTGAACCAGCTATTTTAAATGCCATCTCCGAGGAGTCAACATCATGGTAAGAACCATCATATATTTTCGCCTTAAAGTCGATTAGCGGATAACCTGCGAGAATACCATTTAGTGCAGCTCCTTCAACACCAGCTTGTACAGCAGAAATATATTCCCGTGGAACAACTCCACCAACAACTTTGTTCTCAAATTCAAATCCTTGACCTTTTTCAAGTGGAGAAAATTCAATCCAAACATGACCATACTGTCCACGCCCACCAGATTGTCTAATAAATTTGCCTTCAACTTGAGCAGTAGTGCGAATTGTTTCTTTATATGCAACCTGCGGGGCACCAACATTTGCTTCAACCTTGAATTCTCGTCTTAAGCGATCAACGATTATATCAAGATGTAGTTCACCCATACCGGCAATGATTGTCTGTCCTGTTTCTTCATCAGTATGTGTTTTGAAGGTTGGATCCTCTTCAGCAAGCTTAGCAAGTGCAGTACCTAACTTATCATGGTCCATCTTCGTTTTTGGTTCTACAGAAAGACGGATAACAGGTTCCGGAAAATCCATTGATTCAAGAATAATCGGATGTTTCTCATCACATAACGTGTCCCCTGTACTAGTATCCTTCAGACCAACTCCAGCTGCAATGTCACCTGAGAAAACTCTGCTAAGCTCTTCACGGTGATTCGCATGCATTTCTAGCATTCGTCCAATTCTTTCGCGTTTCTCTTTCGATGAATTCAGAACATATGAACCTGCTTCTAATGTTCCAGAATATACGCGGAAGAATGTTAACTTCCCAACATAAGGGTCTGTCATTACTTTAAAAGCAAGTGCTGAAAATGGTGCGCTATCATCAGAAGGCCGCTCAGCTTTTTCACCCTTAGGCGTTATTCCAGTAATAGCAGGAACTTCGAGTGGACTCGGTAGATAATCAATTACCGCATCCAGCATCCGCTGAACACCCTTGTTTTTGTAAGCAGAACCACAGACAACAGGGAATATTTCTACAGCAAGCGTTCCTTTACGAAGCGCTCTAACAATCTCTTCGTTAGTAATTTCTTCCCCTTCTAGGTACTTCATCATTAGGTCTTCATCAACCTCAGCAACTGATTCTATTAAATTGGCACGCCATTCTTCAGCTAGTGCACGATGTTCATCAGCGATCGGTAATATGTCAGTTGTATTTCCTAAGTCATCAGTATAGTAATATGATTCCATATTAACTAAATCAATGATTCCCTCGAACTTATCTTCAGCGCCGATTGGCAGTTGAATTGGAACAGGATTAGCCTTTAGGCGGTCAGCAACTGTTCGCACCGCATATAGAAAGTCGGCTCCCGTTTTATCCATCTTATTAACAAAAATAAGTCTTGGTACGCCGTAAGTTGTAGCCTGGCGCCAAACAGTTTCTGTTTGTGGTTCAACACCACTTTTTGCATCAAGTACTGTAACAGCTCCATCCAAAACTCGTAATGAACGTTCAACCTCAACAGTAAAATCAACGTGTCCTGGGGTATCGATAATGTTGATTCGATAACCTTTCCATTGAGCAGTTGTTGCTGCTGAAGTGATTGTTATACCTCGTTCTTGCTCCTGCTCCATCCAGTCCATTGTCGACGCACCCTCATGTGTCTCACCCATCTTGTGTGTGCGACCTGTATAGTAAAGAATGCGCTCAGTGGTTGTCGTTTTACCGGCATCGATGTGAGCCATGATTCCTATATTACGTGTGTTTTGTAGGGAGAATTTTCTATTCATATTTTCTGTCCCCTCTAACTTTCTATAGAATATTACCAGCGATAGTGAGCAAATGCTTTGTTTGCTTCCGCCATTTTGTGTGTGTCTTCTCTTTTCTTAACAGATGAGCCAGAATTATTAGCGGCATCCATTATTTCGCCAGCAAGTCTTTCTTCCATCGTTTTCTCACCCCGAAGGCGTGAGTAGTGTATTAACCAACGTAAGCCAAGAGTTGTTCTTCTCTCCGGTCTTACTTCAATTGGCACCTGGTAGTTTGCTCCACCAACACGGCGGGCTTTAACTTCCAGAACAGGCATAATGTTCTTCATTGCTTCGTCAAACACTTCCATTGGAGCCTTGCCAGTCTTATCTTTAATTATGTCGAATGCACTGTATAGAATATGTTGAGAAACGCTCTTTTTGCCATCTACCATCATACCATTAACCAAACGTGTAACAAGTTTGCTATTGTACATTGGATCAGGCAGAACATCTCTTTTAGTAACTGGTCCTTTGCGCGGCATAATATCTCCTCCTTTATTTATTTTTTAAGCTGTCTTAGTTAGCAGCTTTTGGCTTTTTCGTTCCGTATTTAGAACGCGCCTGTGCTCTATTCTGTACGCCGGCAGTATCTAACGCGCCACGCACAATATGATATCTAACACCTGGCAAGTCTTTAATTCGACCGCCACGCACTAGAACAACACTATGTTCTTGTAGGTTATGCCCAATACCAGGGATATACGCTGTAACCTCAATCCCGTTAGTAAGACGTACACGAGCATATTTACGTAAAGCCGAGTTAGGTTTTTTTGGTGTCATTGTTCCCACACGCGTACAAACTCCGCGTTTCTGTGGAGAACTCTGCTCAGTAAACCCCTTTTGAAAGCTATTATAGCCTTTCTGTAAAGCAGGGGATGACGATTTAGTAGCCTTACTCTTTCTACCTTTACGAATTAATTGATTAATTGTTGGCATCAAAGCCACCTCCTTCCATCTTTTTAAGCACACAGTACCGGGTGGTTCATATTGCTGTAAAATAAATTGCACGATAATAGCGGTATAGCTGTAAGCCTTAGCTATTATCGGCAATTATTACTTCAATATGGCAACCGTCGCTGCGCCAACTTCAATGCCACTACTCTTCCCAAGTTTCTTCATTGATTCAACATAGGATACAGTAATAGCTTTTTCTTGACTCAAGCTTATTATTCTTGCTACATAGCGGGGATCAGCGTCCTTCGCTATAATAACCTCTAGCGCTTTCCCTTTTTCAACAGCTTTTAATGTCTGCTTAACTCCAACGGAAAGTTCCTCTGCCTGCTTGACTTTTTCATAAGACATTCTTTCATCCTCCAAAGTACAGGTAATATTTAACACTAAAACAGATTAACATCATTTATATGCTCTGTCAACACTATTTTTAGTCAATTGCAACAGTTTCTTCTTCCTCAGTCATAAATTCTTTGTAAGTGTTTTTCGTAGAAACTTCAATATCTCGATACCTCTTAAGGCCAGTGCCGGCAGGTATCAACTTACCAATGATAACGTTTTCTTTTAATCCTAACAGGTAGTCAGTTTTTCCTTTTATCGCCGCCTCTGTTAATACTCGTGTTGTCTCTTGGAAAGATGCCGCCGATAAGAAAGAATCAGTTTCAAGCGACGCTTTTGTTATACCGAGCAATACTGGTTTAACAGTTGCTGGTTCAACTTTATTAGCAAATGCCACACGATTCGCTTTTTCATAGGTGTGTAGATCTACCATTGACCCTGGTAATAAATCTGTATCACCACTATCAATGACTTTGACCTTCCTAAGCATCTGACGAACCATTATCTCAATATGTTTATCATTAATTTCAACACCCTGCATCCGGTAAACACGTTGAACCTCTTGCAGAATATAGCGCTGAACTCCAGGTATTCCCTTAACTCGCAACAACTCTTTCGGATCAATGGACCCCTCTGTTAGCTCTTCTCCGGCCACAACTTCTTGGTCAACAACGACCTTGATGCGTGAACCAAAAGGTATACTGTAAACTTTCTCTTCAACCTCGCTAGCAACAACAACCTCGCGCACATCAGCAGTCTCTTCGACAGATTTTACAAGTCCGTCAAACTCTGCGATGACCGCTTGACCTTTCGGATCGCGCGCCTCAAAAAGCTCCTGAATCCGCGGCAAACCTTGTGTGATGTCATCACCGGCAACCCCGCCTGTATGGAAGGTACGCATAGTTAACTGCGTTCCCGGCTCTCCGATTGACTGCGCTGCAATTGTACCAACTGCCTCACCAATTTCTACGTCTCCACCAGTCGCAAGGTTACGGCCATAACACTTCTCACAGACGCCCCTTTGCGTGCGACAGTTAAAGACTGATCTAATATTAACTTCATTGATTCCTGCATCCATTATTATATCAGCAATATCTTCATCAATTAATTCATTTCGTTTAACAATAACTTTGCCCGTTTCAGGATGCTTCACTGTTTCAAAAGCATACCGTCCAATGATACGGTCATATAGCTTCTCAATAACTTCGTTACCATCTAATACTGTGGAGACGACAATACCCTTGTCAGTATTACAGTCACTCTCCCTAATAATTACATCCTGTGCTACGTCTACTAATCTCCGCGTTAAATAACCAGAATCAGCTGTTCTAAGCGCTGTATCCGCCAGACCTTTACGCGCACCATGTGTTGATATAAAGTACTCAAGAACGGTCAAACCCTCACGGAAGTTTGATTTAATTGGCAACTCGATAATCTTACCTGACGGCGCTGCCATCAATCCACGCATACCAGCAAGTTGAGTAATTTGCGATACATTACCACGAGCACCTGAGTTAGCCATCATATAGATTGAGTTAAATTTATCTAAGTTAGTCATTAGAACATCTGTTATATCATCTTTTGCTTTGGTCCAGATCGTGATTATGCGGTCATAACGCTCTTCATCTGTCATCAGGCCACGACGATATTGATTAACGACTCCATTAACCAGCTCTTCTGCGCCTTGCAAGATAAGGTCCTTCTCTTCAGGGATGTGTACATCAGCAATTGCAAAAGTTATACCAGCTTTTGTTGAGTATTTAAAGCCTAATTCCTTAATCTTATCAAGAATAATCGCTGTATTAGTTGTTTTATATTTGCGGTAAATCTCTGCAATTATTACTCCAAGAAAGCCTTTAGTAACAGCTCCATCAATTTCTATCTTAGCAACTGCCTCTCGTAAATTAACTCCTTTTTCGAAAACAAAGAACCTATCGTCAATCCCTACCATCAGATTCTTTTTAGTAGATTCATTGATAAACGGCAAATCAGCAGGAAATACTTCATTAAAGATAATTTTGCCGACCGTTGTTACCAATAGAGCATTCTCTTGTTTTGCAGTAAAGGAAGTCTTATTCAAGGATTTAGCAGGAATTAGAATCTTAGCGTGTAAAGTAGCATAGCCATTGAAGTAAGCTGCAATCGCCTCATCTGGCCCACCAAACACCATCCCCTCGCCTTTATCTCCAGCTCTATCGATAGTTAGGTAATAACAACCTAACACCATATCCTGTGATGGTGTAACAACTGGTTTGCCATCCTTAGGATTCAATATATTATGTGACGCAAGCATTAACAATCTTGCCTCCGCCTGTGCTTCTGACGATAATGGTACGTGAACAGCCATCTGGTCACCGTCAAAATCCGCGTTATAAGCAGTACAGACTAATGGATGCAGTTGAATTGCTCGGCCCTCAATAAGTACCGGTTCAAAAGCTTGAATACCGAGTCTATGCAAGGTTGGTGCGCGGTTTAATAAAACCGGATGCTCCCTAATAACCTCTTCAAGAATATCCCATACCTCAGGACTCATTCTTTCAACTCGACGTTTAGCACTCTTAATATTATGCGTAATTTCTCTGCTAACAAGTTCCGTCATTACAAATGGCTTAAACAGTTCAAGCGCCATCTCTTTCGGCAATCCACATTGGTGCATGTGTAAATTAGGTCCTACAACAATTACTGAACGACCTGAATAGTCAACACGCTTACCAAGAAGATTCTGACGGAAACGTCCTTGTTTACCCTTAAGCATATGGCTAAGAGATTTTAATGGACGGTTGCCAGGCCCTGTCACCGGTCGACCACGTCGACCATTGTCTATTAGAGCATCCACCGATTCTTGGAGCATTCTTTTCTCGTTCTGAACAATTACATCTGGAGCGCCTAAATCTAATAGACGCTTCAATCTATTATTACGGTTTATTACCCGACGGTACAAATCATTTAAGTCTGATGTTGCAAATCTTCCGCCATCCAGCTGAACCATTGGCCGCAGCTCAGGTGGAATAATTGGCAATACATCTAAGACCATCCACTCTGGCTTGTTACCAGATGTTTTGAATGCGTCAAGGATTTCAATACGCTTAATCATACGATTTTTCTTCTGCCCTTGAGCAGTCATTATGTTCTCTTTAAGCTCTTCCATTTCACCGTCAACATCAATATCTTCAAGTAATTTCCTAATTGTTTCAGCACCCATTCCAGCTGAAAAGTTAAACCCATATTTCTCACGATAAGTTCGGTACTCACGCTCTGTTAGAAGTTGTTTTTTATCTAGCGGTGTCTCGCCCGGATCTGTTACTACATATGACGCAAAATAAATAATCTCTTCTAGCGAACGTGGCGACATATCTAGTATTAAACCCATCCTACTCGGAATACCTTTAAAATACCAAATATGCGAAACTGGTGCTGCAAGCTCAATGTGTCCCATCCGTTCACGTCTTACCTTTGATCTTGTAACCTCTACTCCGCAGCGATCGCAGACAACCCCTTTATAGCGTACGCGTTTATACTTACCACAATGACACTCCCAGTCTTTCGCAGGCCCAAAAATCTTTTCACAAAACAAGCCTTCTTTTTCTGGTTTTAGTGTACGGTAGTTGATAGTCTCTGGTTTTTTGACCTCACCAAATGACCACGAACGAATTTTCTCCGAGGAGGCAAGTCCAATACTCATCGCTTCAAATTTGTTAACATCTATCAAAAGGTACACCTCCTTTAGCTATTAGCCAAATTTTATTAATCATCACTACCAAAATCATTTCCGTAGTTCAAGTTAAGCTTCTTAACATCCAGATCTTCCTCAGTATCTAATTCCTTAATCTCAATCTCCCGATCGTCACTGGAAAGAATTTTCACGTTTAGTGCTAAGCTCTGTAATTCCTTAATTAACACCTTGAATGATTCAGGAACTCCCGCTGCTGGAACATTCTCGCCCTTCACAATTGCCTCGTATGTTTTCACACGTCCAATTACGTCATCTGACTTAACAGTTAGAATCTCTTGCAATGTGTGTGCTGCGCCATAAGCCTCCAGCGCCCAAACCTCCATCTCACCAAACCTTTGTCCCCCAAATTGTGCTTTACCCCCAAGTGGTTGTTGCGTTACCAAGGAATAAGGACCGGTTGAACGTGCGTGAATCTTATCATCAACCATGTGTAACAATTTCAACATGTACATCACACCAACAGTAACTCTTCTCTCAAAAGGTTCACCACTTCTACCATCGTATAAGATAGTCTTACCATCTCTTGGCAACCCCGCTTCTTCTAGGGCATCAAATACGTCGTTTTCGCTAGCTCCATCAAAAACAGGAGTAGCAACGTGTAATCCCAGCGTTTTTGCTGCCCAGCCAAGATGAACCTCTAATACTTGTCCAATATTCATCCTTGACGGGACGCCAAGTGGGTTCAATACAATATCTACCGGCTTGCCATCAGGCAGGTAGGGCATATCTTCCTCAGGAAGAATTTTGGCAATTACACCCTTATTACCGTGGCGACCTGCCATCTTATCACCTTGTGAAATCTTACGCTTCTGCGCAATATACACACGAACTAGTTTATTTACTCCAGGTGGAAGTTCGTCGCCATTCTCACGCGTAAATACTTTAACATCAACGACTATTCCATCCTGTCCGTGCGGTGCCCTTAGAGATGTATCGCGAACCTCACGTGCTTTCTCACCAAAAATTGCATGTAACAATCTTTCTTCTGCCGTAAGTTCTGTCATCCCTTTTGGTGTTACTTTACCAACCAGAATATCGCCAGGACGTACCTCAGCACCGATTCTGATTACTCCTTCATCGTCAAGGTTTTTTAAAGCATTCTCTCCGACGTTCGAAATATCTCTAGTAATCTCTTCCGCACCAAGTTTAGTATCACGAGCTTCTGATTCATATTCTTCTATATGAATTGAAGTATAGACATCATCCTTGACCAACCTTTCACTGATAAGGATAGCATCTTCAAAGTTGTAACCTTCCCAAGTCATAAAAGCCACTACAATATTCTGTCCTAGTGCTAACTCACCAAGCTCAGTTGATGGACCATCTGCAATATTCTCGCCTGCTTTTACAATATCACCCTTTTTCACAAGTGGGCGTTGGTTAATACAAGTACCTTGGTTCGAACGCATAAATTTACGAAGCTTATATTCAATCAGGTCTCCCTCGACCTTTTTTCTGCCAACTTTTTTAATTGTTCTAATGGCAATCCCCTGAGCATCTATTCGCTCAACGATGCCATCCTCTGCTGCAACTATACAAACTCCAGAATCTCTCGCTGTTTTGTATTCCATACCCGTACCAATTATTGGCGCCTGTGGTGTCAACAAAGGTACAGCTTGTCTCTGCATATTCGAACCCATCAAAGCACGGTTGGAGTCATCATTTTCCAAGAAAGGTATCATTGCTGTTGCAACAGAAACAACCTGCATTGGTGAAACATCGATAAAATCTACCTTTTCTTTGGTAGTTATAATGTTCTGATCTTTAAACCTCGCAACTATATTTTCCTCAGTAAATCGTCCGTTTTCATCGAAGGCAACATTCGCTTGAGCGATAACATAGTTATCCTCTTCGTCAGCTGTAAGATAGACAATCTCATCCGTAATTAGATTCGTCTCAGAATCCACTCTACGATATGGTGTCTCTATAAAACCAAAAGGATTCACCCTTGCATAGCTTGATAAGGAGTTGATCAATCCAATGTTCGGACCCTCAGGGGTCTCAATTGGACACATTCTTCCATAATGCGAGTGATGCACGTCACGTACCTCAAATCCTGCACGTTCACGTGTCAGACCGCCAGGCCCTAATGCGCTTAAACGTCTTTTGTGTGTAAGCTCAGAAAGTGGGTTAGTCTGATCTAAGAATTGTGAAAGCTGACTACTTCCGAAGAATTCTTTAACTGCTGCAATAACAGGTCTAATATTTATCAATGCTTGTGGCGTAATCGTCGTCACGTCATGAATTGACATGCGGTCGCGTACAACTCTTTCCATACGCGCTAAACCAATTCTAAATTGGTTCTGCAGCAACTCTCCAACTGAGCGGATCCGTCGATTACCAAGGTGATCAATATCGTCAACCTCACCGACACCATATAATAGGTTGATAAAGTAGTTTACTGTAGATACAATATCACTCGGAGTAATGTTTTTAACTGATGGATCAATATTCTGATTAGAAATTATATTAATAATCTCTTCTCCATTATTAGGAGCATAAACTTTAACTATCTGTAGTGGGATTGGTTGCTCTAAGGCCCCTATAACTGGCTCATAGTTAACATAATTAACCCCATCTTCTAAAGCTGGTATTAGTTTGTTTAATAATTTACGGTCAACAATCTGTCCTTCTTCCGCAATAATTTCACCTGTGTGCGGATTAACAATGTTCTCTGCTAACTTCTGATTAAATAGTCGCGTTTTAATATGCAACTTCTTATTAACTTTATATCGACCTACATCCGCTAAATCATAGCGTTTAGGGTCGAAAAATCTTGTTTCCATTAAACTTTTTGCACTCTCTATGGTTGCCGGTTCTCCTGGGCGTAATCTTTCATATACTTCAATTAGCGCTTCTTCAGTAGATTCAGTGTTATCCTTCTCTAATGTATTACGGACATACTGATTGTCACCTAGCAACTCAATAATCTCTTCATCTGTACTAAATCCGAGCGCACGCAAAATAACCGTAGCCGGCAGCTTTCTCGTTCGATCGATTCTTATATAAATAACATCCTTAGAATCGATGTCTAATTCAAGCCATGCACCGCGGTTCGGTATAATAGTTGAAGTAAATATTTTCTTTCCGTTTTTGTCGTACTTGGTATCAAAATAAACACTTGGTGAACGCACTAATTGGCTAACGACAACTCGTTCTGCACCATTGATAATAAAAGTACCAGTAGGTGTCATTAAAGGAAAATCTCCCATGAATACCTCTTGTTCTTTTACTTCACCAGTTTCCTTATTAATCAATCTTACCTTAGCTTTAATCGGCGCCGCATAAGTAACGTCACGTTCCTTCGACTCCTCCACTGAATACTTAGCCTCACCGATACTGTGATCGAAAAACTCTAAAATAAGGTTGTCAGTAAAATCCTGTATCGGAGAAATATCCTGGAACATTTCGCGCAGGCCCTCATTAATAAACCATTGATATGAGTTGAGTTGAACCTCAATTAAATTTGGAACGTCTAAGATTTCACTAATTGCTGCATAACTTCTACGTTCGCGCTTACCTAAATTTACTGTTTTCATTGCCAAGCTTTTCACCCCTTTTTAAACAGAGTAATAAAAAAAGAAAAAAATGGGTTATTTAACCTCATTTTTATTCAAATAAACGATCTAAAAACCTCTCACACCGCTTTCCTTATTAATATATTTTAAAATAAAAAATGGACATAAAATCCGTATATTATCATTTTCACATCTATAAATGTTATCACAAGCATTTACAGTAGTCAAGCGTTACTTGGTGCTTTTTATAATAAAGTACCCTTTGGCTTTATTTACAACCTCCACATTACTGTAAATGGTTTCTAACTCTTTCATCGTCGATGGTGCCCCCTGTTTCTTCTGAATTACAATCCACAGTTCGCCACCCTCTTTAAGTGCCATATAGGCCTCGTGGTATAATTTAAAAACTGTCTGCTTTCCAGCTCTGATTGGTGGGTTTAAAAAAATGTAGTCGAAGTCGCGCTCAGTTATGTTCTCAAATCCATCACTCTGGACCACAGTTAATTCAACTTCTTTAGCGATCAGTTCGCTATTTAAAATAATGTTCTCTTTTGTGAGTTTAACAGCCCGCTCATTAATGTCAGAAAAAAATAGCCGCCCCTCCTGCAAATTTGCAGCAAGGATAATGCCAATCACCCCGTAACCGGCTGCTAGGTCTAGTATTTTGCTCCCATTGCCTATAAGCGCCGACTCAATTAGTAGAGCAGATCCATAATCAACTTTACCTCTAGAAAAAACACTACTATCTGTACGGAAGGTATAACTTTTATCAGAAAACTGATAAGAAAACTCTTGTTCATTCTGTTCCGCTGTTGGGTTTTTACTAAAATAATGTTCTTGCATACAATTACCTCCAACAGTAAATTAAAGCAAATTAACCGAAAAACCTATCGCCATAAACAACAGGTTTTCCGGTTACTATATCTTTAATTAAACTAATTCTACTTCAGCGCCTGCTTCTTCAAGCTTAGCTTTAAGTGCGTCAGCTTCGTCTTTAGAAATGCCTTCTTTAACCGCTTTTGGAGCATTATCAACTAATTCCTTAGCTTCTTTTAATCCTAGACCTGTTACTTCACGAACAAGTTTGATAACGTTAATTTTCGATGCACCTGGGCTCTTAAGATTAACAGTGAATTCTGTTTGCTCTTCTACTGCTTCAGCCGCTGCTGCTCCGCCTCCAACTGCAACTGGTGCTGCTGCTGTAACGCCAAACTCGTCCTCAATCGTTTTTACTAATTCGTTTAATTCTAATACTGTCATATTTTTAATTGCTTCTATAATTTGCTCGTGGTTCATTTTTATTTCCTCCTAATTTTTAAAGTTCAATTTTTTTATATATTATGACGCTTCTGGTAGGTCTTTTTCTGATACAGCTTTAATAACACAAGCCATGTTTCTCATCGGAGCATCTAACACACTAAGCAACATGGACAACAAACCATCTCTTGACGGCAGCGACGCAAGTTCCTTAACCTGCTCAAGTCCCAATATTTGGCCATTAAGTACGCCGGCCTTGATTTCTAAAGCTTTATGTTTTTTTGCAAAATCAGCTATAATTCTTGCTGGTGCTACTAAGTCTTCACTACTAAAAGCAATAGCAGTCGGACCAACTAAGTATTCATTTAATTCCTTTAGATCAAGTTCATCTACTGCACGCCTAACAAAAGTATTTTTTAATACCTTGTAATCGACTCCCGCTTCGCGTAATTGCTTTCTTAACTCAGTCACCTGCGCAACAGTAAGCCCACGGTAATCAGTAACAACAGTTGATTTGCTTTCTGTAAGTCTCTGAACTATCTCAGCTACTTGCTTCTCTTTCTTTTCACGAATATTTGTGCTCATATTCTGCACCTCCCTCTAATTACTCCGCGTAAACAAAAAACACCTTCGCAAACTTACGAAAGTGTAATATTCCGAAGAATATCTGCACCTCGGTAGGAAATTAAGCATCTCTGCGCCTACTGTCTACGGTAATAATATATTTAATTTAACAAGAACATCCTAACATGCAATGTCATTAGTTGTCAAAACTGCTCTCATACCTATTTCTTAGAAACATTCACCTTAACGCCAGGTCCCATTGTAGAACTAACTACAACGTTTCTGTAATATTGACCCTTAGCAGATGCTGGCTTTGCTTTAGTAAGTGTATCAAGAATCGTTTCAAAATTCTCTAACAACTTATCGTCATCAAAAGAAACCTTACCGATTGGCACATGAATGTTTCCTGCTTTATCAGTACGATATTCGATTTTACCTGCTTTAATTTCTTCAACTGCTCGCTCGATATCGAAAGTTACTGTACCCGTTTTCGGGTTAGGCATTAACCCTTTAGGTCCAAGTACCCGACCAAGCTTACCAACTGTCGCCATCATATCTGGTGTTGCAACAACAACGTCGAATTCAAACCAACCTTGTTGAATCTTATTTACTAAGTCCTCATCACCAACATAATCTGCACCAGCTGTCTCAGCCTCTTTAACCTTTTCACCCTTAGCAAAAACTAGCACTCGCTTAGTTTTACCTGTGCCGTGCGGTAGTACTACTGCTCCGCGCAGTTGCTGGTCCGCCTTACGCGGGTCAACTCCTAAACGAAAGACAACATCTACAGTCTCATCGAATTTAGCACTAGCCATTTTTTTGACAATCGCTATTGCTTCAGTCACATCGTATACTTGTCCGCGGTCGTACTGCTTCATTGCTTCACTATATTTTTTACCTGCTTTAGCCATAACTTTTCCTCCTTAGTGGTTATACGGTTTAACCTCCCACAATAGTAGAGCCGTTAAACAAACTTTAAATAATCTTAATCTTCGATAACAATTCCCATGCTGCGAGCAGTGCCCTCAACAATCTTGATCGCTGCTTCCACTGAACCTGCGTTTAAGTCAGGCATCTTAGTTTCTGCTATCTCTCTAACTTGATCGCGACTAACATTCCCAACTTTCTTAACATTCGGCTCACCTGAAGCCCTTTCAATACCAGCAGCTTTCTTTAAAAGAATTGACGCTGGTGGAGTTTTTGTAATAAACGAAAATGAGCGATCCTCATATACAGTAATCTCAACTGGTATAATTAAACCCATTTGATCTGCTGTACGAGCATTATATTCTTTGCAAAATCCCATAATATTAATACCCGCTTGTCCTAAGGCTGGTCCAACTGGTGGAGCAGGAGTCGCTTTCCCCGCATCTATTTGTAATTTAATAACGTTAGCTACTTTCTTAGCCATGCACTATACCTCCTTATAACTTTTCAATCTGGTCGAAATCAAGTTCAACAGGAGTTTCCCTGCCAAACATATTTACTAACACTTTGATTTTTAACTTTTCCATATTAATTTCATCAATATGTCCTATAAAGTTCTCAAAAGGACCATTGTTTACTCTAACATTCTCATTAAGTTCAAAATCAATCTTCGGCTTAGTCGCAGCGATCCCCATTCTGCGCATTATGTTCTTAACTTCTGAATCTAATAAAGGAGTAGGCTTCGAACCAGCACCAGAAGATCCAACAAACCCTGTTACACCTGGTGTATTACGGACAACGTACCATGATTCATCAGTCATCAGCATCTCAACTAGGATATAGCCTGGAAAGATCTTCTTAAGTACAATCTGCCTTTTTCCGCCTTTGTTTTCCATTTCCTCTTCCATCGGAACTAGGATTGAAAAAATGCGGTCGTCCATACCCATGGATTCGACACGCTTCTCTAAATTGGCTTTTACCTTGTTCTCATATCCAGAATATGTGTGAACAACATACCATTTCTTATCTTCCATGATGACTTAGGACGACGTCCTTCCTCCTTTATAAAAAATACTATAAATACAAATTAACTACCAAATCCAATCAAGTTTAATAAACCGGAAATCAGAAAATCGATTAGCATAAAGAAAAGGACGACGACAATTACCGTAAAGATAACTACTTTTGAATAGCTAATCAGTTCCTGGCGACTTGGCCAGCGAACTTTTTTTAACTCCTTTAGGCTGTCGCGAAAGAAGTTGAAAATTTTAACGAAAAATCTTTTAATTTTTGCTAGTGCCTTCATCTTTTTTCCCCCACCTATCGAGTCTCACGGTGTATTGTGTGTGCATTACAATATCTGCAATGTTTCTTCAATTCAACCCTGTCCGGATTATTTCTTTTGTTCTTAATTGTGGTATAATTGCGTTGTTTGCATTCGGTGCAAGCCAATGTAATAATAACTCGCATATATACACCTCCCACGTTTAACTTAGATAATTTAAATAACCCTATAAAGTGCTCCTCGTCGAATAAGACTTAATAAGGTTACCTGAAACACTTTACCATAACACAAAACCATTGTCAATAAATAACGATCTTATGTTCCTACTCAGAATAACCTGCTAGTAACTGTCTAATTTTCTTTTTAGCACGTTGCAGTGCATTATCAATTATCTTAGCATCCTTCTCTAACATCAGTGCTATCTCTTTATAACTGTAACCGTCAATATAATAACTAAATACTTCGCATTCTAGCTTACTTAATTGAGCGACTATCTTTCTTTCAAGTTCTTTCTGTGTTTCATTAAATATGTAAAGCACCTCTGGCTCCTTCAGCTGATTACCCATCAACAAATCTAATAGTTTGAGATCAGTTTCCCCATCACCTAATTGCTTATCAAGGGATAGTGAGTGGTTCAATGCCGCATTTTTCTGACTGTTAGTAGTTTTCACCACCGAGATCAAGTGCCTTCTAATACACAAATCCGCAAAGCTTCTAAAGGAACTACCTCGCCCATTTCTGTAGTCACGTAGCGCTTTATAGAATCCTACTCTTGCTTCCTGCGTTACATCATCTGTATCTGCTCCAATGAAAAAATAACCGCGAGTCTTTGCCTTTACTAAATAGTCATATCTACTATACAAATATTCTAATGCAACAATATTATGTTGCGCAATCTCCGTAATTTCCTCATCTGTCATTTTTCGTAATTGTTCTTTTGTTATCTTCTTTTTATCTCTCTTAACCAATAATATCACTCCGAGTCTCTCTCTTTATGTTACCGATTATCTCTTTCCATTTATTATCATTAGATACATTATATTACAATCTTTTGCGTAGTGTCAATTATTACCTAATTTAATATCCGCGTTGTCTATAAATCTCGTAAAGAAAAATTGAGGTTGCCACGGAAGCATTCAAGGAATTAACATGTCCAGACATTGGCAGCCGGACTACATAATCACAATTCTTCAGTAGCAATCTAGATATTCCCTGACCTTCACTACCGATAACTAAACATAGGGGCATATTGTAATCAATTTCTGAATAAAGTTTAGCGCCACTCGCATCGGCTCCAACAATCCAGAACCCCTCTTTCTTTAAACGCTCAACCGTCTGTACTAAGTTAGTGACTTGCGAAACTGGAACATGCTCGATTGCACCAACCGATACTTTTGCTACAGTTGCAGTTAAGCCAACTGCTCTTCGATTAGGAATTATTATTCCGTTAGCTGCAACAGCATCTGCCGTTCGGAGGATAGCACCTAAGTTATGTGGGTCCTCTAATTCATCAAGCATAATAAGCAAGGGCTGCCCTTCAGCTTGCTTAGCTCTGCTTAGTAAATCATCAAGAGGAAGATAGGAATAGGAATCAACCAGTGCAGCAACTCCCTGGTGGTTGTTGTTTCCTACAATTTGATCTAGGTCTTTTCTCGGTATGGTCTTAACCTTAATTCCCTGCTTCTTCGCCAATGGTAATAGTTCTTGCACTCTTGCAAGTTTAGCACCCTCTACAATGTAAATCGAAGAAATATCTCTTTCCACTGCGAGTGCCTCCCTCACTGAATTAACACCTACAATTATTTGCTTATCATTATCCTCCTTATTCATTTTCTCTTATCACCTCCACGAAGTTAATCGCAAATTCAATTATTTCAGCTAATCTTTCACTCTCTTGATTTAGGTATAGGTGTCCGATAAGCGCTTCAAACCCAGTACTATAACGATATTGTGTAACATCTGTGTTTTTCGGAGCGGCGTGGCCTTTGGTATTCCTACCCCTTTTAACAACCGCCAATTCTTCGGAACTTAGTTGTGGCTCTAATTCCTTAACAATCCCAGCCTGTGCTATTGCGCTAACATAGGCGACACTTCTTGTGTGCAATACATTCTGTCGATAGTTACCTTTGCTAAGGACGTGCTCTCTAATTGCTAGTTCATAAACAGCATCACCCAGATAGGCCAGTGCTAATGCATTCATTTCTTTCGCCACCTTACACCATTTGCTGTGTCCTCAAGCAGAATACCTTTTTCTTTTAATAAATCGCGTATACGATCTGCCTCTGTCCAATTTCTATCGTCCTTAGCCTTATCCCTTAACGCAATTAACTCTTCAACCCACTCTGTTGCTGTTTCACTAATTTCCTCAATCTGTAGAATCATCTCCAAACCAAGAACATTGAGCATGGTCTCAAGTAGCTCCATAAGGGTAGCTGCTTCCGAGTGACCTATTTTCTCTTCATTTATATAACTATTAATTTGTTTAATTAACTCATAGATTAGGCTGATGGCGTTTGCACTGTTAAAGTCATCATCCATTACCTTAACAAATCTTGCAGTTAAACCTGTGCTATAGCTTTCTACTTCTGCATCAATCGTTCTAACCTCGCCAACTCTCAGCTCCGTAAGCTGTTGATAGGCGTTTCTGATACGCAGCACATTTTTCTCCGTGGCGTCCATCAATTCCTCCGAGAAATTGATTGGTGTCCGATAATGAACGCTTAAAAACGCCAACTTCAATAAACTTGGATCGCGTTCTTCTAGTAACTCTCGGACAGTAATAATATTATCAACTGATTTCGACATTTTCTCATCGTCAATAGTAAGGTAAGCATTATGCATCCAATAGTTTGCTAGTGGTTTTTTGGTTAGCGTTTCCGACTGTGCAATCTCGTTTTCATGGTGAGGAAAAATTAAATCTGCACCACCTCCGTGAATATCAATCGTATCTCCTAAATATTCTTTAACCATTGTTGAACACTCAATATGCCAACCGGGACGGCCTTTACCCCACGGGCTCTCCCAAAAAATCTCGCCAGGTTTCGCACTACGCCACAGAATAAAATCATTAGGGCTTTCCTTCTGAGTATCAATCTTGATGCGTGTCCCTGCCTTAAGTTCATCGATGTATTGGTTTGAAAGTTTACCATACTCGTCAAAATTGTTAGCACGGAAAAACAGATTCCCGCCAACCTCATAGGCAGCGCCCAGCTTAAGTAGTTCCGAAATAAAACTAATGATCTCGTCCATATTCTCCGTAACTTTTGGATAGTGCGTTGAGGGTCTTATGCCCAATTTTTTTAAATCAATAAAAAATTCATCTGTATACCTCTGAGAAAGTTCAGCCGCTTCAATGCCTAACTCTTGGGCCTTCCTGATAATCTTTTCCTCAACATCTGTGATGTTCTGAACATAGTTAACTTCATAGCCTTTATACTCTAGATAACGACGAACCATATCAAAGACAATTAAGGGCCTAGCGTTACCAATATGAATTAAATTATAGACGGTCGGTCCACAAACATACATGTTAACAAAGCCTTCTTTAATCGGCACGAACTTTTCCTTCTGATTGGTAAGTGTATTATAGATAGATAACATTGCGACCTTTCACCCCTTTCTCATCCTATTTATATCGTCTTTTAACTGGATAAGTTCTTCTTCAATTTCCTTTATTCTAATCTCTGTTCTTTCATAGTCTCGAATAACTCTGGCGCCGTCCTGCATGACTATCTCGCCTGGCACACCGACTACTGTCGAATTAGGCGGAACATCCTGCAAAACAACAGAAGACGCGCCAACCTTCGCATTTTCCCCAACCGTGATTGACCCCAATATTACAGCGCCGGCCGAAATCATCACCTTATCTTTAATTGTTGGGTGACGTTTTCCTTTCTGCTTGCCAGTACCACCAAGAGTTACTCCTTGATAAATTATAACATCATCACCAATAATAGCTGTTTCGCCAATAACTACACCCCGTCCATGGTCAATAAAGAATCTTCTGCCAATAACAGCCGCCGGATGAATATCAATACCCATAGTAAAACGTGTCCAGGCAGCGACTATCTTAGCTAGCAAATAATGTCCACTCCTCCATAAGCGATGGGCCAAGCGATGATTTCTAGTCGCCTTCCACCCGGGACAAGTTAAGATTATCTCCAGAGTGTTTCTTGCAGACGGATCAAGTTGCTTAATTACCGCTATATCTTCTTTGATTAATTCAAACATATAAACCCACCCTCTTCTCGCTCTTTCAACAAAATTAGACAAAAAATTACCGCCTCTATGCTAACGCACAGAGACGGTTGATCCGCGGTTCCACCCTGTTTAGAATACTAAGTAGCATTCTCACTCCGAGCTTTATAACGGAGCTACCCGTCGGTGTTTACTGACATTTCAACACCCAGGCTCAAAAGCGCACTCAGCAATCCCTATGATTCTATTCCAGCCACTGTAGAATCTCTCTAACCAACAATTGATTGCTTACTTTCTTTATCATTGCCATAATATTTTAACTCTATCTTAACTATTAATTAAGATTTGTCAATAATTCTTTTAAGCGACTACTCACTTTCTGCTGTCCAAGCAGAGAAATTGTCGCCGGTAAATCCGGTCCATGCACTTGTCCAGTCGCGGCTACGCGTATTGGCATAAAAAGCTTTTTCCCTTTATAACCAGTCTCTGCCTGTACCTCTACTATGACTGATTTAATCTCCACCGGGCTGTAATTAGCCAACATCAATTGCTTCTGGTAGAAGGTCTCTAGGACTACTTTAGCCGATTCATCAGCTAAAACATTTTCTGCGTCGTCGTCGTATTGAATCTCCTCCACAAAAAAGAGATCCGACAGCTCAACAATCTCCTGACCATAGTTTAGTTGATCCTTATATAGTGCTACTAATCGCCCAACCCATATTTCTTCTTCTTCACTCAGCTCTTGCGCAATCAACCCAGCCGCCACTAGAAAGGGACGACATAGCTCAATAATTTCTGTTAAAGAGCCTTCCTTAATATAATGATTATTCATCCAATACAGCTTCTGTACATCAAAAACTGCTGGGCTCTTAGAAACTCGCTCTAAGCTAAACTGTTCAATAAGTTCTTCCTTAGTGAATATCTCCTGCTCACTCTCTGGACTCCAACCAAATAGTGCTAAGAAGTTCAGAACCGCCTCAGGCAGAAATCCTAGTTCTTTATATTGATCGACGAACTGAATAACCTGCTCGTCGCGTTTACTCATTTTGTGCCGGTCTTTATTCAATATTAATGATAGATGTGCAAACTCCGGTTCTCTCCACCCAAAAGCACGATAAATTAATTGCTGTCTTGGCGTGTTTGTTAAGTGTTCCTCACCACGAATAACATGGCTAATCTCCATCAGGTAATCATCAACTGTTACAGCAAAATTATAAGTAGGCATTTTGTTGGGGCGCACAATAATAAAATCACCAATGCCATTTGACTCGAACTCAACCGAACCACGCACTAAATCATTAACAACAATAACTTGGTCAGCCGGAACTGCAAATCGTAAATTAGCTAGCCGTCCCGCTACCTCTAACTGCTGGCATTCCTCAGCCGATAATTTGCGACATTTCCCAGAATACATCGGAGTGTTACCACCAGCAACCTGCGACTTTCTTTCAGCTTCAAGCTCCTCGCTTGAGCAATAACACTTGTATGCATGTCCACTTTCCAATAGTTTCTCAGCATGCTCAAGATATAAGTCCATCCGGTCAGAACAACGATATGGCCCATAGGGACCACCCACATCAACCGACTCGTCCCAATCGATTCCTAGCCAATCCAGATTCTTTAGTAGTTTATCTTCAGCATCCTCAACATTTCTCAGCTGATCAGTATCCTCGAAACGCACAATAAATTTACCTTTGTTTTTTCGTGTATATAAATAACTAAAAAGCGCTGAACGCGCTCCTCCAATATGTAAATGCCCAGTTGGACTTGGTGCAAAGCGTACGCGCACCTCTCTCTTCTCCATCCTATACCTTCCTCACAATCTAATTTGTTATTTTAAAATTGCTTATATTCTATCACTCATTCTCTTAAACTAAAAGAATTATTCTCTTTAATTAAGAGTATTACCGCCATAGCGGCAATTCCTTCTTCTCGACCAGCAAAACCTAAACCCTCAGTTGTCGTCGCCTTAAAGCTAACCTGCTCTATATCACAACCCATAATCTCAGCAATCGACTCACGGATTTCTTGATTGTAGGGCGCTAATTTGGGTCTTTCCGCAAGCACTGTAAGGTCGGCATTACATAACTTGTATCCTCTTTCTTTTGCCAGCGCCCAGACCTCCTGTAGAATAACGCGACTGTCCATCCCCGCAGTCTCTTCACTAGTGTCAGGATAAAGTTTACCAATATCACCCAGCGTTAAAGCTCCGAGAATCGCATCGGCTAAGGCATGAATAAGCACATCACCATCGGAGTGAGCAAGAAAACCCTGAGAATGCTCAATCTTCACACCCCCGATAATTAAGGGTTTTCCCTCTACTAAACGGTGAACGTCGAACCCCTGTCCAACCTTAATCACTATCATCACTCCAATTTCCGAGAATCAATTCGGCATGCAATAAATCAGCCTCTGTTGTAACCTTTAGATTGCGATAATCCCCTTGCACTACCTCAACATCTACACCAGTCCTCTCAACTAACGAAGCATCATCAGTTCCCAGGAATTTCTCCGCCTGAGCTCGCTGATAAGCTTCCACCAATAAGCTGGTACGGAAAGCCTGCGGTGTCTGAATCGACCAGAGTTGGTCGCGATTAAGTGTTCTGGTAACGCGTTGGTAACCATCAACCTCTTTAATCGTCTCGATAACAGGCACTCCCGGGACTACAGCATCTATATCCATCAATCGATCATAAATCCGTTTTATTAGTTGCTTACTAATGAAGGGACGAGCTGCATCGTGGACCATAACATAGTCACTTTTTATAGCCTCTAAGCCATTCCAAATACTATCCTGTCGCTCCTTGCCACCAGCAACTACCTTGACCTGACCCAAGTTATGAACACGGAGCAATTGCTCAATTAACTCTATCTCTAATTCATGAACAACCACAACGATCTCTTTAGCCCAATCGAAATTAACAAAGCGCTCAACGCTATAAATTAGCATCGGCTTCCCTGCTAGTTTTAATAATATTTTGTTATGCTTTAGACCAAGACGTGTGCCTTGACCTGCTGCAGCAATTACCACTCCACAATTCATAATTTTATTCTCCTATTATGAACTTAAGCCATTACTTAATTCTTTAGGTTTAACAAAAATCATCTTCCCCGCTGATGTCTGTAGCACGCTTGTAACCAATACATCGATTGTCTCGTTTAGATAATCTCTGCCGTCCGCAACTACAATCATTGTGCCATCATCAAGAAAAGCAACTCCCTGATTAAGTTCCTTGCCCTCTTTAATTACTTGCACTGTCATTTCCTCACCCGGTAGAACTACTTGTTTAACAGCATTTGCAAGGTCATTAATATTTAGGACCGGTACACCTTGTAGCTCCGATACTTTATTTAGATTGTAATCATTAGTTATTATTTTACCACCAAGCTCTTTCGCAAGCTTGACTAATTTGCTGTCTACCTCTTGAATATCTTCATAGTCACCGTCATAAATCTCGACTGGAATATCTAACTCCTTACGGATTTTGTTAAGCACATCTAGTCCGCGTCGCCCACGATTTCTTTTCAGTGAATCAGCGGAATCGGCAATGTGCTGCAGCTCCTCTAGAACAAACTGAGGAATTACCAACTTACCTTCAATAAATCCAGTTTTGCAAATATCAGCTATTCGTCCATCAATAATTACGCTAGTATCGAGTATCTTGCTCTTGTAATATGTCTGACCCTCTCTTTTCACTGCGCTCTCTTTACTAAAACGAAACACCGCAGCTATCTCTTCGCGTTTCTTGGTACTGACTGCAAATCCCAAGTACCCGAATAATCCCGCAAAAAGTACCGGAGCAATCACGCTAAATACTGGTACACCACTAAAAGGAGCCGATGCCAGTACTGCTATAATCAAACCAATAACAAGCCCAACACTGCCAGAAACAAGATCAATAACTGGTGTTCTTAATAAATAGTCTTCCGTTTTTTTTAAGACACTGATAATTGGATCTAACAAGAATAAAATAATAATAAATAGTATAAGTGCGCCTATAAATACTCCAATTATATTAAGTGCCAAATCGCTAAACTCTATGCCAATATCTATTCTGCCGAGTTGCTTTGGCAAATAAAGATAGCCTAGTATTCCACCCATTACAAGTGAAAAAATCTGAAATATTTTCTTTATCATTGTCTCACCTCCAAATATTAATTATTAGTCTTTCACTTTTTTCTATTTAGTTATCAATGTACAGTAAATTAATTTCTTTTATTACTGGTAGTACCTATCTTGCTATAAAAAAATGCGTCATTCAGACGCATTCTCCTCCACAATAATCTTCTCAGGAATAATCTTCTCAAGAAGCTCGAACGCTTCCTCTTGCTCTATGTTCTTGGCTAACACCAATTCGCTAACTAGGATCTGCCGTGCATTATCAAGCATTTTTCGTTCGCCAGTTGATAAGCTCTTTTCATTATTTCTCAACATTAGGTTTCGAACGACCTCAGCTAGTTCAAAGATATCACCTGTTTTAATTTTTTCCAAATTGGCTCGATAACGATGGTTCCAGTTGGCCGACATCTCAGTCGCATCACTATATAATACTTCTAGAACGTCATCTATTGTTTCCTCACAGACAACATCGCGTAGTCCTGCTCCCTCGACGTTATTTAAGGGTATCATCACCTTCATATCACCAACGGGTATTCGCATAACGTAGTAACTTTGAACCTCATCAAGAAATTCTTTCTCCTCAATTGCGTCAATAATTCCAGCGCCATGCATCGGGTATACAACCTTATCGCCAATTTCAAAACATTTTTTTTCTTCGTTTGACAATTGTATCACACCCTTTGCTATTATATCCTAACAATATTATCAGAATTTCCTAATTATGTCAAGTAAACCGCTTTTACTCCTGATCTCACCTGTGTCGATATTGTCGAGATTAAATATTTCGACCAATAAAGACATTCTCTTGGATACGGCTTAGACTTTCCTTAATTGTTTTTGCGCGAACCTCCCCAATCCCATCAACCTCATCAAGCTCTTCAATTGTAGCAACCATTACCTCTGGCAGGCTGCCGAAACGAACAACCAAATTATCGACAATCGCATAAGGTAAACGCGGAATCCGATTCAGTATACGGTATCCCCTTGTTGTAAGAAACTCTTCAGTCGGTTCGGTTTTGCTAGAGTAGCCAAGTAAACGAATCACATTACTCGTATCTAATAGATCATCATAGCTGGTTTTATCAAGCTCCTGTATTAACTTATCTAATCCTTCAGCCGTATCTTTCTTTATATAATCACGATAAAGACCCATCGATTCAGCTTCCACATTCGATATAAGTTCCTTGGCCTGCATCTGCACAAGTCTACCCTCAATTCCTAGCTCATTAGTAAAGGTTTCAATCTCTCGATAAATTCGTTTGACCATCTCAATTTTATGTATGATCGATGTTACATCTTCAAGCGTTACCAACTCTTCAAACTCCATCGCCGAAAGGTTTATTAGCTTCTGATCTAATACCACTTTATATTTTTCCAACGTCTGAATTGCCTGATTAGCCTTAGTCAGGATAACTCCAATATCGCTAAGCGCGTAGCGGTAGAGACCTTGATATAGAGTAATAGTTCCACGACGTTCTGATATTGAAATAATAAGGTTCCCCGTCTGTTTAGCAACACGTTCGGCAATGCGATGGCGAATTCCAGTCTCGACCGAAATAACTGATTTATCTGGAACTAGATGTGTGTTCGCGTACAGAATCCTTTTGAGGTCTTCAGTGACAATAATAGCACCATCCATCTTAGCAAGTTCATACAAATGAGCAGGATTCAACTCAGTATCGATTGCAAACCCTCCATCAGCTATCTTGGCAATTGCGTCGTCATAGCCGACAACAATCAGCGCGCCAGTCTCGGCGCGCAGAATAT
Source organism: uncultured Caryophanales bacterium (assembly GCA_964551195.1). Lineage (GTDB taxonomy): Bacteria > Bacillota > Bacilli > Tepidibacillales > Tepidibacillaceae > CAYZPB01. The sequence continues at coordinate 5,089 of CAZKBI010000008.1, read as the reverse complement.
TGTCAAGTCCTTCGCGGAATGGTTTACCAGGAGCGACCAGCGTTAATACATCACGCAGGAAATCCTCTCTGCCCATATCCTTATTCACAACTAGACCCCCTCTTATATCAATTCCACGAAATCAAAACTCACGTAATAACTGTTATTTTAATCATACAACATTTATACCTGATTAGACAAAACTTTTATTAACATCTTCTGATTTTTTTATTGCTAGTTTGTCACCATCAAGCTCGAGCAAGACTTGGTCACCAGATTTAACAGTTTCTTTCAACAGTTCCTCTGACAGAACGTCTTCAATGTGCTTCTGTACCATTCTCCTTAATGGACGTGCTCCGTAGTTGCTGTCATAACCTTCCTTCAACAAAAAGTCCTTCGCTTCATCGGTTAACTCAATTACGATCTCGCGATCGCTAAGTCGCAATTGCAACTCCTCTAACATTAAGTCCAGAATCTGCTTCAGTTCTTCCTCTCTTAAGGAATGAAAAACAATTATCTCATCAACACGGTTGAGAAACTCTGGTCTAAAGGTTTTTTTCAGTTCAGCTAGAACCTTATCCTTCATATCCTTATAGCCACCAGCCGCATCTGCCTCAGTAGTTGCAAACCCCATCGTCTTATCCTGTTTAATCAAATCTGCACCGACGTTAGATGTCATAATGATAATCGCATTACGGAAGTCCACCGTTCTACCCTTACCATCAGTTAACCGACCATCCTCCAACACCTGCAAAAGAATGTTAAAAACCTCAGGGTGTGCCTTCTCAATCTCATCTAGTAATACAACTGAGTATGGTTTGCGGCGAATTTGTTCTGTAAGTTGACCGCCTTCCTCATAACCAACATATCCCGGAGGCGCACCTACCAACCTAGACGTTGCGTGTTTCTCCATATATTCAGACATATCGATTCTAATTATCGCATTCTCATCCTCAAACATCGCCTCAGCTAAAGAACGCGCTAACTCTGTTTTACCGACACCAGTCGGACCTAGAAAGATGAAGGAACCAATTGGGCGCTTAGGGTCTTTCAGCCCAGCATGCGTTCTTCTGATCGCACGCGCTACTGCCTCAACAGCCTCATTCTGTCCAATCAAACGTTTGTGCAGAATTTCTTCCATTCTAATTAAACGATCAGCCTCTTCCTCAGTCAACCTTTTTACAGGTACACCTGTCCAGTTGGCAATAACCTGCGCTACATCCTCAACGGTTACCTCTGCATCTTCCCTGCCTTGGCTTTCACGCCATTTAGCCATAGTTTCATCTAGCTCAGCACGAATCTTCTGTTCCTTGTCACGCAAGCTAGCCGCCTTTTCAAATTCTTGGCCTTGGACAGCTGACTCTTTTTCTTTTCTAGTCTCTTCCAGATTTTTCTCAAGTTCTTTCAAATTTGGCGGTGTATTATAGGTGCTTAATCTAACCTTAGAAGCTGCCTCATCAATTACGTCAATTGCCTTGTCTGGCAAAAATCTGTCTGATATATAGCGATCCGCTAGTTTAACCGCCTGCTCAATTGTATTGTCCGGTATCAACACGCGGTGATGCGCTTCGTAACGATCGCGCAGTCCCTGTAGAATTGCAATCGATTCCTCAACAGTCGGCTCCTCAACCATGATTGGTTGAAAGCGACGCTCAAGTGCTGCATCCTTTTCAATATATTTACGATACTCATCTATTGTCGTCGCACCAATTGCCTGTAACTCGCCACGAGCTAAGGCTGGTTTCATTATATTAGATGCATCAATAGCGCCCTCAGCACCGCCAGCTCCAATCAAGGTGTGTAATTCGTCGATAAAAATAATAACATTACCATCTTCGCGAACCTCATCCATTACTTTTTTCAATCTTTCCTCAAACTCGCCGCGATACTTGGTGCCTGCGACTACCGTTGCCATATCTAGCGAAACTACGCGCTTGCCCCGAAGTATCTCAGGTATTTCATTGCTTTCAATTTTAAGTGCCAACCCTTCAGCTATTGCTGTTTTACCAACTCCAGGCTCTCCAATTAGAACTGGATTGTTTTTGGTGCGTCGACTCAGAACTTGAATCACGCGTTCAATCTCTTTATCGCGTCCTATAACTGGGTCTAGTCCGCCCTCTTTTGCGATTTTCGTTAAGTCGCGTCCCATTTCATCAAGTGTTGGTGTATTATGATTTGTGCTCGCAGTTCCCGAATCACTTGAGTCACCACTGCCAAGAAGCATTAGTACCTGCTGTCTTGCGTTATTTAAATTTACGCCTAAATTATTTAAAACATGTGCTGCTACACCTTCGCCCTCACGAATTAGGCCCAGCAAAATATGCTCTGTGCCAATATAGGAATGCCCTAAACGACGCGCCTCGTCGTAAGATAACTCAATAACGCGTTTAGCCCGAGGTGTATAAGACAGTTTAACCGGCTTAACATTTGCAGAGCCAATCAACTTTTCGACTTCTTGCCTAACTTCGTCTGGATCTATCTCCATCATTTCTAAAGCTTTTGCGGCAATTCCCTCGCCCTCGAGGATCAGCCCCAGCAGAAGATGTTCTGTCCCAATATTGCTGTGCCCTAGTCTAATCGCCTCTTCCTGTGCTAGAACAAGCACTCGTTGTGACCTCTCGGTAAATTTATTAAACATATTCCCTCACTCCTTTATTTATTTCGAATTCTTTCACGAATAATTTTCGCTCTTTCAATATCTCTTTCATGTTCATTTAATACTCTTCCAGCCTTATATTGCAAGAAGCCTGGTTGAGTTCTCACAAAAAGTTCATCCACATCGCGTGGCGACAATCCTTCAATCATGCCAAGGCTAGTGCCTAAACGCAAATCTGATAAGCGCCTAGTCGCTTCCTTCGAGCTCATAATAATCGCATTAGCTAAGATGCCATAAGTTCTACCGATCTGGTCAGCAAACCTTTCTTGACTCTGTTCCATAATCTGCTGCCGAGTCGTGCCTTCAAGTTTAATGACCTCCTCGACAACACCTTGAAGGTTCTGAATTATCTCGCTTTCACTAATTCCCAAAGTAACTTGGTTTGAAATCTGAAATAGATTGCCCAGTGGTTCACTACCTTCACCATAAATCCCTCTAAAGATTAAACCAACCTGAGATGCAGCCTCAATTACTTTGCTAATCTGTTTAGACAGAACAAGCGCGGGTAAATGCAACATAACTGATGCACGAATTCCTGTGCCAACGTTGGTCGGACAAGAGGTCAAATAACCGTAATTATCATCAAAAGCGTAGCTGACCTCTTTTGCTATCGCATCATCAACTAAATCAGCCATAGTGAAAGCCTCTCTTAATTGCAAACCTGGAAGAATCGCCTGGATTCTTAAATGATCTTCCTCAGCGACCAATAAACTTAGACTCTCGTCCCCACTTACTGCAAAAGCCCCTTTCTTCGTAGACTTTGCCATATTTAAGCTAAAAAGATGCTTCTCTACAAGTACACGCCTTTCCAGCTGTCCAATCTCACTTAACAAGAAAAAATCTAATTTTCCAATCCCCGCCGCCTCGATCTTAGTGATAATCGGCTTTAATTCAGTAATCAGCAGCTCGCGTTCACCATCATTCATATATGCCGGAAAACGTTTATCATCTAGATTGCGCGCAAGTCTTACGCGACTGCTGATTACTATTTCCTGTTTAGGAACTAATGTAGCATCTTGCTTGATCAATGCATTTTCTAAATATTTATCAACCCTCATTCTGCTCATTCCCATTCGCTTATTTCTTTTTAGTAGTCTCTGCTTCTAGCTCTTTAATCTGATCACGCAGTATTGCAGCACTTTCAAATTCCTCAAGCTTAACCTTCACTTGCAATTCCGACTTCAGTCGAGCAAGCTCTTGTTCAATTGGGTCTACAGAAGTCTGTGGTTTAAGCTCAACACCAGTCGTCTCCACAGAATCTTCTAAATCCGCCTCCATGCGGGTAATATCTTCAAAATCCATTCTCTTAATATCATCTTGTGACTGCTCTAAACGTTTGCCCTGATGTCTGGTGTTACCGTGGATTCTTTTGAAAATCGGTTCTAGTCTGGGAGCAAAATGCTCATAGCAATGCCCACATCCAAGCCTGCCTATGTGTTGATAATCACCATAGGTTAATCCACAGCTTGGACAACGATCCATCTCAGGTATTATTTGCGCGTGTCCAACAGCAAATGGGTCACTGTTAATTATTCCAGATAAAAAGTTATCAAAAGAATAACCGCCACCAACTATTGAAAACTCATTTTTATACATGTTAGCGCAGGACTCACACAGATTTAGCTCGCTCTTTTGTCCATTAATAATACGGGCTACATGAATAACCGCTTTCCCCTCACTGCATACATCGCAAAACATAAAATCACCTCATTTTTATAACTTTAAATATTTTTTTACCAAGAAAAATTGTTAGTACCCACTTTCTCTTATTACTCATCAATTATCATTACCTATCAGCTGGCTCAGAAAATACGATTCCCAAGCATGTTTTCATTATATTAGCACGAATAACATCAATCTCTTTGGTACTAAGGCCAAATGTTTCAGAGGCACTAATTGAACGAATCAGCAAATACTCTCTATCAGAAATTAAATCTTCTGACAAAAGCCGATCAAGTACCACCAGCGCAGTATTATGTGAAGTCGAATTTCCAACAATCTCGGTAAGCGTAGCATGTAACTCTTCGAGCGTGTCGATTAGCAGCTTCTGAATTCGAATATAACCGCCACCACCACGCTTACTCTCAATCAAAAAACCATTATTGATCGTAAACCGTGTACTAATCACGTAGTTTATCTGTGATGGCACACAATCAAAGCGTTCAGCAATCGTGCTTCGTTGAATTTCAACTATACCATCTTGGCTCTCCATTATAATCTCTTTTAGAAAATTTTCAATTAAATCCGATATCGTCTTCACTTTAACACCTCGCTCTCTGACTTTGACTATCTTTGACCTTTAACTTAATTATACAAGCTTTTCAGAATTTTGCAAGAGTTAATTGACAAATAACTGTCATTTTATTCAATAAATGAACATGAAAAAATCCAGTTCCACGAGCCTTAGCTCACAAAACTGGATTTATCTTCTGCCTGGCAACGTCCTATTCTCCC
>CAZKBI010000007.1:0-45009 GCA_964551195.1 uncultured Caryophanales bacterium | reverse complement strand
AAGGATAACATTCCAATCTCACTTGGTAAAGATAATTTATAATCATGTTCAACAACAATTCTTGCATCCTTTTCCAATAAACCGTTGTCTTGAATCTTTTGGATTATTTCATCATAGTTCGAAATATTATAAGGTGGATCGAGAAAAATTAGATCAAATACTCGTCCCTCTGCCTTCATTTTGTTAAGCGCCTGCTGCGCATTTAGCCGATAAGTTGTCGCTTCTTCTTGAAAGCCGCAGCTTTCGACATTTTTTTTAATGACCTTAACAGCTCGGGAACTATTATCAACAAAAACTGCAGCTGCCGCCCCGCGGCTAATAGCCTCAATCCCTAAAGCCCCTGAGCCTGCAAACAAATCAAGTACTTTAGCATCCTGCAAGTTTGGACCAAGTAAACTAAAAACCGCCTCTTTTACGCGGTCGGTAGTTGGTCTTGTCGCCTCCCCAGGTATTGTGAAGAGTCGTCTACCTTTTGCCTTACCACTAATCACACGCAAAATAAACCCCCCTCCAACTAACTCTGCATTAGTTCCTCGTCAAACTGTTCAAGGTAGTTTAAAACGCGAGAATATTCCGGATCGTTCCAGAGTCTTTCATCACTTACCCATTCATTAGCATCTCTAGCCGCTGTTTCTAAGGTCCGATAATCTCGAATAACATCAGCCAATTTAAAGTCCGGAAGTCCACTCTGTCTCACTCCGAGAAGATCACCGGCGCCTCTAATTTCTAGGTCACGTTTGGCAATTTCAAAACCATCATTTGTTTCGACCATACTCTTTAAGCGTTCTCTGCCAGAGTCCGTTGTGGGATCTGCAACCAAAATACAATAAGATTGGTCATCCCCACGGCCGACCCGCCCACGTAACTGATGGAGTTGTGCGAGACCGAAGCGATCGGCATCATAAATTATAATCAAAGTAACATTTTTGATATTTACCCCTACTTCAATTACCGTCGTTGAAACTAGTGCTTGTATTCTATTTTCTTTGAAATCGGATATAATCTCTTCCTTCTCTTGAGTTGGCATTCTGCCATGCAGTAAGCCGATATGATATTCAGGTAGCTCCTCACTAATCTCTCGATGTAACTCAACGGCATTCTGAAGGTCAAGTTTCTCTGACTCCTCAATCAATGGCGAAATAATATAAGCCTGTTTTCCCTCTGCTAATTGCATTTTCATAAAGTTTAAGGCCTTAGCAAACTGATCGCGACTGATTAAAGAAGTCTTAATTTCTTTACGACCCTCCGGGTAATGTTTAATCGTTGAGATATCCATCTCGCCGTAGGCTGTTATTGCTAGAGTTCGGGGAATTGGTGTTGCCGACATATATAATAGGTCTGGCGAGCCAGCCTCTCCTTTTCTTCTGAGCGCAGCTCTTTGCTCCACACCAAAACGGTGCTGTTCGTCTATTATGACCAACCCAAGTTTATTATACTGAACGCGCTCTTGAAAAAGGGAGTGTGTACCTACAACAATGTCAATTTCACCGCTTTCCACACCCACTAGAATAGCCTCTTGCTCCGGGTTTGACAAACTACTAGTTAGTATACCTATTTTCACTCCCAGAGGCCCTAATAGCTCGTTTAAAGACTCTTTGTGTTGTGCTGCGAGTATTTCTGTTGGAACCATGATAGCACCTTGGAAACCGGCTAAATAATTGGCGTATAGTGTAATAATAGCAACTATCGTCTTACCAGAACCAACATCGCCCTGAAGTAGACGATTCATTGCAACCTCTGATGTTAAATCGGTAAATATCTCTTGAAGAACATTCTTCTGGTCAGTAGTTAAAGTATATGGTAAAGAATCAACCAAGTAAGTAATTTTTTCGTTAATTATTAGTTTTGCTTGACCAGGGTTTTCTTCCCTTGCTTGTTTTTTATTAACCTGTAGACGCAATTGATACTGTAGTAATTCATCGTAAGTTAGGCGCCGACGTGCCTGCAGATGTTCCTGCTCATCAGCAGGGAAATGAATCGCATTTATTGCGTCTTTTAAGCCAAGCAATTTATAGCTTTTTGTAATCGTTGCTGGTAAGTACTCAGTTATCTCTGTAGAGAACTGCGCAAGCGCGTTCTGCATGATTTTTTGTAGGTCAGTCAGGTAAAAATCCGCAGGAACTGTATAAATTGGCATGATATTGCCTTTTTTGGAAAGTGTCGCCGTATCAAGAAAGCTAGATTCCGCTACAGTAATCTGTCCTCTGCTCTTATCCCATTTACCAGTAACTAAAATCAGTCGGTCAGGAGTTAGCTGTTTTTTGAGAAATCCGCGGTTAAACCAGACGACACTTACTGAGCGATTATCTACAATAATCTGTGCTGTAAGCATATTCCGCTTCTGTCCAAGATAGCGCAAATAAGGGTTACCATATAGTTTGCCCTCAACAGTAACCTTCTCACCATGCTGCGCCAGATTTAAATCGATTAACTGATAATTTTCATAACGATAAGGAAAGTACGTTAATAGATCTCTTACCGTCACTAGTCCCATCAAGTTTAAGCGTTCTAATCTCTTCGCAGTAATCCCCTTAATTAGAGACAAATCATAACTGTTCAACATTTGCAATCACTGGTCCTTATAAAAAAATCCCTCTACAATCAATATCATAGAGGGCAAGAATACAGACATTTTATTTACTCAATTCCAAATATATAATTATATACCGGTTGCATGCCATTATGAATCTCTACCTCAAGATGTGGGTGCTCGATTTCGATACGTTCGACTAGCTTATCTACCTGCTCGGCGGTAACATCTACTCCGTAAAGTATCGTTAGGATCTCGTCCGACTCCTCAATCATTTCATCCAATAGCTTGTAAGAAGTATCAAACAAGTCATCGCCGTTAACGAGGATTTTGTTATTAGCTAAGCCGATAAAATCGCCTTCACTTATTTCCAGGTTTTCAAGTTTAGTATCTCTAACTGAGTAAGTAACCTGACCTGTTTTGATTGCACTAAGGCCCTCAATCATGTTTTCCTTGTTTTCTTCTAAGGTTAAGGTTTGATTGTAGTTTAAAAGTGCCGCAATACCCTGCGGAATTGATTTGCTCGGAACTACAGCCACTGGTTTATCAACAAGATCGATTACCTGTTCTGCCGCCAGCACAATATTACTATTGTTAGGCAGAATAATATATTTTTCTGCATTGATTTCCTCAATGGCCTTAACCATATCCTCAGTACTCGGATTCATCGTCTGTCCGCCAGAGATAACTATATCAACACCTAAACTTTTGAAAATATTAACTATTCCATCTCCCATGCCTACTGCTATAATCCCATATTCCTGTAAAGGCTTTTCTTCTTTACTGTCTTTAGCCGCCTTTTCAAAGTCTTTCTCATCTACTACAAGGTGACTATGTTGTTCACGCATATTTTCAATCTTAATTTTACTTAAACCACCATAACCGGTTGCAATATTAAGAATAGTCCCCGGTTCGTTGGAATGCACGTGCACCTTAACAAGGTCTGCATCGTGGATCACAACTAAAGAATCACCAAGCTGGCTCAGTTTTTCTTTAAAAGCACCTTCCGGAAAATTAGTATCTGTTAAATTAATAAAAAATTCAGTGCAGTAACCAAACTCAATATCCCCCGCTGATATTCTGCCTTGGGCAGATTGTGTATACTCACCTGACTCAGATTCATCACAAGCTTCTAAATCATCATCCTCATGTACTAAGTCCGGGTTCTTTAAAGCAATTAAAAACCCTTTATAAATGTATAATAGCCCTTTTCCACCAGCATCAACTACGCCTACCTCTTTAAGAATTGGCAAGAGTTCGGGTGTGTGCGCCAATGATTTCTCTCCAGCTTCAATAATTCCTTCCATCAATTTAAAAATATCTTTCTCATGTTTCGCTAATTTTGTTGCCTCATGCGCTACGTCTTTCGCTACAGTCAATATCGTTCCTTCTACCGGTTTCATAACGGCACTGTAGGCGCTCTTTACTCCATTCGTTAAGGCTTCTGCAAATAAAAGACTATCAATCTCTTTGTGTTCGCTAATCCTTTTAGAAAAACCCCTAAACAGTTGTGAGAGAATAACACCAGAGTTTCCACGTGCACCCATTAAAAGCCCACGCGAGAGAGCTTCTGCGTTCTGCCCAATGTGTCCGTTTTGTTTTTTCTTCAACTCAGTTACCCCTGAAGCAAAGGAAAGATTCATATTAGTTCCAGTATCCCCATCAGGCACTGGGAAAACATTTAGTGCGTCGATAGCTTTTACATTTCTATTTAACTGTTTTGCAGCTGCTAGAATCATTTTAGTAAAAATTGGCCCATCTATTTTATAGTACTCCATAATCACTGCCTCCTTAGCTATGCCCGAGTAACTCTCACACCTTGCACGATAACATTCACAGTTGTCACATCAATACCGATTATCTCTTTTAATATATAGATTACCTGCTGTTGAACGTTATAAGCTACCTCAGATATTTTCGTACCATAACTAACGATAATATAGATATCTATAGTTATTTCATCCTCTTCTAGTCTAACTTCAACACCTCTGTCAAGATTATCCATGCCGAGAAGTTCAGCAATTCCATCCTTAAATTGTTTTCTAGAAGCCATTCCTACCAAACCAAACACTTCCATCGCGGAGATACCTGCAGCGGCGGATATGGCATCATTTGAAATATGATATTGTCCCAGTTTTTTCTGAATTTCTATAGCCATCAACTAACCCCCCTTATTCAACTTTATTCGGGCTATGATACATCTTACTATAAAACATAATTTAATAAAAGTCTTAGATTAATTTGTAATCAAAACTTGATAAACTGATCAGCTTATGCTAATATAACACAAGTGTGAATAAAGAATTAAAGTTATAGCTTATGAGCTGTTAACAAAGGAGGTTAAATAATGTCACGTAAATGCTATATTACAGGTAAAGGCCCTGGCTCTGGAAATAATGTAAGTCACTCTAATCATAAATCAAGACGTAAATGGGGCGTGAACGTGCAAAAGGTTCGGATCCTTGTTAACGGTAAACCTAAGCGCGTATATGTAAGTGCAAGAGCTTTAAAATCAGGTAAGGTTAAAAGAGTATAATTTAATTAAACCAATAAAGACTTCAGATACTAATTAGTGATTGAAGTCTTTTTTTAATCCTTACTTTCAATTACAAGCAGTATTCCCTCATCAATTGTAACTGTTGCTTGATCTTCTGTTAGTTCATTGCTCAGCCCACGCGTAGAACCCAACCGTAAGGTCACATTTTCCAGCGAATATTTTAAACCAGTTCCCCTCAGTCCCTTTACCTCCTCCGTAAAAGACAGTAAAGATAAGAAATGATACTCGTCCCGAATTAACTTAAGAATTTGTTTAGGTAAAAGCAGTTGCACACGATTATGTGAATCGCAAATTATCGCTTTAATTCCTTCTTGCTCGGCCTGTAAGAGAATATTTACGTTGGCCCAAATATGATCAATCCTTGTCCCAGTTGCGCCATACAGTATAATACGTTTCGGAACAAATTTCAGAGCAAATTGTAGTGCTAATTCGCTATCCGTCTCATTTTTCATTGCTGGGAAACGGATGACTCTCTCAGAATAATCTTCTTCGATCAGTTTAAGTAGAACGCTTCCTAATGAATCAAAGTCGCCTAAAAAATAGTCAGGTATGATTTCCTCAGCATAAAGCGCCTCCGCACCACTGTCTACAGCGATTAACAGGTCATTGGTTGTAAAGTCAATAGAACTGATATCCTCATCAATTCTTCCACCAGCAAAAATATAGATATTTTCAATTTTTTTTGAATATTCCATTCTATCTACCTCTTAAATTTGATTTCTCCGCTGGCCACGATATGTTCAACTTCAGCCTTATCGATCAGAATCAATTCGCCTCGGTGGTTGACACCACTTATTTTTCCAACCAACTGATTGTCAACCATTACAAGTTCGTCTTTTCCATATAAATTTTCTAAATATTGCGTAAGAAAAGGCATGAAGCCTCTTATTTCGTATTCATTATATAAGTCGGCTATTTCACTTAACAGTCTGCTCATAAGTTCTTGTTTGTCAGGGGAATAGCCAATCGCTTCCTCAATTGAAATTGGTTTAGCTAATAAATTTTCAGGAAATGTAGTTTGGTCAGTATTTAAACCTATTCCTAATATTGCGTACTCAATTCTACCAGTATTTATTCTTGCCTGAGTCAAAATACCTCCAAGTTTGCTATGCTCGAAATATATATCATTCGGCCACTTAACCTGAGTATCTAAATCATAAAGTTGCTCTAAAGTCTGCCTAATCGCTAACGAACTAAGCAACGTGATCTGTGGTAAATGATCAATTTGAAACTGTGGGCGAATAATAATACTTAACCAAACGCCCTTATCAGCTGCTGAATGCCAGCTCCGACCTAATCGACCGCGTCCCGCCAACTGTTCTCTCGCACAAATTACTGTCCCGTGAGAAGCACCCGCTTGTGCCAGTTTTTCCGCCTGAGCCTGCGTTGAGTCGATAGAGTCATATTGATAAATTTTCTCGCCTAACCAGTCACTCAATAAGTTCACCCCTAATTTTTTTGGCTTCTTCTATAAGAGTAATTTTATCATTGGAAAGATTCTGGAAAACAACTCTTTTAAATAATTCGGACATAATTTCCCCAATGATAATTCCTGGTTCTAGTGCTAATTCCTCTACAAGTACATTCCCGTCGATTCCTAAATCTGTAACTGACCTCACAATTAATTGTTGATCAAGACTTGCTAACTTTTCTAACCAGTATGCTGTTAACGCTTGTTTTTCTCCATTTAAATTTTTTGGTTTGGCTAATAGGTAAAATATTTTTACTGCCTCTTCTATGGACTCAATTTCATAGCTTATTAAACAGCTAGTAAGCGCCATCTCACTTAACTCTGACTTGAGTTGCTTGTAAACTGCAGAGCGTTCCTTTAACCCTCTGCGCTCCTTCTTTGAAAAGCAGAAGTTATCCAGCAGAAAATCAAAGTCGCTCGCACCTAACTGGTGTAACAAGAGGTACCAGCGTGTGATTCTGTTATCGCTCTGTCCGATTATCTTGCTTAGTTCGTCTCCATCATAAGTTGCCAGCTCAGTTTCTGCCAGTTTTGGTATCCATTTTAATAAATCCGATGCATACAGAGCAATAATCGCTTTCTCGACATGAGGCGAATCAAGCATTCTGTCAAATTCGTTTTTAATGCGTTCTACTGCTACATAAGTTACATATGAAGCATTGCTTTTCAATTGCTGCCAGCTGTCTTTCTCAATCTGAAATCCAAGTTGAGCAACAAAACGTATCGCACGCAACATCCTTAACGGGTCCTCACGAAACCGTTCCTCCGCAACGCCCACCGTTTTTATCATATGCTCTGCCAGGGCTCTTCGTCCATCATACAAATCGATAATTTCACCCTCGACGTCCATTGCCAATGCATTAATTGTGAAATCACGTCGTGAAAGATCATCTTCTAAACTATCACTATATTCGACCACTGATGGCCGCCGATAATCTATATAATTAGACTCTGAACGAAAGGTTGTTACCTCAATATATTGGTCTTTAAATTTAACAGTGACAGTACCGTACTTTATACCAGTTGGAATAGCATCTGCAAATAGATCCATCACTTGCTCGGGGGTCGCCGACGTCGTCACATCAAGGTCCTTAATCTCAATCCCCAGTAGAAAGTCACGCACTGTTCCACCTACCAAATAGGCTTGGTGTCCGTGCATCTTTAGAAATTGCAGAAGTTCTTTCCCAATTTGTATTCTATCCACCTCTACCTGCTTCCTTAATCCATTATATTTTCAAGTCCATATTGGATACCGGTAAACTCTTTCACCTTAGTAATGGCCAGATAAACACCAGGCATGAAGGATTCGCGATTTATTGAATCGTGACGGATCCTTAAAGTCTGTCCCACTGCTCCAAAAATTACTTCTTGATGTGCCACTAAGCCTTGTAAACGTACACTATGGATGCGAAAACCAGTGAAATCTGCTCCCCTCGCCCCACGTAAGCTTTCCTGTTCATCCGGGTGCCCCTGAATCTTAGCCGCTCTTGTGCCGGCAATGAGTTGGGCTGTTTTAAGAGCCGTTCCCGACGGTGAATCAAGCTTCTGATCATGGTGGAGCTCAATTATCTCGACATCTGGCATATATTTGGCAGCCTGCTCCGCAAAGCGCATCATCAAAATCGCACCAATAGCAAAATTTGGTGCTACAATCCCACCTATCCCCTGCTCCTTCGCAAGTTGATCAAGCTCCGACAGTTCCTCATTAGTTAACCCAGTAGTTCCGACAACTGGCGAGATGCCCGCTCTGATTGCTAGCTCCATATTTTCTTTTACACTTGTCGGTGTAGTGAAATCTACAAGAACATCAGCTGCAGTCATCTTAATTGCATCAGCAAGGTTACTATACTCTAGCTGTTCGGAATCTGTTGAAAATTGTTTGTCAATCCTACCTGCCAGCTCTAAATCGGGACTGTTTTCTACCAATCGTACTACCTCTTGTCCCATTCTTCCATTAGCTCCAGTAATCAATACTCTAGTTTTAGCCACATTTAGTCCCTCACTTTCACAATTCACGCTTTTTACAAGGCAAATTGTCAAGATTTTTATCTACCTATAGTATATAATAGATTAATCAATTTAATATAGATTTGATCGTTTATTTTGTTTAAGGAGAAAAAACGGAAAACATGAAAACGAAGGTTTTTGAAATAACTAAAACATTAATAATGATCGTAATTGGAACATTTATCTTCTCATTCGGCGTCAATTACTTTGTAATTGGTAATGGCTTAGGTGAAGGTGGCGTTACTGGTATTGCACTAGTTTTTAATTATCAGTTCGGAATCGCACCAAGTATAATCATTCTTCTATTAAACATTCCGCTCTTTATTCTCGGTCTGTGGAAGCTCGGCTCCCGTTCGATGATTTATACGATAATTGGTACACTTTTTGTATCCTACTTTCTCTGGTTGACTGATGGCTTTCGCTCCCCAATGGATGACCTGATGTTAGCCGCTCTTTTTGGGGGTTTATTAATCGGACTAGGTTTAGGGATCACTTTCCGAGCCGGTGGAACCACTGGTGGGTCGGATATTATCGCTAGGTTAATGTTCCGCTATTTCCGTGTCAATATGGGACGCACTATGCTAACAATTGATGCTGTCGTAATTGCAGGTTCATCTTTTGTTATAGGACTAGAAAAAGCTATGTATACACTAGTTATGGTCTTTGTCGGTTCTAAGATTATCGATTTTGTACAGGAAGGTGCTTATGCAGCCAGGTCAGCGATGATTATTTCCGATCACACACAGGAAATAGCAGATAAAATTACTAGTGATATGAAGCGAGGTGCGACAATTTCACTAGCTCGCGGCGCTTATACTAATAAAGAGAAAGAGGTTCTCTTCTGCGTGATTAGTCGTAACGAAATATCTCGCCTAAAGAAGTTGGTTCGCGCCATTGATTCTAAGGCTTTTATTGTGCTAAGCGATGTCCATGATGTATTGGGCGAAGGATTTGAACGCAAATAATTATTGCAGTTCATCTCGAATTGCATCTCTTATTTTGCTTTCTTTAGGATATTTGCGTCGGATCAGGGTGAGGATATAGAAAATAAAGAGCGCGGTCCCGCTCAGTAATATCGTGAATTTTGCGATTGACAAAACATCACCATACAAGCTTGTTGGTAACCACGGATAAATATCTAAGGAGTAATCTAGAACGTCATTTAAGAAAATCCAGATTCCCACGAGGAATACAGATAGGAAACCGTAGGAATATTTGCGGAAGAAAACAATTGCCTGTGCGGCCATAATGAAATGCGAGAAGATCAACAATACATCAAGCCATTGTATAGTATCAACCATCAATATCTTCACAATCGAAGCCTCAGTATTCCAAGCTCCCCAGATAATAACCGTAATCGCCCAGACGCCATACTTAAAAATTGTAATTGAAGCGAGTGCCTCTAAAAATGGTACTTTTTTGTCGAAATAATAAAGAAACAAAAAAATCGCAAAAAATAAAGTAGCTAATGGGCTATCAGCTACAAATATCCATAAATGTTTCGGGGTTGTTAACAGCTGGGCCTTATACCAAGAAAAGCCGTATACTGCGCCTAGCAAATTCGCAAACGCTAGGAAAAGGATAAACTTTTTGTTAGTAATAAAATAATCAATCACTTCACTAATTTTCATCAACTCGCGCCTTCCCTTGCTACGTATTGAAAAATCCAGCCAACCTTACGCCTGGACTGGATTATCATCTCTTCTCGATAGCCAACTTAAAAATAGAATTATAATCGCCAATACAAAGATCGCACCAATCCAGAAAAGTTGAATTTCATTCTGACTCTTTTGATTTGGCACATAGATTCCTGGTTCGCCTGTACCAATAATTGTACTGCCTGTTACAGTGAAGAATTCTAGATGTGGAAAGGTT
This sequence comes from uncultured Caryophanales bacterium, assembly GCA_964551195.1. GTDB lineage: Bacteria > Bacillota > Bacilli > Tepidibacillales > Tepidibacillaceae > CAYZPB01. The sequence goes on along the minus strand of CAZKBI010000007.1, from coordinate 34,569 downwards.
TTAGCGTAAACTGTTGGTTCAACCATACTTGTTATGCTTTCATTTTCAATCACCGGTACTGAACTGCCGCTGGTCGGTTGGATAAAGGCAAAACTAAAAATCACACCTAATAAGGCGACAATCAATACCAAGGAGCTAAGTGGTTTAAAGAACCTATTGGATTTAACTTTCTGTTGATGCACTGGTAAGATCCATCGGTCCTCATCAAGAATTCGCTCCATAACATTGTGCGAGAGGTTAGACTTGTTACCATTATCAAGCATCTATCCTTTAACTCCTTCGTAATCCTCAAGTTTAAATTTAATGCCTGATCGAGCTCTAAACAATAACGATTTTACTGCACTAACACTCGACCCAACAACATGGGCAATTTCACTATATTCCATCTGCTCGTATTCACGCAGAATAATAACCGTGCGTTGCTTTTCTGGTAGTTCATTAATTGCCTCTCTGACTTTATTAACGCGTTCATTACGTAACAACTCTTGTTCAGGCAAAAGTAGATTAGAAACCTGCGTATTTGGCAGCATATCATCTAGTGATACCTCAACAGTCTGCAGTTTGCGCAACTCGCTTAAAGTAGTGTTGCGTGCAATTGTATATAGCCATGTTGAGAAACTTGCCTCTTCATCTCGGAAAGTATGTAAACTTCGATAGGCCTTATAGAAGGCTTCTTGACAGATATCCTCAGCGTACTCAGTAATCTGTGTACCCTTAAGAATGTTAGCGATAAAGTTAGTCAATTTTTTTTCATAACGATTAATCAACTCTGAATAAAGATTGATATCGCCCTCTTTGATTAAACGAATCAATTGCGAGTCTGTCACTGGGAACTCTCCTTCACTAACCTATTTAAGTCCTAACCAATATCTATAAAAGAAAATACTATTCCTATCTTTTCTATTATAGAATACTTGAGTAGCTTTTAACAAGCACAAAAAGCAAAATACGAGATTTATTTTACAATTTTCGCTAAATCCACAAAAAATTCTGGGTAAGATATCTTAATTGCCTCAGCCCCCGCAATCTCTACACCTGCTGGCGCTAATAAACCAGCAACCGCCAATGTCATAGCAATCCTATGATCACCATGCGAAAATACTGAACCACTTTTTATCGCTTGTTTCCCGACAAGGGAGAAACCATCCGGCTTAGTTACAAGTTGGATCCCAAGTTTGGCCAATTCGCTTGCAATCGTCTCAATTCGATCAGTTTCCTTTACACGGAGTTCTGCTGCATCACTAACCTTACTCTCTCCATGAGCCTGACTTGCAAGTAAGGCAACCAGAGGCAATTCATCAATCAAACGAGGAATTAACTGCCCGGAAATTTCGGTAGCTACAAGCTCGCTCCCCCTGATGAGAATATCTGCTACCTCTTCTTCACCGAAATATCGTTGGTTCAAAAGCTCGATATCGCCACCCATCCGTTTAATTACGTCAAGTAGACCAGTACGAGTTGGATTAACTCCAACATTCTCTATTAGTAATTCACTACCTGGCAAAAGTAATGCTGCGACAACAAAATAAGCCGCTGAAGAAAAATCGCCAGGAATCAGTAATTCCTGTCCTAAGAGCTCACCAGTTGGATTAACAGTTATCTTTTTACCACACACTTTAATATCTGCTCCATAAAAACTAAGCAATTTTTCTGTGTGATCGCGTGAACGCCATGGTTCGGTTACGTTTGTGGATCCATCTGCGTATAAACCAGCTAATAGTATTGCTGATTTAACCTGTGCGCTAGCAATCGGATTCTTATAATCGATACCCTGTAATGAACTAGAAGATATCTTAAGAGGTGCATAGCCTTGTTCACTCATAATGTGTGCACCCATCTGGCTAAGCGGATCAATAATTCTATTCATCGGCCGCTCTATAATCGATGCATCTCCACTTAATATACTGTTAAAACACTGACCAGCAAGTATTCCCGTCGTCAGACGAATTGTTGTCCCAGAGTTCCCGACGTCTAAGACTGCAACTTTAGGCATAGTTAACTCCTTGCCCTTTCCCATTACAGTATAACTGGTAGAATCAACCTGTTGAATTTCTACGCCAAGTTGACGAAAAATTTTAATGGTATTTAAGCAATCGGCGCCATTAAGAAAACCGCTGACTGACGATTTACCCTTGGCGATTGAACCAAGCATGATTGCTCGATGCGAAATCGATTTATCCCCAGGCACCGTGATTCTGCCATTTACTCTTCTTGCCGGCTCAATCTTAATTTTCATAAAACACCAACTTATCTCCGTAATTTGTTTATTGCTTCCAGTAGAAGAGCATCAGGAATTTCTGTAACAAGCCTGACTGAACCAATCTCGGTTGGTAGAACCATGCGAATCTGGCCAGCCAGAGATTTTTTATCCGTTTTCATGATCTCTAAAATATCGGCTGCAGCAAATTTGTCCGGAATTGTAATTGGTAGCTGATAGCTTGTTAGAAGCGCTAGTGTCTGCTCCTTAACATTATCCGCTATCAAGTCTAAATCGACTGCGAGTTCTAGAGCATAGCTAATCCCGATTGAAACTGCCTCACCATGTAGAATCTGATAATTCGAAGCCGTCTCTAGAGCGTGTCCTAGGGTGTGACCATAGTTAAGGTAACCCCTAACACCTTTCTCCGACGGATCTGCCGAGACGATTCCGACCTTTATACTAATTCCGCGAAAAAGTGCTTCCGTCAGAATCCCGACATCTAAAGCTAGTATCTGCGTGGCATACTGCTTGAGCCAGGAAACTAATTTTGGATCAGCAATCAAGGCATGCTTTAGTAGCTCGGCCAAACCTGATTTAATCTGCTCAGCTGGTAATGTCTTAAGAAATTCCGTATCATAAATCACGGCAATCGGTTGGTGGAAGGCACCTAGCATATTTTTGCCGAGTTGATGATTAACTGCAAGCTTGCCACCGACGCTGCTATCATGTGCGAGAATGGTTGTCGGCATCTGGATAAAACGCAGACCCCTCATAAAAGTTGCCGCAAAAAATCCTGCAAAATCACCTACTACGCCGCCACCAAACGCGATGACTACTGTCGACCGATCTAGTTGCTGCTCCAGTGCATAGCGAGTCAAATTTTCTAGTTCCTTAAGCGATTTTGATTCCTCGCCCGCCGCTATCATATAACTATTTATATTATATCCTTCAAGTAATTGAAGAATTTCTTCCAAATATAGCTCGCCCACATTAATATCAGTCACTAGCAAAAGCGGAGTTCTTTCAGTTATTTCCAGCTCAGCGAGAAACTGCGGCAGAACTGATCGAATCCCGGGACCAATATTGATCTTATAATTATGTTCAGTGGACACAACCTTAATCGCAAGTGATTTCATCTTAATACTCACTAATTTGTTCTAAATAGTTATTATAGTTCTGTCTAATCTCCGCAAGCGAATCTCCACCAAATTTAGTGAAAAAAGTCCTTGCAATCTCCCAAGCAGTAACATACTGTGCCACAATACTTGCGGCAGGAACTGCACAGATGTCGGAGCGCTCAATCGTAGCGAAAAAAGGCTCCTTGCTCTTTATATCAACACTGCTTAATGGAGCATAAAGCGTAGGTATCGGCTTCATCACACCAGAAATAATAATTGGCTCTCCGTTTGAAATGCCACCTTCAATTCCCCCAGCATTATTACTTGTCCTATAAAATCGGTTATCCTTCCACTTTATCGGATCATGCATCGCGGATCCTGCTAATGCAGCAGCTTGATAACCGATCCCGATTTCTACACCTTTAAAGCCTTGAATACTCATAATAGCTCGCGCTAGATTCGCGTCTAACTTCCGGTCCCAGTGAACATGGCTACCTAAGCCAACTGGTAGACCAAACGCCACCACTTCGACAATTCCGCCTAAAGTATCTCCATCAGCTTTTGCCTCTTCAATCAACCTAATCATCTGCTTTGACAACTCGGCATCCAAGCACTTAACCTCAGATCTAGTAACCTGCTCACGCAATTTATCAAGCGAAATATCAGTCAGTTCGCTATAAGACTTTGCCTGCACTCCACCAATATTAATAACATGGCTGAATAGCTCTATCACAAAAGGCTTAAGCAACTGTTCCGCAAGAGCTCCTACGGCAACACGTATTGCTGTTTCCCGCGCACTAGAGCGCTCCAAAATATTCCGTAAATCCTTTTGATTATATTTAATGCCACCACTAAGATCGGCATGCCCTGGCCGCGGTTTACTAACCGCCTGTACACTACTATAATCCTCAAGATCGACTGACATAATTTCCTGCCAATTTTCATAATCATTATTTTTTATAACTAGAGTGATTGGCGAGCCGATTGTTTTGCCGAAACGGACTCCACTTGCAATCTCCACCTGATCCTGTTCAATCTGCATCCGCGCACCACGGCCATAACCTTGCTGTCGCTTCTGTAAGGCTCCATTTATCCACTCCGTAGTCAAGGGAAAGCCGCTAGGGACTCCCTCAATTATTGCAGTAAGCTGTTTACCGTGCGACTCACCTGCGTCAAGAAATCTCATCACTTTTGCCACCACTCTTTCTTTTTGGATTGATAATCAATTAGTGAAAAACCTACTTAACTTAATAATATAACATAAGTCGATGAATTAAGACCTATTATATTAAAAAAAGCTGCTAGTTTCTACTAGCAGCCCTCTTACTAATTATACCCAGCTATCAACCACTCGTTCGTAATCAACTAACTCTTCCGGTTTAAAGAAAAGGTCGATTTCGCGTTCTGCACTAGCAAGTGAATCCGACCCATGAATAATATTCATTCCAAGCGATACAGCATAATCGCCGCGAATTGTTCCTGCAGCAGCTTCCTGCGGATTAGTTGCACCCATTAGGGCACGAGCAACAGCAACAACATTATCACCCTCCCAGACCATTGCAAAAACCGGTCCCGACGTTATAAAATCAACAAGCTCACCAAAAAAAGGACGCTCACTATGCTCTCCATAATGTTGTTTTGCTAAAACCTGATCAATCTGCATTAACTTAGCACCAACCAACTTATAGCCTTTCGCTTCAAATCTTTGGACAAGTGTTCCAACAAGATTGCGTTGGACTCCATCCGGCTTAATCATTAAAAAAGTTCTCTCCATTTTTATCCCCCATTTTATATGTAAATTATAATTCACTTTATTGCCCTTAGAAATTTTATCAGAAAAGTGAGCTTGCTTCAATCTTTAATCAAAAGTTAATAGGTACGGTCAGCAATGAATTGACTAATCGCATGGAGTGTTTCCCTTTCCTTAATTGCTGGTAGTTTCTCTAAAGCGCTTTCTGCCTTTCTGAGATATTTATTTGCGAGAATCTGAGCATGTTCAATACCACCAGAATCCTTGACTAATTGAATGATTTCATCAATATTCTCTCCAGTTTCACCACTAGAGATAATTTCTTTTAAGCGACCAGATACAGGTGAACAATTATAAGCGTAAAGTGCTGGATAGGTGATATTCCCTTGCCTTAAGTCGCTACCGGCAGGTTTCCCTAATTCTTCAGTCGTGCCAGTAAAATCAAGCACGTCGTCGATGACCTGAAAAGCCATCCCCGTATAATAACCGTATCTATACAGGTTTCGAACAACCTCTGGATCAGCATCACTTACCAAGGCTCCAAGTTGAGTAGAAAGAGCAATTAAAAGAGCGGTTTTCCTTTTAATCCTTCGTAAATATTCTCGAAAGCAAAGATCCCACTTGTTTAAATCGCGAATCTGATCAATTTCTCCCTCCACAATCTCTACTAATGCCTGCGATACTAATCGATGTAATTCAGGATTATCCAGTTCGGTAATTAGTAGAAGAAATTTTGCTAGCAGGTAATCGCCAGTCGCCATCGCAACCCGATTATCCCATTCTGCTTTAACTGTCAGCTTGCCGCGACGACGATCAGCATCATCAATAATATCATCGTGAACTAACGTTGCCATATGAACTAACTCGAGTGATGCCGCAACGGTTTTTAGTTTGGAGAAATTGAAATTACCGAAGTTGCCAGCCAAGAGGACAAAAACCGGTCTAATTCTCTTACCACCCGCTCTAAACAGCTGATAAGAGGCATCGTAAAGCACATCCTGCTCAGTTCTGATTGCGTCAGCAAGCTCGCGTTCAATTTCCTTTAAATCTTTTCGCATGTCAAAATAAATACCTTCTAAGGTCATTCTCGGCTCCTAATTATATTATTTATGCTTAGTCCCCAAAATCAATAATTTCTAACTCGGGCTCAGCAGTCAATGCCCCGATTTTTACGGCTAATTTATAGTAATGACTTAACCCATCCTGTTGCTTGGCAGTTAAGTCATGCGATAATCCAGCAAAATACCCCTGCCAGAATTCATCAGAACCACCATAGCGCTGACGTGCCGCTGCGATAATCTCCGCGATCTGTTGATATCCCCGTGCCTTGCTATTTATATATTCGCGGTAAATTCGCTCAACCAATTCTGGATATTTAAGATAAGTCTCCTTGCGAACTGCATAAAGGGCAAATACCATCCATTTCCCTGTCTGTTGCAGCCACTCAGCTCCTAAATCTAAGTGTTGATAAAGTGGCCTCTCACTATGACTTAAGCTGGCCAGTAAGGCTTCATCGCCAATCAATAAAGCCGCTTGGGCATTCTTCATCATCTCTTCAATTACTGGCGCAACGGTTATGTAGTCTGGTTGAACCCGATAGAACTCCTCAAGTATAATGCGCAACAGATTTACTGATGTCAATGATGTATTTGTTAGTGCAACCTTCTGCTGGTTTAACTCAGCAATTTGTAGCTTATGATAAAGAGAGATTGAACCAATATTTCCATAGCAACTTACTGAAAGGTTAGGCAGAATCAGATAATTCTCAGCATTTTCGGCATAAGCAAAAGAGGAAATTGCACCAATATCGATCTCGCCTTCCGCCATCTTTTTGTTCAGCTGATTGGGAACCTGTTCTATAAAGTCAACCTCACCCGCAAAAATACTCTCATCGAAAAAATGAGTGATCGGCCACATGTTACTATATGAAATTCTGCCAAGTTGAATCTGGCTCATTTGCTAACGCCTCCTGAAGCTAATAATACAAAAGATCACCAATATAGTTTAACAAGTATATCTACAAAGGTGAACAAGAAAATTACTACACTGAGAATCCCATTCATCGTAAAAAATGCAGTGTTTAAGCGTGATAAATCTGTTGGCGAAATAATTGAATGTTCATAATGTAGAATAAAATTCGCAATTATCACACCTATTATATACCAGATACCGACATCAACTAGAAAATAGAACAATAGCAATCCCAGAATCGTTAACCCATGTATAACACGAGCAATAATTAAAGAATTTCTAATACCGAAGCGAACTGGTATCGAATGAAGTCTGTGCTCCCGGTCAAACTCTACATCTTGCGTGGCATAAATTATGTCAAAGCTAGCAGTCCATAATGCAACAATAATGTAAAGTACAACTGCCGGAAAGGTGATTTCGTTAGTTATTGCTATCCATGCTGCTATGGGCGCAAGACCAATCGCTGCACCCAGAAAAAAGTGGCACAACCAAGTAAATCGTTTTGTATAGGAATAAAACACAAGAATTACAAGAGCAATTGGCAGTAGTTTAATCGCCAGTGGCGAGAGTTGAAACGTCGCTATTATAAATATAAATAATGAAATAGCAACAAATATTACTGTTTCCTTAATACTTAGTTTTCCAGCTGGTATAGCTCGTGTTGCTGTACGCGGATTTGATTTATCAATCGCACTATCAATCAAACGATTTAAAGCCATGGCAGCGGTACGTGCACCAACCATGGCTAATGTTATCCACAAAAATTCGCTCCAACTTGGTAGTTGATTAAATTTCTCATAGCTGCCAATTACCATTCCTAAATAGGCAAATGGCAATGCAAAAATTGTATGTTCAAATTTAATCATCTCCAAGAAAACTCTAATCTTACTTGATGCCATACTCTCCCCACTTTCGGTCTACTAACTCTTTGATTTCCGTTGACATTTCAACATCAGGCGGCCATTCTCGGTCATGTCCCTCACCGAGTAACTTTCTTGTCGCATCAATTCCCATTTTAGAACCAGCAAATTGGATTGGCGAAGAATGATCTAAATCATCTAATGGCCCACGGGTAAAAACGACGTCGCGCTTGGGGTCAATATTACTAAATACTCTCCAAGCTACTTCAGAATAATCATGAACATTAACATCTTCATCAACAATGATAATTAGCTTGCTTGGCGCCATCTGTCCTAAGCCCCATAATGCATTCATCACTTTTTCAGCATGAAAAGGATATTTTTTCTTAATAGAAACAATTACACAATTATGAAAGACGCCCTCGGCCGGCATACTATAATCGACTACCTCAGGCAGAACGAGTTGAATAACTGGCAAGAAAAGACGCTCAGTCACTTTACCCAAATAAACATCCTCTTGCGGTGGTTTACCGACAAGTGTAGCCATAAAAATTGGATCTTTACGATGTGTAATCGCTGTTAGGTGGAAGGTCGGATATAAATCCGCTAGCGAGTAAAATCCAGTATGATCGCCAAAGGGTCCCTCCATCCTTAGATCATCGATATCAACATAGCCTTCCAGAACTATTTCCGAATTGGCCGGAACCTCAAGGTCGACTGTTTTACATTTTACTAGTTCAACCGGTGCTTTGCGCAGAAATCCAGCTAAAATCATCTCATCGATCATTGGTGGTAGTGGCGAACCAGAGGAATAGATAACAGCAGGATCAGATCCAATCGCAACCGCAACCTCTAATTTGGTTTTGCCCATTTTCCTAAGTTTTTCAGCATGAGCTGCTCCGTCTTTTAACTTATGCCAGTGCATGCCAGTGGTCTGCCCATCGTAAACGTGCATGCGATACATTCCGCAGTTGCGGGCACCAGTCTCTGGATCCTTAGAAAAGACCATTGGCAAAGTAATAAATTTCCCGCCATCGAGTGGCCAGGTTTTTAGAATAGGAAAATCATTTAAATCCGCACCTTCAGTTATCACGACATCCTGGCATGGTCCGCTCTTAACGAGCTTTGGCATAAAGTTTCCAATTTCGGCCAGTTTTGGTAGTGCTTTTAATTTAGCAAACATCGATGTATCACCCGAAGTCGCAGCGGTCGGAATATCTAGAAATTCTAATAAACGATCAGCTATATCATCAAGTTTAGAAACTTCTAAAGCAAGAGAGATTCGCTCGAGCGAGCCAAGGGCATTAGTTACTATTGGCATATCGTAACCTTTAACATTTTCAAACATCAGTGCGTAACCGCCACCCGGCAATTTCGAAATACGGTCCGTTATTTCAGCAATCTCTAGCTCGGGATCAACCTCTGTAGTAATTCGCTTAAGCAAGCCTTTACTCTCAATAAGAGTAAAGTATTCACGAATATCTTTATAAGCCATTTTCAATCTCCCTCTTTTCTCCGATATGAATAGCAGCAATTCCACCAGTTAAAGGATAGTCCTCAATATTTACTAAACCAACTTCCGCAAAAAGTTTAGCCAACTCCTTACGATTAGGAAAATTAGTTAAGGAGGTTGGTAACCAAGCATACTGCTCGTAACTATTAGCAAATACTTTTCCTAAAAAAGGTAGGATTCGTTTAAAATAAAAATAATAAAGTTGTCGAAAAAGTGGCATCGTTGGCTGCGAAAGTTCTAATGAAACAACTTTGCCGCCAGGCTTAACAACTCTAGCCATCTCCGATAAAACCTGTTTAATATCAGGTACATTTCTTAAAGCAAAACCAATTGTTGCGTAGTCGAATTGGTCAGCAGCAAAAGGTAAATCCATTGCGTTTGCTTCTAATAAATCAACATCTTGTCCGCCATGTTGGTCCAGTTTCTTGCGCGCAATTTCGAGCATCTTGCCGCTAAAATCAAGTCCCACGATTTTTCCTGTTTTTGAGCCATCGACTAAATCAAGTGTCCAGTCACCAGTGCCACAGCAGATATCAATCGCAGATTGACCCGGCTTAATATCTAGTTTGTTCATTGTTTTGCGTCGCCATATTTTATGAAATCGAAGACTGGTTAAATCATTCATAAAGTCGTACTTGGGCGCAATATCCTCAAAGACAGAGTGTACATATTCTTCCTTCGCTGTACCCTCAAGCTCACTCTTATTCAAGTAGATAACCTCCATTTGGATAGTATCTTTAATCACTATATTAAATTGTCTGTTTCATCAAGTAAACGAAGTAATTCTTTCTGAATTTCAGGTTCTTTTATTAAATCAATCATTTCATTTGTCTCTATCTTTAATCTATTTTTTATATCTAGAATTTTCTTTTTTATCCCATAGTTATTGTATAGGTAGTTTATCTTTATTTGGAATTCGCTAGTATTAGCTGACTGATAAAGTGCAGTCATCTCAGCATTATTTGCGTTAGATCGAATCAAATAAAAAGCAAGTGTATCGTCAGAAATAGTTTCAAGTTTTTCTTGCACAGATAGCTGTGACAATAATATTGTATTTTCAAGGATTACCCGCCAAGCCTCCTGTTCTGACTGCTTCAGGTTCCCGGTTAGAAATTCTGTATATAGTGCAGACTCGCGAGTTTTTATTAAGTCAACCAACTCTTGGTTACATTCAAAATTATTCTCACCATTAAAATCATATAATTGCATCTTAGCAGCAGAGTTTTCGGTAATTCCTTGTGCCAAATTCCGAACATGCATTGTAAAGTTCTCTTGTGCCATAATCTGATAGCAGATGCTACTATAATAATCGCCAGCAAGAATTTGAATCTGCCGTTTAGTTATACGAGCAGGCAGAATCTCTTGATTGTTTGTAACTTGGTCATGCATATCCAATCCATGCTGAATCAGACCTGTAGTTACTATAATCATCCTGCGTAATTTAGTATCAAACTGAGCACGATATAAGTATAAATTCAGCAATTGTAATGGTACAAGCGAAATCGCTGGTATCTCAAGGTAGCGGTCCACATAAATCTGCCTAGATAAAAGCACAATTTCCTTTTTTATCTCTTCTAAATCATTAAGTAGATTATCCAAGTTATTCCAATGCTCCTTCTACAAATCCATCAATAAGCATAATCATGAGATATTATATCATATTCAAACTGTTCTCATTATTATTAATTGTAAAAGCTAAATGGTCGGGATAATGGGATTTGAACCCATGACCTCTAGCCCCCCAGACTAGCACTCTCCCAAGCTGAGCTATATCCCGAAATATCTTATCAAAAGAAATAAGAGTTACATATAAATGTAACTCTTATTACTATATGTACCATTCTTTATTATTAACCAGCGTTTACCGTGTCTTTTAATGCTTTGCCAGCCTTAAATGCAGGTACCTTGCTTGCAGCAATCTTAATCTCCTTGCCAGTCTGTGGATTACGCCCCATACGAGCAGCTCTATCGCGTACCTCGAAGCTTCCAAACCCGATAACTTGAACCTTGTCGCCTTCTTTTAATGCCTCTGTAATAGAAGCAAATACAGCGTCAACAGCTTTACCAGCGTCCTTTTTAGTAAGTTCAGCTTTTGCAGCAACCTCTGCGATCAATTCAGTCTTATTCATAAAACTCACCTCCCCCCAAAATAAATTTCCTTTATATAAAATAATTAAACTTATCTTGAGAAAATGAAAACCTTTAAATGATTTACTGATAACATAATGATAATATACAAACCTTGTAAAATCAATAGTTATAACATAAATTGTATAATTTATGTTAGATTTATATCTCTTCCTTTTTCCCCCGTCCCATTAAATCGTTAACGGCATCTTGTGGGCTTTTGCCTTCAAAAAGAACTCGGTAGGTTTCTGTTGTAATTGGCATTTCTATATTATGTTTTTCCGCCAAGTAGTAGGCTGCTTTAGTTGCCTTAACCCCTTCAACAACCATACCCATTTTATCTAATACAGCTTCGAGTTCTTCCCCTTGTCCCAGGCTATACCCTGCACGCCAGTTGCGACTATGCTGACTGGTACAGGTTACGATTAAATCGCCAACCCCAGCAAGTCCGGTAAAAGTTGTAGCTTTAGCACCTAACTCAATCCCCAGGCGCGAAATTTCCGTCAAACCACGTGTGATCAGCGCCGCTTTTGCGTTATCACCAAAACCAAGGCCATCAGACATTCCCGCCCCTAGAGCAATTATATTTTTTAAAGAGCCTGCTAATTCAACTCCAATGACGTCATCATTCGTGTAAACGCGAAAATCGTTATTCATAAATAGATCCTGCACCCGTTTAGCAATTGCTAAGTCCGTGCTCGCCGCAACAATTGTTGTCGGCAACTGTCTACTTACCTCCTCTGCGTGACTCGGCCCTGAAAGCACAGCAATATTACCATCCGGTAACTCAGGCAATTCCTCTTTGATTACTTCACTCATCCTTAAGTAGCTTTCTAATTCAATCCCTTTAGTTGCATGAATCAACACAGTGCTCTCACGAATAAACGGTTTGATTTCCCTCACAACAGAACGCATTGCGTGTGATGGTACTACTAATAGGATATACTCCTTATCAGCTACTACGCTGTTTAAATAGGTGCTAGCTACTATTTTCGGGCTAAGCACTACACCTGGTAGATAGGCATTATTCGTATGCTGAATATTCATTTCATCCTGCTGCTCAGGAAATAATGTATATAAATCTACATTTATATCATTGTTTGCTAATACTATTGCTAGAGCAGTTCCCCAACTCCCTGAACCAATAACAGCAATTCTTTCAGGACAATTCATCGATATTTACCTCCTTAAATTCTATTGTCATCTTTTTTACGTATGATTATATGAATAGGTGTGCCGGTAAAGTCAAATGCTTCCCTAATTTTATTCTCTAAATATCGACGGTAGGTAAAGTGCATAATTTCCGGTTCGTTCGCAAATATAACAAAGGTTGGCGGTTTTACTGCCACCTGTGTCGAATAGCCTATTTTTAGACGCTTACCTTTGACCATTGCTGGTGGGTTAAGAGCAACTGCATCAAATAGAACATCATTTAAGACAGATGTCTTTATACGTGTAGAATAAGCCTCAGCAACTTCTATAACCATCGGAAAAACTTGATTAACTCTACTCTTCGTCAGAGCCGATAAAAACAGTATCGGTGCGTAACTCATAAATTGGAATTGATCGCGGATATCCTCTGTAAATCTCCGCATCGTTTTGTCATCTTTTTCAACTATATCCCATTTATTAACAACAAAAATACAAGCGCGTCCAGCCTCGTGAGCATATCCTGCAATCTTTTTGTCCTGTTCTATAATGCCCTCATTGCCATCGATAATTATCAGAGCTACCTCTGCATCCTCAATCGCCTTTAAGGCCCTTAAAACGCTATATTTTTCCGTCTTTTCATAAACTTTGCCGCGCCTTCTCATGCCAGCAGTATCAATAAGAACGAAGTCCTGACCCTCAATAGAAATAAAGCTATCAATTGCATCTCTTGTCGTTCCAGCAATATCACTTACTATAACTCGTTCCTCTCCAAGCAGCGCATTAACCAAAGAAGATTTACCAACGTTAGGGCGGCCAATCACAGCAACTCTGATTACGTCACTATCATAATTATCTTCTACAGCTTCAGGGAAATGTAAGACAACTGCATCTAATAAATCGCCAAAACCGATTCCGTGTGAGCCCGATACTGGAAATGGTTCTCCGAGATTTAATTCATAAAATTCAAATACATTTTCTTGCATTTTAATGTTATCGACCTTATTAACTGCTAAGACGACAGGTTTGCGCGAACGGTAAAGAAATAGTGCAATTTCCTTATCGACATTAGTTAAACCGCTCTGTCCATCGACAATAAAAATAATGACGTCTGCTTCTTCAATCGCAAGTTCTGCCTGCATTTTCGTCTGTTGGATAATTGGGTCATCATGATTGAGCTCGATACCGCCTGTATCAATTATGCTAAAGTTATAATCAAGCCACTCACTAGAGCTGTAAATCCGGTCACGTGTGATTCCAGGCTTATCCTCTACAATTGCGATGCGTGATCCAGCCAATCGATTGAAAATCGTCGACTTACCGACGTTAGGTCTGCCTACTATAGCAACTGTTGGTTTTGCCATCTCATTACAACCTTTCAATAACATTTCTTATTATAATTATAATGCAATTTAACAAAAATAGCTCAATTGCTGGCAATTGAGCTGTCTTTAATTACTATCTTATTCTATTTTAGTTTTTTAAATTGGTCAGCAAATAAATCACCAATATTTTGGTTTAAACTCTTATTATCAAGAAATTCTTTAGACAATTCAATAAATTGATCCTCGTCAGCTTCACGTATGCTAAGGCCTATGCGTCTTAGCTCCGGCTTTATATCAATTATTTTTACAGTAACTTCTTGTCCTTTTTTTAGAACGTCGCCCGGATTAGATACGTGCTCTTTTGAAATCTGCGATACGTGTACCAAACCATCTATTGTCGGTGAGAGCTCAATGAAAGCGCCAAAGTTAGTGAGTCTAGTAACCTTACCCTTATAAATATTACCTACTGTAAAGTTCTTAATTTCCTCATCCCAAGGATTTTCAATCGTTTCTCTAATACTTAAACTTATCTTATTGTTTTCATCGTCTATTTTAATAATTTTTACTTTAACAACTTCTCCAACTTTAAATAAGTCTTCAGGTTTCTCAACTCGCTCCCAAGCTAATTCAGAGATGTGAACTAAGCCATCGATGCCACCAATATCAACAAAAAGTCCAAAAGGAGCAATTCGTTGTACCGTTCCATCTATAACACTTCCAACTTTCAGGTCTTTAATCATTTCTTGCTTGACCTTGTTTTCTTCTGCTAGTTGAACATCCTTGTGGGAAAGAATTACTTTGTTCTTTTCCTGATCGAATTCAGTCACAATCACTTCCAAACTCGTATCCTTATATGTAGATAGATCCTCCACATAGGCTTTGTCTACTAAAGATGCTGGAATAAAAGCTCGCACGCCAATATCGGTAACTAAACCACCTTTAACGACCTCAGCAATTGTTACCGTAAAGCTTTCACCACTAGCATGTAATGCAGCAAGCTTCTCCCATGGATTCTCCCCTGCTGTATTTTCTTCTTCTAATTGCTCTTCTTTAACTTCCACCAATACAAACCCTCCTTAAAATACTAAAGCTATTCACAAATTTGTAATAAATTATTTTGTGCCTTCTTGTGCTTCAAGCACTTGTTCTCTGATTCTATCCATAAGGTGCTCCGTCACTTCATTCACAAGCTCTGTTGACGTCCGCTGACCTTGATATTCCTCAAGTGTTATAGGATCACCAAAATTTAATACAATCGATTTAAAAAGTCTAAACTCAGATACGATACCAATCGGTATAATAGTTGCGCCAGTCTTTAAAGCAACAAAACCTGCTCCTGAGTGGCCCTTTCCTACTGTAACGTCCCGTCTGCGCTCTCCCTCAGGGAAAATACCTAGCACCTTACCCTCTGCCAGTAATCGAATTGCTTTTTTCAATGCTACACGGTCGTTGCTTCTTCTATTTACAGGGAAGGCTTTTAACCATGATAATACTATAGCAAAACACTTACACCTGAACAGTTCACTTTTTGCCATAAAGTGAACCTCTCGATCAATGCTACACCCAATAATAATCGGGTCAATGTTACTGACATGATTTGACGCAAGTACAACAGGTCCTTCGGCTGGGATTTTATCTAAGCCTCTAACATCTAACCTGTAAAAAAATCTCAAATATAATCTCGCAAGTCCTCTGGCTAATTTATAAAAGCTCATAAATTAACACCACTTTCTTATACAATTAAAATAATTTTAAGAGATTTTTCGCAATAATATAGTAGGCGCTGCCTACTAAATGAAAACACTCTATGAATATTAACATAAGAATCGGTATTTATCAAATAATCCACTCAAATAAATTATCTTTATGCTCTACTAAAAGCAGTTTCCACTAAGAGATCAACTAATTGATCATAACTAAGTCCAATTGCCTGCGCAGCATCTGGCACAAGGCTAGTTTCAGTCATACCTGGTAATGTATTTATTTCTAGTATAACTGGGTCCGTGCCATCGTCTGGAATAATGAAATCTACCCTTGCAAATGAACGACATCCAATTTTGTTAAAAGCGGCTAGCGCCCAGTTCTTTAAAAGTTCTGCTTGCTCTGGTTCTATTTCAGCGGGAACAATATGCTCGCTCCCACCAGCTGCATACTTAGAATCATAATTATAGTATTTGCCAAGATTAGGTATTATTTCAATAATTGGTAGGGCCTTCGCGCCTTCTGAATCTTCGATCACTGCAACCGTAACTTCTCTGCCTGTCACACATTCTTCTAGTAGAAGTTCATCATAATCAGTAAAAGTGGACTCTAAAGTTCTAATTAATTCCTCTTCGTTATCAACAAAGCTTAGCCCAATTGATGATCCTTCAAGATTGGGTTTTACTACTATTGGATAGCTTAAACTGCAGCGAACCTGTTCGTTAATCTGCTGAATTGTGTCCTTTCTTTTTGCGAGATAATCTGGTGCAGTTCTAATTCCCGCCTCTTTAAAGATTAGTTTAGAAAGCGATTTATCCATGGCAAGTGAGCTAGCTAGAACACCAGAGCCGACATAGGGCATCCCCATAATATCTAATACGCTTTGAATCCTACCATCTTCACCATAAATCCCATGTAATGCCAGAAAAACAAGGTCAATCTCCTCGAGTTCATAAATGAAATCGATTGATTCAAAATCAATTCCCCTAACATTATACCCGAGTCGCTTAAGAGCAGCGATAACTCCTGCACCGCTTCTAAGAGATACTTCTCTTTCCAGCGATTTCCCACCATAAATTACTGCTATATTCTTCATTGTGCCACCTCTATCTAATAAATTTGGCGCAGATAACTTTTGTTGCATCCTCAGCAACAATCAATTTACCATACTCATCTAATAAAGTCTTGGTGATTGAAGATACTGAGCCAAATTCGGAAAGCAATGAAATAAAGCCATCTAATTCTTTTTCAATCACATCCAAGACATCAAATACTAAGTAATATTTTTCATTGTAAAAGTGTAGCTGTCCACCATATACTAAATAGGAATTTACACGTTCAATTGCCCCCAGTAAGCATTCAAAGTCGTCAAAGGCATAAATGATCGTGTCGCCCACTTCAAGTGTCATCTCGAGTGAATACAGGTCACCGTAATTTTCTTCTTCGTTATGTTTGTCATTCCCATTAGTAACTACTATAACCATACCTTGAGCAGGTAGAGCAAAGATTTCTACTGCAATCGGTCCTGTTATTTGAAAACCAATCTGTTCATATGCTTCTTCCATTATTTCATTAAAAAATTCATGAACCCTCGGAACATCACTCCATAAATCTTCTTTTTTAAGTCCTCGATCGTTTAAATCATCATTTGTAAGAAAGATTTTTATTTTATTATTGTTAATTCTTTCGACGCGCATAAAAGTGACACTCCCTTCCTGTTTAATCTTATTACTACTATTAAATGTTAATCAGAATTAAATGTCAAATCGCTTTTTGGTAAGTGTATTTAGGGCTTTATACTTTAAGACAATAATGATAACTTATATATAATGATAAAACTACTATATTCGAAATGAGGATCAGCTGCATGAAAAAATTTTCTTGGAAATGGACGGTTTTTATTTTGATAATTGCCTTAGGACTACTTTTAGCTGCTTGTACGAATTCATCGGAGGGTGACAATGACGGAACACAACCAGATAACGAACCTGCGCCAAGCAAGCCTGAAAGTGATGTAGAAGACCCTACTTTACCAGTAGAGCAAGCGGAAAAGTACTATGTGAATGTAAATAATTATCTTATTAAAGCTGTCGATCCAGATAACACTACCAAACCAGTATTGCTAACTTTTGATGATGCACCAAAGGGGCTACATACGGCCACAATCCTTGACACACTTGATAAATATGATGCTAAGGCCATTTTCTTTGTAACTGGTTATTACGCTGACCGTGACAGAGAACTGATTAAAGAAATTTATGACCGTGGGCATATAATTGGTAATCATACTTGGGGTCATGAGAATTTAAATGAAATTACTACACGTGAAGAGACTGAGAGTCAAGTCAATCGTTTAAACGTTTTAATAAAAGAGATTACCGGCGAGGATGTTAGATATCTACGTCCACCTTATGGAGCGCAAGCGAAGAATCCATTTTTAGACGATATTCTTCGAAAACAGAACATACAGAAAATGAATTGGTCCCTGGGCTCTCGTGACTGGGAAATTATCAATCCAGAACGTTATGATGAATTAATTGATGAAGTAACTAATAGTGTTTTCCCCGGTGCCAATATCCTAATGCATGATATCGAAATTACAGCACTTGCTTTGGATAAGATTCTTGCAAATCTTCTGAAGCAAGGCTATGAATTTGTTCTGCCTACTGAGGTAATATACGAGTAATCTTAGCAATTAAATTAATTATTTCTATAAAAAGAGGTTATCAGCATTTTACTGATAACCTCTTTCTAAACTTTTATAGAAGTGGGTTCTGGTCTTTCTCTTTTAACCGTTGCCATCTTAACTCGACTTCTGCCTCGAAATTATTAAGCAAATCTACATTCTCTGGTTTTAAGAGATGACGTGTTTTACCCATTAACTTTAGCCACTCTGCCGCAGCTACTCTATTACCCTTTTCCTCCGGATCATAAGTTATCGTAGTAATACCATTTTCGATTTCGTATAAAGGAAAGAAACAAGAATTAACCGCATTTTCAACTATTGTGCTACCGTCCTGATCCTTAGAAATCCAGTTAAGCGGGCAAGCACTCAGTATCTTTCCGTAGACCAAACCAACGTTGTTTGCATACCACTGTGCTTTTGCTGCCTTTCTAATTAGATCCTGCGGATGCGACTCTGTGCCTGTAAATACGTAAGGGATATTAGTCGCTGCCATAATCTGAGCTGTATCTTTATGATGGAAAGATTTACCCTGTTGGCATTTCCCAACCCCTGAGGTAGTCGTGCGGTGACCCATCGGTGTTGAGTAAGAAAGTTGTGAACCGGTGTTCATATAACCTTCGTTATCATACTCAACGATAATCATTTTGTGATTACGCAGTGCTGCACCAATTGCTGGACCCATACCAATATCCATACCACCGTCACCAGAAACCATAATGAAGGTGAAGTCATCACCAACCTCAATCTCACCGCGGCGTTTCTTCTCCCAGAACATTTCTACAACACCTGATAATGTTGCTGCCCCATTCTGGAATAGATTATGAATATATGTCCCTTTATGTGAGCTATATGGATAACCGGTTGAGACAACCATTGCACAACCTGTATGGAAAAGCACAACAATGTCACCTTCAATACCCTTAAAGAAAGTTTCCAGTCCAGAGTAAATTCCGCAACCTGGACAAGCTCCATGACCAGGTGCTAGTCTTTTTGGCTTAATGGTTAAACTACGAATTGGTGGGATTTTGACCTTTAATTTATTGGTTTCTTCATCCAAAGACACATCGATTAGACCTGTCTTCCAATCATTAGTAATATCTGCTAATACACGCTCAGGCACTACTCCTGCTTCACCAGGGTAAACTCCATAGTAATCAAAAGGAACCTCAGCGTAGCCAACTTCCGCAGCTTCCGAAGCCAGTTTAAAGAAATCTTCGATTTCATCTGAATAGTAGTCTTTACCGCCCAGAGAAAATACTCTTGTTAGAACAACGGTACTATTATCTTTATCAGATTGAATAGCTGCTTTAACTTCCTGTGTTATATTGCCACCATAAGCACCATAGGAATCTGCTCTTTCACCGATTAGAAGTCCCTTCACATTCTTTAATGCCTCGCGGATTGCAGCTTGTGGGAAAGGTCTAATCATATTAGGTGAGATTACCCCAGCCTTTATTCCTTTCTTGCGTAGATTATCGGCAACATCCTTAGCTGTTTCAGCTGCTGACCCTAGTAAAAACACAGCAATCTCAGCATCCTCCATCAAATATAAGTCTAATGCCTTATAATCGCGCCCAGAAATTGCTTTATATTCTGTGGCAATCTCCTCGAAAGCGTCCGCTGCCTCATACATTGCAAGCGACTGCTGATACTTATTGTTGATATAATCGTCATTCATATAACCGCCAATCGTAACAGGGTTCTTCGCGTCTAACGATGTAACATAGCCCTTTGGTATCTCACCAACAAAATCCTGAACAACCTTGCGGTCCTCGAAAAAGTTTACGCGGCGCTTCTGATGCGAAGTGATAAAACCATCAAACGCAACAATGACCGGTAACCTTACATTTTTATGTTCACTTAACTTTGTCGCTATAATATTAAAGTCATATACTGCCTGTGGATCCTTGGCCACAAGGATTGGCCAGCCAATATTTAAAGCGTAATATAAATCTGAATGGTCGCCGCGAATATTCAGCGGACCACTAATTGAGCGCATAACCAGATTCATTACCATCGGGAACCGCGTTCCTGATTGTACTGGTAATTGCTCCAACATATAGAGTAGACCATTAGCACTTGTGGCATTGAAAACTCTGCCCCCACCAGTTGCAGCACCATAGTTGATTCCAGCAGAACCGTGTTCACCATCAGCTGGTATCATTTTGATATTATGCTCACCTCTAGTTTTCATCTCATCCAAAATTTCCGCAATCTCAGTAGATGGGGTGATTGGATAATACCCCATAACATGATAGTTCATCTGGGCTATCGATAAGGCAGCCATTTCATTACCAGTTAAAATGTCAGTTTTCTGTTGATTCTGAACTGTCATATTTCCTCACCCTCCTCTAATTTGATTCTAATTTAAAATCTTGTGATATACCATGTTTTTCAGTGTATCCTTCTACTTCACGAATTGTCTTTAGAGCATCTGTCGGACAAGCTTCAACACATTTTAAGCAGCCTTTGCAATATTGATAATCAAGTCCACGTAAAAACATTTGTGGCCTACCTCGCTTATCCTCGCCTTGAACCCACTCAAAACATAAATCCGGACAGACAATATCACATTTAGCACAATGAATACAAGCATCTAAATCTAGCTCAGGTATGAATCCTTGTCTTGATGAGCTTAAATCTCTAGAAATAGAATTGCCTGGGTTTATTATATTCCCACCGATCGGCTGTGTTTCATAGCCATATAGTGGTTGCGGACGCGCGAACTCAGCGGGCACTCCACTTTCATCTTCATAGGTTTTGAATTGTACTTCGTTGTAGCCACGATCAAAAGTCCTAATATTTGACTCAACTAAATGTGGGTATTTAGCACCAAAGGTATCCTCGATAACCTTTTTCATAGCGGCTGGATCTAGGAAATCTGCCATTCTTAGTAATGCGCCAAGTATTGCCGTGTTAACACGTGTTTTTTCCTCAACAGAAATATTTAAAGCATCAACCACAGCAACTGTCCCTGATTTCAAGCCTAAGAGGGCACGGATCTCGTCTGGAGATTTAGTTGTATTTACTAAAATTACCCCATTTGGATAGAGTCCGTTTGCAACATCAATAGTTTTAAATAAAGCTTCATGGAAGACTGCAACAATATGTGGACGCTCAACAGGACTACTAATTCGTATATCTCCCTCACCGAAACGAACAAAAGACTTAATTGGGCTACCTTTCTTTTCTGAACCATACGACGAAAAGTGTGCACCATTTAGACCAAGACCAAGAATTCCAGCTTCTGCAAGCATTTTCCCTGCAAGATGAGCTCCCAAGCCGCCGATAGATTCTAGACGAATTTCAAAAAATCCTTGATCATTCTTGATAGGTAATTTTGACATATACTATACTCCTCTCCTTTTATAATTATATATGTGTTTTATCAGAGGCATTATGCCACAAATAAAATTTTATACAGAAATCATTTTATAATAGATAATCTAATTTAACAATTCTTTCTTAGGAATTTTAAGAACTGTTCCAACCATTAAGTAGGCTGGATCATCAATATTATTAAAAGCAGCAAGCCTTTCAAGATAGCCTCCACCATAATATTTCTGGCTAATAGAAAATAAAGTCTCTCCCGCTTTCACCGTGTGTGTCTCGCCTGGACCTGTTGGTGGTGTAGGCGTTCCTGGAGAAGTTGGTTCAGATGGTGGATCCACTACTGGTGATTCTACTACCGGCGGCTTGTCATCTCCAGGCTCAATAATTATAGGTAGCTCTTCTGGTTTTTCAATTATAATATCATCCGGATCCGTCGGCGGCTTATCTGTCTTATCTCCAGGTTCTTCAACTTGACTGTCATTACCTGCTGGGTCTTTATCTTCAGGGTCGTCACCGGAGCCACCGAAAACCAAGAATAAAATAATAGCTATTACAATTAAGAAGCCAAAGGCACTAAAAATAATCTTCGATAACTTATCATTTTTGGGAGCATCCTCGTCCTTAACACCATGAATCGTACTTCTTGGCGGAAAACTAGCTTCTCCCGGTTTATATTCCTGAACATATTTATTGTTATTTTTATTAAACGGAAAATCGTCCATGACTTTTACCACCCTTTCACCTTAATTTATCATCAATTTAATAAAATTAAACACTTGTTTATATAATACCATATTTGGACCAATTGTTACTTTAAAAACTCAACTTTTCCCTAACAAATGTGTTATTGTTTATTTTTATTTTAGTGTAAACGACGTTTGCACTTGCAAAATGTATTAAATATATTTAATATAAGTAAAGTGATATAGTTTACTGTATGTCGCACTATTTTTTAGTGCCTTGGAGGTGAAGTTATGAAAGTTTATGTTGAAAAGGATTTATGTATTGCTTGCGGTGCATGCGGATCAGTAGCTCCTGATGTCTTTGATTATGATGATGACGGAATTGCCTTCAACATTATCGATGATAATCAGAATACTGCTGAAATCCCAGAGGATTTTCATGAGGATGTGCACGATGCTAGTGATAGCTGCCCGACAGATGCAATAAAAATTACTGAATAATTAAAATTATAAAAAGGAGTTGAATCATAGATTCAACTCCTTTTATATTTGTAGATAATTAATATTACATAAATAATGTAGCTAAAATTGGTGCAATAATTAATGATATTGTACCCATAACCTTAATCAGTGGGTTCATTGCAGGTCCAGCAGTATCCTTGAATGGATCCCCTACTGTATCCCCAATAACTGCAGCTTCATGCGCTGGGGTTCCTTTACCACCGTGAGCACCAGACTCAATATACTTTTTCGCATTGTCCCATGCGCCACCAGAGTTTGACATGAACATAGCTAAGAGAACACCAGTTGCAGTTGCTCCTGCCAAAGTTGCTCCAAGGGCAACAGGCCCTAAACTAAAACCAACAATTATCGGCGTAAGAATTGCAATCATACCTGGTACAATCATTTCCTTAAGAGCGGCGCGAGTACTAATGTCAACACATTTTGCGTAGTCAGGTCTGCCCGTTCCGTCCATGATTCCTGGGATTTCTCTAAACTGTCTTCTCACCTCTTCAATCATTTTACCAGCTGCTCTACTAACAGCATCCATTGCGCTAGAAGCGACTAAGAAAGGTACTACTGCTCCAATAAATAGACCAATGATAACCTTTGGTTCTAATAGGTTGATTCCAATCCCGGATAAGCCAGCGGAAGCAGCGTAGGCTGTAAATAAAGCCATCGCAGTTAAAGCCGCAGAACCTATCGCAAAACCTTTCGCAACCGCAGCAGTTGTGTTACCAACAGCATCTAATCGGTCCGTATTTCGACGAACTTCTGGTCCTAATTTGGCCATTTCAGCAATACCGCCAGCGTTGTCTGCAACTGGTCCAAAAGAGTCAATTGCAATAACCATACCTGCTGTTGCAAGCATTCCCATTGCAGCCATCGCGATACCATAAATGCCAAGCCCAGCTCCAGCTATGTTTTCAGCCACAAAATAAGATCCACCAATAGCAATTACGATCACAATCATTGGCGCAAAGGTACTTTTTAAACCGACTGCCAAGCCTTTAATAATATTAGTTGCAGCGCCAGTTTTTGAAGCTTCGGCAATCTCTTTAACAGCTTTATAGTCAGATGATGTATATACCTCAGTAATAAATCCTATTGCAAGATTAGTGAAAAATCCAAACAATAAAGCTAACCAGATTCCTAAAGCAACATCTGGGAACATCCAATAAGCTACAAAAATAGCTCCAATTGCAGTTAAAACATTAGTTCCCCATAGCCCAAAATTTAAGGCCATTTGTGGATTACCATCCTCATTATTCAATCTAACAAAGACAGTACTGATGATTGCAGCAATGATACCAACAGCTCCAACTAATAATGGGAATATAACACCTTTAACGCCTAAAACTGTGCTACCGATAATCATTGCAGCAATAGTTGTAGCTGCATAGGATTCAAATAAGTCGGCTCCCATACCTGCAGTGTCACCAACATTATCACCCACGTTATCTGCAATAACAGCAGGGTTTCGCGGATCATCCTCGGGTATTCCTGCTTCAATTTTACCAACTAAGTCTGCACCGACGTCGGCAGCTTTTGTAAAAATACCGCCACCAATCCGTGCAAATAATGCAACGGCGCTGGCACCAAAAGCGAAGCTATTGATAACAGATGCACTACCATAAATTAAGTAAAGACCTGAAACACCGACTAGCGATAGGCCAACAACCGACAAGCCCATTACTGCTCCACTACGGAAGGCAATTGTTAGAGCTTTACCGATACCGGTGATTGCTGCATTGGTTGTACGTGCGTTAGCTTTTGTTGCACTGAACATTCCAATATAGCCCGCAAGCGCTGAGAAAACTGCCCCAATAAAGAAAGAAACAGCTAGTGCAGTTCTGGGTATAACAACCCCCTCTGCTGAACCGAAAAGATCTGGGTTAACAAAAAGTAACCCTATTGTGATTATAAGCACAATAGGTATTAGGGTCTTATACTGTCTATTTAAAAATGCCATTGCACCTTCAAATATTGCATTAGACAGCTCTTTCATTCTTTCTGTACCCATGCTTTCTTTTAATACAGAAAATAAGAAGCCAATTGCTACAATAATAGAAACGACACCGGTAAGTAAAGCTATTATTACTAAAGTTGATTCAGTCATTTACCAATACTCCCCCTCTTTCATTCTTCCTACAAATGTTTTAATGCGTATTTTGAATTCCAAAATAATGATTATTGTAGCATAGTAAATAAATTTTTACAATTATTTATCATTTCTCATTGATTGATTTATCGGTAAAATTATCGTAAAGATTATTCCCTGTGGTTTGTTCGACCTCACTGAGATGCTTCCATGGTGATTATCGATAATGTTTTTAACGATTGATAAACCTAAGCCCATCCCAGAATGTACTCTTGTACGCGCTTTATCAGATTTATAAAAACGTTCAAAAACGAAGGGAATATCCTCTTCTTTTATTCCCTCTCCATTATCAATAACCTCTAACAATAATTTATCATTAGATTTCATGCGAGCAACAATTCTGATCTCACCATTTTCTTCGGAGTGTCTAATTGCATTATCAAGTAGATTTGTCAGAACCTGCTCAATACGGTCTACATCTATCTGGACCAGTATATCAGGCATTTGTTCATAATCAGCAACTAATTTAATATTCTTATTATTTTCTAGCAAGCGGAATTTTTTAACAGTTTTGTCTATAACATTCTTAATATCGATTTCGTTATAGTTTAGTGCATTTAATTCAAATTCCATGCCCGCTAAATCTAAAAGCTCATTTACTAATCGGCCAATTCTTAATGACTCCTCATGAATAATACTCACTATCTCATTAAGCTCTTGGCGATCAGTTACTACACCATCGATAATTGCCTCACTATAACCATGAATCATCGAAATTGGAGTCCTTAACTCATGCGATACGTTTGTAAGAAAATCCTGTCTTAAGCCAACCAATTTCTGTTCATAGGTGACGTCGCGAAGCAAGGTGACCGCTCCATTGATTTCATCTCCAAAATACAAGGGAGCCATAATTACAGATAAACTTTTTCCTTCAAGTTTTTCTGTTCGTTCAATATTGTTTCCTTTTTCCAGAACATCCTCAAGCAAAGTTAGCAAGAATTCTGGCACTTGATTGCCCCAAGAAAGCAATTGCTCGCCAGGAGGATTTATCATTATAATTTCCCCAGATGTATTAAAGGTTATAACACTGTCAGCCATACTACTTAACACGTTAGCGAGCTTTTCTTTTTCACTTGATAGTGTAAGAACATTCTCCTCTAAACGAATAGCCATCTGATTAAAGCTATCACCGAGCTCACCAATTTCATCACTACCAGTCACTTCTACCCGAGTCTTAAAATCGCCAAGTGATAACTGCTTAGCAGCGTTCGACATCTCGCGAATTGGCCCAGCTACGCGGTAGGATAAAAGAAAAGCAAATATCGAAGTTAAAAATCCTGCCACTAGAACAAAAATCAAGAGCCATTTTCGTAAATCGTTGATTAGCACGTGCATACTATTTAAGGACTGAAAAAACACTAAGGTTCTAATTATTTTATCTTCGCTATCATAGATTGGATAGGTTAGAACAAAATAGTCATAACTTGAAACTTTATATGTAAATATATTACTATAGGTCATCGAAGTTAATCTTAAGACCTCACCGGGTTGTTTAGATATTTGCTCAATATGACCTTGATTCAGTCTACTATTCTCTAAGATTAAAAGACCTGCCTCATCAGTCTCAGCAACTTGAAGCTCGGTCCCATTAGCGCTTATTATTTCTTCTATAACATCGAAGGTCTGTTTGTAATATTCAAAATTATCTGCTAAATCACCAGTTCTCATCATATTAAAAACATACTTAAGCTCCTTATTTAGGTTCTCCAAAAAATTAGCCTCTAATTCAGCGTAATAGTTTTCAAAATAATTAAAAATAAACATGTTAAAAATTAAGAAAACTATCAGAACGAAAGCAAGGATCGTTATCCATAGCTTAGCAACGATGCTACGCGATATCACTTATTTGACACCCCAAACTTGTATCCAACTCCCCAGACGGTAATAATCATCTTTGCTGTTTTTGGGGAAATTTTGTTGATTTTCTCACGTAATCTCTTAATATGAGTATCTACTGTTCTTAAGTCACCGAAGAAAACATAATTCCAGACATCTTTAAGTAATTCTTCACGCGTAAAAACCTTATCAGGCGAGCTCACAAGATATAATAATAACTCGTACTCTTTAGGAGTTAAACTCACCTCAATGCCATCGACCGTCACACTATGTGCATCATTGTCAATAACTAAATTATCATAAACAGTTACGTAATTAGTTTTACTAGGTTCTGTTGTAAGGTAAGTGGTCGCAGAAGCTCTCTTTAGTATAGCCTTTACTCGATAAATCACTTCACGCGGACTAAAAGGCTTCACAACATAATCGTCAGCACCAATTTCAAACCCCTGTACTCGGTTGATTTCTTCGCCCTTAGCCGTTAGCATAATAATTGGCGTTGACTTGACCTCTCTGATCTTTTCACACACCTTAAAACCATCCATCTCAGGCAGCATCAAGTCAAGCAAGATTAAGTCATAGTCATTGTTTAGAGCCATTTCCAAGGCAGACAGTCCGTCACCAGCTTCTTCAGTTAAATAGCCTTCTAGTTCTAAGTACATCTTCAATAATCTTCTAATTCTGCTTTCATCATCAACAATTAGAATTTTATATTCCCTGTTTTTTTCCATTTTCTCACCCCTTAAACTAAATTATTTAACTCTCTCAACCTATCTATCTCTTTTTTCGACAAAAACCTGTACTCCCCGCTATTTAGATTACCAAGATCTAAAAAACTGTACTCAGTTCTTTTCAACTTTTCAATTTCGTAGCCTAAGGTTTTAAACATCCTTCTAACTTGACGCTTTCGTCCTTCATAGATCGTAATTGAAATTACTGATCTCCGATTTTTAAGTTTAGATATTACACGAACGTGTGCTGGTGCTGTAATACCATCTGCTAGTTTGACACCTTCCCTTAATGCTTTTAAATCTTCCTTTTTAAGCTCCCCCTTAATAGTAACATCATATACTTTGTTTACCATATATTTCGGATGCATTAGCTTATTAGCTAATTCACCATCATTAGTTAGTAACAGAAGACCCTCTGTCTCATAGTCTAATCGTCCTATTGGAAAAACCCGATAACCTAGATCAATATAATCGATTACCTTAACTCTGTTCTGTGGATCGCTCATAGTAGTAATTACTCGTGATGGTTTATTGAAAACTATCACAACCCGCTCATCATCTATATATATTTCTTCACCATTAACGCGGATTCTATCCTTAGAAGGATCTACCTTTACACCGAGTTCTTGAACTATCTTACCGTTAACAGTAACCTTACCCGCTTGTATCAACTGTTCAGCCATTCTTCGTGAACAGACACCTGCTTGGGCGATAACTTTCTGCAATCTTTCCAAGTTTTTCATCCTTTCAATTTTATCAAACTCTATTAAATGGCAATTATGCCTTCCTGTTCTAAATCTTCAATTAACGGAGGTAGCTGTTCAAGATTCTCTAAACCAAAATACTCTAAAAACTCTTCCGTAGTTGCATATAAGATCGGTCGTCCAAGAGTATCCTTCCGTCCAGCCTCTTTAATTAGTTCTTTACTTAACAATGTGCGAATAGCACTATCTGACTGCACACCACGTAGCTCATCGATCTCAGCTTTTGTTACCGGTTGTTTATAGCAGACTATCCCAAGTGTTTCTAACGAAGCCTGCGAGAGCGTTGCCCGACTTGGTAGATAGACTAGTTTCTCAAAATATTCTGCATGCTCAGGAAGCGTTGTTAACTGAAAAGAGTCACCATATTGGACTAGCTGAATTCCACGTTGATCTCGTTTATAATCGTTCATTAAATCGGTAATAAGGTCATAGGTTGACTCAGTCTCTAATTCAATTATGTCCGCTATTTGCCGCAATTCAATTCCCTCTTCACCCACTGCAAATAGTAGACCTTCGATGATTGCTTTAATCTTATTGTAATCCAAATTTACTCTCTCCCCATTTAACATTATAAGTAATTCGAATATCCTGAAAGTTTTCATCCTGATCGCAAAATACTGCGTTTTCTTTGATCAGATCTAACATCCCAAGAAAGGTAAGTACTAAATGCTGTCTTGATTGGTTATGTATGAAAATATCAGAGAGCATGATTGTTCCATTATTATCAATTAACATTTTTAAAAGTTCTTCAATCTTTTCCTCGACCGTTGCAATCTCTCGTTCCACCCTCGTATAGGGTAGTTTATATGTTTGCTTTAGTAGAACATGGTCAAATGCAGCGATTAATTGAAAGAGTGTCGTATCACCAATCGGATTTTCTTTCTCATCAGAATAATACGGCGCAAAATCAATCGAACTGCGCGTATAAAGGTTGCTTCGTTCACTCTCTAAATCTCTTAATGTTTCTGCAAAATGTTTATATTTCTTATATTCAACCAGCTTGGCTATCAGCGCCTCGCGGGAATCAATCTCGAACTCTTCAGCCTCTTCATCAACTAACTCTTGATGAACTGGC
The DNA here is from genome assembly GCA_964551195.1 of uncultured Caryophanales bacterium. Taxonomy (GTDB): domain Bacteria; phylum Bacillota; class Bacilli; order Tepidibacillales; family Tepidibacillaceae; genus CAYZPB01. The sequence continues at coordinate 5,088 of CAZKBI010000007.1, read as the reverse complement.
AACAATTGCTTGCTTTTTATATAGAGTAGAGTTGCCGCCATTACGATGAAATCACTAATTTCATCTAACCCTAAGCGATGCAGCGCTGCAATATACTGATCAGTAATTGGTGCAATCTCGATTTTGTAGATGTCCATCTCTTCTTTTTCAATTAAATGCAACAGTAAGTCTAGCGGTCCTTCAAAAGCAGCAAGCTTAATCTCGTAGGCCATTTTTTACCCCTTCCTCAGATGTTGTAATCTTTCTGGTATTCTGTCCTTAGAAATTAGATCCTGATAATTTTCTCTTTCTATAATTAAGTCCGCTTCATTATCTTTTACTAATACTAGAGCTGGTCGCGGAATCCGGTTATAGTTGCTTGCCATTGAGTAATTATAAGCACCTGTAGAAAAAACAGCCAGAATATCACCTGATTCAGGCGCATTTAAAGTAATATCCTTTATTAATATATCACCTGATTCACAAGCACGCCCTGCAACTGTAACTATCTCCTGCTCAAATTCTCCTGCAACCATCCGATTTGCGATAACACCCTCGTATTCTGCCTGATATAGTGCCGGTCGTGGATTATCCATCATCCCACCATCAATGGAAATATATTTGCGTACCGACGGTATATTCTTGATTGAACCAACAGTATAAAGCGTGGTCCCTGCCTCGCCTACAATACTCCTGCCGGGTTCTATCCAGAGCTCTGGAAGAGAAAGTCCTGCCGCAGAGAAATACTCCTTACAGATTGCAATAAGCTCATCAACGTAACTCTTGATCGAAAGAGGCTGATCTTTTCTAGTATAATAAATTCCTAAACCCCCGCCTGTGTTAAAAACAGGTAGCGTGACTTGATAACGCTCTGCAACTATTTTATATAATTCTGTTGCACGGTGAATCGCTACTCTAAATCCAGACATATCAAATAACTGAGAGCCGATGTGAAAGTGATAACCAAGTAATTCAATCGAGTCTGAGCGCAAAACTTCTTCTGTAGCCGCTAAAGCTGGTTCGATTAAGTTAAAGCCAAATTTAGAATCCTCTTTTCCTGTGCTGATATATTCATGCGTATCCACATCAACACTTGGTGTAATCCTGAGTAAGGCTTTAACTTTTTTGCCTTTTTGGCCAGCAATTTCGTTGATTAATTTAATCTCATAGAGATTATCTATCACAAAAGCACCAATACCTGTATCAATCGCTAATTCAATCTCATCATACTGCTTATTATTCCCATGGAAGTGAATGCGTTCGACGGGAAAGCCTGCATTAATTGCAGTATATAATTCACCACCAGAAACTACGTCTAGGGAAAGCTTCTCTTGTTCAACAATCAAATAAAGAGCGCTTGTTGATAAGGCCTTGCTTGCATAGGCAACCTGAAAAGGGATTTTGTGAGCGGAAAAGGAATCTATATATTGTCGCATTTTATCCCTAACATTCTGCTCATCTAACACGTATAAAGGCGTCCCGAATTCTGCAACTAGGTCAATAGTATCTCTTCCACCAATTTCCAAATGTCCTTTTTCATTAATACGTGACGTTCCTTGTAACTTCATATTTTTCCCCCATAACGTAAAATCATCTCACACATAAACTCAAGAAAATAATATTAATAATTTATGAAAATATACCATATAAATCACCGTATTACAAGTTGCGGCGCCATTCGCAAGCTCAGTTTAAAATACAATATCTTGCTGTGCGCCAATACCAAATCCATCTTCTTACACCTCGTCTTACTCTTTATGCACGCGGGTGAGTCTTACTATATACCTCGCGCAAACGAGCTTTTGTAACTTGTGTATAAATTTGTGTTGTTGATATATCAACATGCCCAAGCATTTCCTGCACAGAACGCAGGTCTGCACCATTCTCTAGCAAATGAGTCGCAAAAGTGTGCCTAATTGTATGCGGCGTAATCGAGAAATCTAGATGCATTCTCTTCTCATAATTCTTTAGAATCCCCCAGAATCCCTGCCTTGTCAGTTCTCGACCATGACGATTTAGAAAAAGCGAAGAATTTGAATGTGATTTTTGTAGAAGCGGATAGCTTTCATCAAGGTAGTGCCTTAGCGCATCAACCGCTTGACTTCCCATTGGAATAATTCTTTCTTTTGACCCCTTACCTAAACATTTAACAAAACCCATCGATAAATTCAAATCCTCAAGTTTAAGTGAAACCAGTTCAGAGACACGAATCCCAGTGGCATATAACAACTCTAACATCGCTTTATCACGAACTCCTAGCAAACTCGTCGTATCAGGCAGACTAAGTAGATAATCAATCTGTTCCATCGTAAGAACTCGCGGCAAATGTTTCTCTAATTTAGGAGAATCAAGATTCAGCGATGGATCATTCTCAATATATTTGTCACGTACTAAATGTTTATAGAAAGCACGAATTGAAGCGATGTTTCTTGCTATTGTCGAGGTCGCTCTCCCTTGCTCTTTCTGCTCTATTAAAAAAGAAATAATATTTGTTCTCTTAGTATCAGAAATGCAATAAATTTTATTCTTCTCCAAATATTGCATATATAAACTTAAATCATGCCGGTAAGCATTCAAAGTATTCTCAGCTAGCCCTCTTTCTACTAACAGATAATCAATAAACTGGTCAACTAGTTTTTTCATCGCCGATTTCCTTCTTTACATAATATATTGTTTTAACCAGGAAGAAGTTCCTCAAGAGAAGGAACTTCTTATCTTTTATAATTAGCTAACTAATGTATATATGTCTACGTAAGGTAAGTTTAAACTTTTAGCAACTGCTTTATGAACAATATGACCCTTATAAACATTGATACCTTTTGCGATTGCGTTATTTTCAAGAGCCGCAGTTTCGAGCCCCTTGTCAGCAATCTCTAGTGCATAGGGAATTGTAACATTCGTCAATGCTAATGTAGATGTCTGCGAAACCGCACCAGGCATATTAGAAACTGCATAATGGATTATATCATGCTTGAAATAGATAGGATCATTATGCGTGCTTGCACGGTCCATTGTCTCAACAATTCCACCTTGGTCAATCGCCACATCAACAATTACTGATCCAGGTTCCATCGATTTAACCATATCTTCTGTAACCAAGGTAGGAGCCTTCGCTCCTGGTATAAGAACAGCCCCAATTAGCAAGTCAGCATTTTTTACTGCACCAGCAATATTAAAACTATTTGACATCAGAACATTAATATTACCGCCGAATATATCATCTAAATAGCGCAATCGATCAGTACTCATATCGATAATGCTAACATTTGCACCCAAGCCAGCCGCCATTTTTGCAGCGTTTGTACCTACAATTCCACCACCGATAATTATTACATTCGATGACAAAACGCCAGGCACTCCCCCTAGGAGCATTCCTTTACCGCCATATTGCTTCTCCAGAAAATGTGCACCAATTTGAATCGACATGCGGCCAGCAACCTCACTCATTGGCGTTAGTAATGGTAATGTTTTGTTCTCAAGCTGAACAGTTTCATAGCCAAGTGCTGTCATTCCAGCTGCTTGAAAGGCATCCGCCAGTTCTCCCTCATTCGCAAGATGTAGGTAGGTAAAAACGATTAAACCTTCACGAAAATATTTATATTCCTGTGGAAGTGGCTCCTTAACCTTTAAAATCATATCAGCTTTTTCCCAGACTTCGGCAGGATCATCTAGAATAATAGCGCCAACAGATTGGTAATCTTGGTCCTGAAAGCCACTCTCATGTCCGGCGGCTGTTTCAACATAAACCTCATGACCAGCTTGATATAACATCTGTATTCCAGAAGGTGTTATGGCAACTCTGTTCTCATTATTCTTGATCTCTTTCGGCACGCCTATTCTCATTTTACTAATCTCACTCCTAGTCTGATTTTATTTCCTATATTATACCTGTTTTCATATTTTGAGAAGTATTATCTCCAATATGATTACTTTTCGCTATTTGTTTAAAAACTGGGTGCCCATGCTTGGCACCCAGTCTATTATAATTATTCTAATCATCTAAAGTTGATAGGTCACCTGCCGGTAAATTGAGCTCCCACGCTTTGAGAACGCGCCGCATAATTTTACCACTTCTAGTCTTTGGTAATTTATCTTTAAATTCAATCTCACGCGGTGCAGCATGAGCAGCTAAACCTAATTTTACATAGTTTCTAATTTCCTCTTTTAGTTCATCGCTCGGCTCATATCCGTGTTTTAATGAGATAAATGCTTTAACAATCTCTCCTCTTAGCGGATCGGGCTTACCAATTACCCCAGCCTCTGCTACAGCAGGGTGCTCAAGTAATTTGCTTTCAACCTCGAAAGGACCAACTCGTTCACCAGCAGTCATAATTACATCATCAACACGACCCTGAAACCAGAAGTAACCGTCCTCATCCATATAAGCAGAGTCGCCTGATACATACCAGCCGTTAATGAAATAAGATTCAAATTTTTCAGAGTCATTCCAGATTGCACGCATCATTGAAGGCCAACCGCGTTTTAAAGCAAGATTACCCATCGTTAACGGCGGTAATTCGACACCTTCATCATCGACAATTGCTGCGTCTGTCCCTGGAATAGGTTTACCCATTGAGCCAGGTCGAATATCCATTGAGGGATAGTTGCAGATCATATGTGCCCCTGTCTCAGTCATCCACCATGTATCATGAATCCGCTTACCAAACTGCTCCCAACCCCAGCGAATCACTTCAGGATTAAGCGGTTCACCAACACTTAGAACATGTCTTAAAGAGGATAAATCGAAGTTTTTAAGAATATCTTCATCAGCACCCATCAACATTCTAAATGCAGTTGGAGCACTATACCAGACAGTGATCTTGTAATCTTCAATTGCCTGATACCAAATTTCTGGTTTAAAACGTCCACCTACAACTACATTTGTCACACCGTACAGCCATGGTGCGAAAATACCATAAGACGTACCAGTAACCCAACCTGGATCGGCTGTGCACCAGAAAATATCATCATCTTTTAAATCAAGGACCCATTCAGCAGTCTGATAATGCTGAATCATCGCATTATGAACGTGTAGAACACCCTTTGGCTTCCCGGTTGAACCAGATGTGTAATGTAATAACATTCCATCTTCACGGTCAACCCAGACAA
>CAZKBI010000006.1:46151-47740 GCA_964551195.1 uncultured Caryophanales bacterium | reverse complement strand
CGCAAAGCCCGCGCAATCTCACGGTCAGAATCACGCTTCGCCACGGTTGCACGCTTGTCGTAAAGTTTCTTCCCTTTTGCGAGTGCGATTTCTACCTTAGCAAAGCCATTCTTTAAATACATTTTAGTCGGCACTAAAGCGTAGCCCTTCTCCTTAGTCAGCCCAATCAGCTTATCGATTTCGCCTTTATGTAGCAGCAGTTTACGCGCACGCGTCGGCTCATGGTTAAAGCGATTCCCCGGCTCAAAAGGACTAATATGCATGTTGTGCAGATAGGCCTCGCCCTGACTAATCCTCGCAAAGCTATCCTTTAGATTGGCTTTGCCAGCACGAATTGATTTTATCTCTGTCCCCGTCAACACAATCCCTGCCTCATAGGTCTCCTCGATAAAATATTCATGATAGGCCTTTTTGTTCGTGGCTACTACCTTAATTCCTTTTTCACTCATCTATTTATGCCCTTTCTTTCTTGGCGCATTCTTTTTAGCTGTCTTGTTTTTACCTACGCCATCAAGACCAACAACTTCGAAATCGATCGTATAATCATCGATATTTACCTTTACAACGCGCACACTTATCGGATCACCAATGCGATAGACCTTCGCTGTTCGTTCACCAACCAAGGCGTGTAATTTATCATTGTAGCGATAATAGTCATCCGTCAAGTAGCTAACATGCACCAACCCTTCAATCAGATTCTCCAACTCAACGAACATTCCAAAGGAGGTAACACTAGTAATAATGCCATCGTACTCCTCGCCGATTTTGTCAAGCATGTACTCAGCCTTCTTCAGGTCATCTGTTTCGCGTTCAGCATCAACAGCAATTCGTTCACGCTCGGAGGAATGCACAGCAACTTCCGGCATAATCCCCTGCAAAAACTCTACCCGCCCAGCAGATAACTTCCCTTTATCTAATGACTCGCTGATAATCCGATGAATTTGCAGATCTGGGTAGCGGCGAATTGGTGATGTGAAATGCGAATAATATTTTGTCGATAAACCAAAATGCCCTAAAGGCTCATGGTGATAGCGCGCCTGCTTCATGGAACGAAGCAAGAGCGTGCTAATAATTGTTTCTTCTGGTGTACCTTTAATCTTTTTCAGTATACCCTGCAATACCCGCGGATGAGTATCGGTTGTAAGTCCTGGGGCACGATAACCCAAAGTGCTCAGGAACTCAGCGAAGCTCATCAGCTTATCTGGATCAGGATCTTCATGCACACGGTAGAGAAATGGTGTCTGCAACTGGTAGTAATGTTGAGCTATTGTCTTATTAGTAACCAACATGAACTCCTCAATCAGCTGCTCAGCAATTGAGCGTTCTACGCGCACAATATCCGTCGGCTTACCAGCCTCATCAACAATGATTTTAATCTCATCGAAATCAAAATCAATCGCCCCAGCTTCAATTCTCTTACCACGTAACTTAAGCGCTAAATCCTGCATTAATCTGAGTTTATCAACATATTCCGCATATTCAGCACACGTCTCTGCATCCTGATCAATAAGAATCATTCGTACATTATCATAGGTCATTCGTTTGTGACTTTTGATTACACTTTTGAAAATCTTATGCGAGGTAATCTT
>CAZKBI010000006.1:3474-46051 GCA_964551195.1 uncultured Caryophanales bacterium | reverse complement strand
GCCTCCTTAGTAAAGCCCTCCGGCAGAGAGTATTTGCGAATAATCGACAGAATGTCAACACCAGGATCATTGCGATGCCCCAGCACCTCAACAATCTCGCCCTCGCAGTTCTTGCGGTCATCTGCATATTTAGTAATCTTAACAACCACTTTACTGCCTTCAACCGCGCCTTTCATCTGTCCACGTGGGATAAAAATATCGCGGGAAATCCTTTTGTCGTCCGGTATAACAAAACCGTACTGTACACCTCCGCTATACCGACCAACAACCTCCGTGTTGGCGCGTGTCAAGATGCGGATTACTTCTCCCTCGGGGCGAGAGCCTGCGCTTTTATTGTTTAGTCGCACCAACAAGCGGTCACCATTCATCGCACCATTCATGTCCTTCTCGGATATATAAACATCCGGTTCACTCACATCATCAGGAATGAGGAAACCGAAGCCTTTGGCATGACCCTGCAGACGTCCTCGTATCAGGTTCATCCGCTCCGGCAAGCCATAGTTATTAGTCCGCGTACGCACTATTTCGCCGCTACTTTCTAACTGATTGAGCAGTTTGGTGAAAAACTTAAATTGAGCTGCGCCTTTAATTGCGAAGACTTGCTCCAGCTCCTTAGTATTAAGTGGCTTATAGCTCTCATTGCGCATATAGTCCATTATTTTTTCTTTTGTCAGTTCCTTAGTCGGATCCATATATATCATTCCTTTTCGACGTTTTATTTTTTGCGTCGTTATTGACTAAATCAGTACTCTACCTTAATAATAACTGATAAGCAGCAAAATTACAGTAATTAACACAAAAAAACAGTAAGCTCCCTTACTGTTTTATTTCTTTATATTATATTGATTGATCTAATTATATATAATCATTGTTTAACTTAACCTAGTTTACTGAACTAAGAAAGCTACAACAACAGATAATATAATAAAGGTGACTGCTAGGCCGATTGTCACTTTCTCAAGTAGAGCGTCCATACCACGCGCTTTCTGCTTACCAAAAAGCTGCTCAGCACCCCCACCGATACTACCAGATAGACCAGCACTCTTTCCTGATTGCAATAATACAGTCGCAATCAATCCCACTGAAACCAATATTAATAAGACCGTAAAGAAAATTGTCACAGTATTACACCTCCCATTTGGGTAACATAGATAATTTATCATAAAAGAAAGTAAAGTTCAAGTAATAAATATATTATTTCAGATTTTCCAGTACTGTCTGCAGGATACCGCCATTTAGGTAATATTCAATATCGACAATGCTGTCTAGTCGCAGAATTGCTGGTAGCTCCAGCACTGTTCCATCAGCTCTCCCAATCTCAATTACAACTTTCTTCTGTGGTGTTAATTCTTGGTCAAGTCCTCTGATTGTAATAGACTCTTCGCCAGTCAAAGCGTGTTCTTCCCAACTCTGATTACCTGCTAATTCCAGGGGCAGAATTCCCATACCGACAAGATTGCTGCGATGAATTCGTTCAAAACTCTCAGCAATTACTGCCTTCACTCCAAGTAGCCGCGGCCCCTTCGCCGCCCAATCACGCGAGCTGCCCGTTCCATACTCTTTGCCGGCTAGAATAACTAGCGGTGTATCGTCTTTTTGATAACGCATTGCAGCATCATAAACCGACATTACTTCACCAGTCGGAAGATACTTAGTCATACCTCCAACAATTTCTGGAACTATTTTATTACGAATCCGAATATTTGCAAAAGTCCCCCGCATCATCACCTGATGATTGCCGCGTCGAGAGCCATAGGAGTTAAACTCACTTTCGCTCACGCCCGCCGCCAGCAAATAACGCCCTGCCGGGCTGTCCTTCGCGATATTGCCTGCCGGAGAAATATGATCTGTTGTTACTGAATCACCAAACATAGCTAGAATACGCGCATTAATAATATCGCCTGTTTGCTTGGATTCTTTACTACTCTCGTCTAGCTCTGCGAAAAACGGCGGGTTCTGAATATAAGTTGAGTTTTTATCCCAATTATAAAGTTCGCTCTTCGTCACATCAATCTGGTTCCAGAGTGGGTTAGCCTTAAATATATCAGAGTATTGCTTTTTGAAAACCGCAGGATTCACTGCACTTTTTAAAGTGCTTGCTATCTCTTGACTAGTCGGCCAGAGGTCTTTCATGTAAATAGCCTCACCCTCGGCATTATAGGCTACAGCTTCCGTCGTTAAATCAATATCAATACGTCCAGCAAGCGCGTAGATAACTACAAGCGGTGGCGACGCTAAATAGTTAGCCTTCACCAAGGGATGAACGCGACCCTCGAAATTTCGATTACCTGATATTACTGAGGCTACTGTTAGGTCGCGCTCTGTAATCGCTCGATTCACCTCATCAGCAAGTGGTCCACTATTACCAATACAGGTAGCGCAGCCATAGCCAACAATCTGAAAACCAAGTTCTGCCAGAGGCTCTATCAGCTTAGCACTTTCTAGATAATCGCCAACAACGCGTGAGCCAGGAGTTAGCGAGGTTTTGACATGCGGTGCGCTCTGTAAGCCGAGTTCAAGAGCACGTTTAGCAACTAAGCCAGCTGCGATCATAGCACTTGGATTAGACGTGTTAGTGCAACTAGTAATCGCTGCTATCGCTATTGATCCATCAACTACCGGATCGCTCTCTTGATCCACTCCAGTCTTTTTAGCGGCACTAACCACTTTCTTAAGCTCAGGGTGCGTGCGTTCCCAATCTGTTTTGACCGCTGATAGCTCAATGCGGTCCTGCGGTCTTTTGGGTCCGGCGATACTTGGTTCAACCGTTTCCAGATCAAGTTCGACCAACTCCGAATAATCAACCAGCCCCTCAACCTGCGGTCGGAATAGTTCTTGTTCTTTATAGTAACGCTCAACTAGCTCAACTAACTCTTCGTCGCGTCCAGTTAACAAAAGATAGTTCAGCGTTTCCTCATCTACCGGAAAATAGCCCATCGTTGCGCCGTACTCTGGCGCCATATTGGCCACCGTCGCGCGATCCTCCAGGCTCATCTCATCTAAACCGTCGCCATAGAACTCGACGATTTTGCCGACAACGTTTTTCTTTCGCAGAAGTTCAACAACAGTTAAAGCGAGGTCTGTCGCCGTGACACCCTCTGCCAATTTGCCAGTCAATTTACAACCAACAACCTCCGGCGCTACAAAATAGAGCGGCTGTCCTAACATCCCTGCCTCCGCCTCAATACCACCAACGCCCCAGCCAAGTACTCCAAGGCCATTAATCATTGTCGTATGTGAATCGGTGCCAACCAGCGTGTCCGGATAAATCAGCGTCTTGCCATCTTCTTGCACCTGACGAACTACTACATCCGCTAAATACTCCAGGTTAACCTGATGAATAATCCCCGTCCCCGGTGGAATTACACGAAAATTACTAAAGGCTTCCTGTGCCCAACGCAGAAACTTATAGCGCTCCTGGTTGCGCGCAAATTCTGAATCCAGATTAAATTCAAAGGCCTCTTCACTTGCAGACCGGTCAACCATCAAGGAGTGGTCAATTACTAAATCAACAGGAATAATTGGGTTGATTTTATGTGGATCTCCGCCTTGTTCTCGCATTGCTTCACGCATCGAAGCAAGGTCAACTACAGCCGGAACGCCAGTAAAATCCTGCAGGATAATGCGTGCAGGAATAAAAGGTATCTCCGTCCTTGTTAACTCGCTGTCACCCCAATTTGTTAGCTGTTCAATATGTTGCTCAGTAATTGCCTTGCCATCGTAATGGCGTAGAGCAGCCTCTAATAAAATCTTGATAGAAAGAGGCAGACGAGAAAAGTCTTTGCCCATCGCCTCTGCAAATTTCGGGAGTGAGTAATAATTATAGTCTTTATCATCTACGCATAAGCTCGCGTGAGCTCTATCAATCTGTTTCATCTTAATCTTCCTTTAGCTGTTTATATTATAGAATGCTTCCTCGCCGCCATACTTCGCGACCATTGCCAGTTCCTCTTCGATCCGCAACAACTGATTATATTTGGCTACGCGGTCTGTCCGCGATGGTGCACCTGTCTTAATCTGGCCTGCATTTACCGCAACAGCGAGGTCAGCAATAAATGTGTCTTCTGTCTCGCCAGAACGGTGGGATATAACTGCGGTGTAACCAGCTCTTTTGGCCATTTCAATTGCATCTAACGTTTCAGTAATCGTGCCAATCTGATTAACCTTAATCAGAATTGAGTTAGCAGTTCCCTCATTGATGCCTCTTTCCAAGCGCTCAGTATTGGTAACGAATAGATCATCACCCACCAGTTGAACGCGATCACCAAGACGCTCAGTTAGTAGTTTCCAGCCCTCCCAATCGTCCTCAGCCAAGCCGTCCTCAATCGATATAATTGGATATTTATTTACTAGTTCCTCGTAATAATCGATTAGTTGCTCTCTTGTTTTTTCGACTCCCTCGCCCGCCAACACATATTTATTGTCGCGATAGAGTTCAGTAGCTGCCACATCAAGCGCAATAAATATATCCTCGCCTGCTTTGTAACCAGCTCGCTCAATCGCCTCAAGAATCGTTATAATCGCTTCTTCATTTGATGCGAGATTTGGTGCAAAACCACCCTCATCGCCAACCGCTGTACTGAGTCCTTTTGCCTTCAACACAGCCTGTAGATTATGGAAAATTTCTGCTCCCATTCTTAAAGCTTCAGCAAAATCCTCCGCCCCCACCGGCATAATCATGAACTCTTGGATGTCGACGTTGTTGTCCGCGTGCTCACCACCATTTAAGATGTTCATCATGGGTACAGGTAATGTTTTGGCATTACAGCCACCGAGATAAACGTAAAGTGGTAAGCCCAGTTGTTCTGCAGATGCCCGCGCTATTGCCATTGAAACACCAAGAATAGCGTTGGCGCCGAGTCTTGACTTGTTCGGCGTTCCGTCCAGCTCTAACAAAAATTCATCAATCCCCAGTTGGTCTCGTGCGTCAAAATCGATTAGCTCGCTCGCAATAATTTCATTGACGTTTGACACCGCTTGCAAAGTGCCCTTACCAAGATAACGCGTTTCGTCACCATCGCGCAATTCAACAGCTTCATGCGCTCCAGTCGATGCTCCTGAAGGCACAATTGCTCGCCCAACTACTCCTGATTCCAGAACAACTTCTACCTCAATAGTCGGATTACCGCGCGAGTCAAGTACCTCGCGTGCGTATAAATCAGAAATAATTGTCATCATTACCACTCCTTCTTTTAATTTATATTATTTTTTAATCAACGATTTACCAGTCATTTCACATGGCTGTGCTATATTTAATAGTTCAAGTATCGTTGGCGCAATATCAGCTAGAACACCACCTGCTCGTAGCTTCAAGCCCTCTTCTGTAATGATTAGTGGTACCGGATTGGTTGAATGTGCCGTAACAGGGTTTCCTATCTCATCAAACACCACATCTGCATTGCCGTGGTCTGCTGTTATCAGCGTAACTCCGCCTAACTCATTTATATAATCTACAATAGCTCCCACATTAGCATCTACTGCTTCGACCGCTTGGATCGTCTCAGGCATTCTGCCAGTGTGTCCTACCATATCACAATTTGCATAGTTTAGAATAATCACATCATACTCAGTTTTCGCCAATTCCTCTTTCAGCGCCGCCGTCACCTGATAAGCACTCATCTCTGGTAACAAATCGTAGGTGGCAACTTTTGGCGAAGGAATCAGAAGGCGTTCCTCCCCTTCATAGCGTTGCTCGCGCCCGCCATTAAAAAAGTAAGTAACGTGCGGATATTTTTCAGTTTCGGCAATCCGTAACTGTTTCAATCCCTCGTGCTGCAAAATCTCACCCAAGGTATTACATAAATCAATCGGCTGATAAGCAATATTTACTGCTAGGTCGACACTATATTGCGTCAGTGAAACGTAGTGAATATTGCCTGGGAAATCATTGCTCGACACCGCCCCCTTTAAGCTGCGGTCAAATGCAGTAAACTTCTCATCAGTAAAAGCGCGAGTCAGTTGGATCGCCCGATCGGGGCGGAAGTTAAAAAATATAATTGCATCCTTATCACCAATTGTGCTAAGCGGTTGCCCCACCGCATCAGTAACAATAATCGGTTTTATAAACTCATCATACTCGCCGCGCTCATAGGCTGCTTTAACCGCTGCGATTGGATCCCTCGTCTGCTCACCCTCACCATAGACTAGTGCACGATAAGCTCGCTCCACTCGCTCCCAACGATTATCGCGATCCATCGCATAGTAGCGCCCCATTACTGTTGCCAGCTGGCCAACGCCAATTTCTGCGAACTTTTGTTGGAGCTCTTGCAAGTAGCTGACGCCACTGTCCGGCATTACATCGCGTCCATCAAGAAAGGCATGGACAGATACATCGGTGAGACCAACCTGTTTCGCCATTTCTAAGAGAGCATATAGATGACTATTATGACTATGAACACCACCATCAGAAAGCAGGCCATATAAATGTAGCGGCTGATTATTCTCAAGTGCATACTGCATAGCATTTAACAGTACCTGGTTTTCGCCAAAAGTTCCATCGGCAATTGCTTTTGTTACGCGTGTTAAATCTTGATAGACTACGCGCCCAGCACCTAGATTAAGATGACCAACCTCAGAGTTACCCATCTGCCCTTCGGGTAAGCCGACAGCCAGTCCACTCGCCGCAATTTCCGTATGCGGATACTGTGCATAGAAACGATCTAGATTCGGTGTCTGAGCTTGTTTAATCGCATTGCCGCAGCCCTCTTCTCGCAACCCATAACCATCCATAATGATTAGAAGTAATGGTTTTCTGCTTTTCATTGACCCACCTCTTATTTATGCTTGTCTCTTAATTATATTTAGTCAATTCATCAACCTTGCTTAGCATCTCTCGAAAAATATCTGGATCTAAACTAGCTCCACCAACTAAAGCACCATCGATCTCTGGTTCGGCAAGAAACTCTCCTATATTATTAGCATCAACGCTGCCACCGTATAAAATACGTACCTGTGCAGCCGTTTCCTGTCCATATGACTGTTCAATATGCTGGCGAATTATACCGATTACTGCATTCGCAACTTCTGGTGTCGCAGCTTTTGCCGTTCCGATAGCCCAAATTGGCTCGTAGGCAATTACACTAGCAGCAACCTCAGTAGGACTTAAAACCGAAAAAGCACTTTCAACTTGCTCACAAACAACTACTGTGGTTTTACCTGCGATGTACTGCTCTTCATTTTCACCAACACAAAGAATCGGTGTAATTTCAACATCATGAGCCACCCGCATTTTGCGCCTCAGCATCGCATCGGACTCCTTAAACATCTCACGCCGTTCAGAGTGCCCAATTATTACATACTCCACAGCAAGTTCTTTAAGCATTAATGGACTGATTTCGCCAGTCACCGCACCCTCAAGTCGGCAGCACATATTTTGCGCACCAATACTAGACATTAGACTTTCACCATGTTCCTTAAGAACGATTAAATCTGTAAAAGGTACACAGAGAACCGACTCGACTCGTTCAAATACCAAATCTCCCAATCGATCCAGATAATCGCGAGTTTCCTGCATATTTTTATGCATCTTCCAATTAGCAACTATAATTGGTTTCCTCATCTAATCACCTTTCCTTATCAACTTATTACAACTTCTTTATTATCAAGTGCAGCAACTGCTGGTAGTATTTTACCCTGCGCTACGTCCAGCGATGCTCCACCGCCTGTAGAAATATGTGTAATATTCTCCACAACTCCAGCCTTCTTAAGAGCTGCTAGCGAGTCACCGCCTCCGACAATTGTGACTGCACAAGAAGTAGCTACTGACTCAGCAATCTGCACAGTTCCTTTAGAGAATTGATCTATCTCAAAAAGCCCCATGGGCCCGTTCCAAATAATCAGCTTCGCACAGGCAATCGCCACCGTGAATTGTATGACCGTTTCTGGTCCAATATCTAAGGCATAGACATCCTCAGGTATGCTGTCAATTGGTACAACCCAAGATTCGGCATCCTCAGAAATCTCACGAGCAACTACCACGTCAACAGGCATCATTAATTTAACACCCATCTGCGCTGCTTGAAAAATTAGCATTTGTGCTAATTCGATTTTGTCCTCTTCGAGAATTGATTTGCCAACCTCATGTCCCATCGCCTTAATAAAGTTATTAGCTAATCCCCCACCAATCAGAATGTTATCCGCTCGATCGAGTAGGTTACTAATTACCTCTATTTTGTCCTTAGCCTTCGCTCCACCAATAATTGCAGTATAGGGATGTTGCGGATTCACTAGATGCTCACTGAGAACCCTCATCTCCTTAAGCATTAAAAGACCAGCTACAGCTGGCAGAAATTCCGCGATACCCGCAGTCGAAGCATGTGCTCGATGTGCAGTGCCGAAAGCGTCATCAACGTACAGGTCAGCCAACTCCGCAAACTCTTTAGCAAGAGCCGGATCGTTTGCCTCCTCACCAGGGTGGAAACGTACATTTTCGAGCAGAATAATGTCGCCCTTTTTCATCTCTTCTACTGCTTTTTTTACATCAATACCTGTTGAATCTTTTAAGCTGAGTACTGGTATGCCGATTAATTCAGCCAACCGGTCGCCAACTATTTTAAGACGTAAACTCTCGTCGACCTTACCCTGGGGTCTACCGCGATGGCTCGCCAGAATGACCATCCCACCATTGTCAACTATGTACCTAATCGTTGGTAGTGCCTCAATAATTCTTGTCTCATCACTTATTGTTCCATTATAAACCGGCACATTGAAGTCAACTCTGCAAAACACTCTTTTACCATCCAACTCCACATCAAGTATTGATTTTTTCTCCAAAGATACAGCCTCCCATCCATCTCATTCGCTCATTTATATTATTTTAAACTCTGTTTTCTCTTATATTCTAACATGAATTTGTCCTAACTTCCTTATCAAAGTAGAGATATTTCGTGAAATCATAAAATATTTCTTATTATTAAGATAAACAACTTAAAACATAGTCCTAACTTGCTAAACGACGCTAACGAATGTATAATTTACTATGCTATGCGCCCGTAGCTCAGCTGGATAGAGCACTGGTTTCCGGAACCAGGTTTGTCGGGGGTTCGAATCCCTTCGGGCGTACCATTTTTTAAACTTGCTGCTTGCACTTGCTGCTTTGACCTTTGCTGACTAATCGCTTATAATTAAGCAATAGCAAAAATGATATTCTAATATACAATACAACTCTAATCGTTAGTCATGATAAACTAGATTAACGGTAGATTAATTAAGGAGGACACAATTTATGAGTTATTATGTACCAATGGTAGTTGAACAGACAAATCGTGGTGAACGAGCATATGATATTTACTCGCGTCTTTTGAAAGACCGCGTTATTTTTCTTGGTAGTCCAATTGATGACAGTGTTGCAAATACAGTGATTGCACAACTACTTTTCCTTGCGGCTGAGGACCCAGATAAGGATATTAGTCTTTATATTAATAGTCCTGGTGGTTCAATCACAGCGGGGATGGCAATTTACGACACAATCCAATATATTCGCCCAGATATTTCAACGATTGCAATCGGGATGGCTGCATCGATGGGTGCTTTTCTCTTAGCTGCTGGAACTAAAGGCAAAAGATTTGCACTACCAAACAGCGAGATTATGATTCACCAGCCACTAGGTGGCGCGCAAGGACAGGCTAGCGACATTCAAATCCATGCTAAAAGGATCCTGGAAATGAAGGATAAGCTTAACGAAATTCTTGCAGAACGAACTGGACAAGCTATTGAAAAAATTGCAATAGATACAGATCGCGATAATTTCTTATCCGCAGAAGAAGCTAAGAACTATGGTATTATCGATAATATCATCACAACAGCACCCAAAGCGGTCAAATAATTTAAGGTCTGAGAAGTTCTTTCAGATTTAATCAGAAATTAAAATATCAAAGATTAAAAGGAGACGGTTCCTAGGAACCGTCTCCTTTATTTTTTTAAGTATAGCACATAGATTATATAACAATCCGCAAACGACAAAATGCACACCTGCATATCGTCAATTATAAATCTTGATAAAGTGGTGTGCTAAGATAGCGTTCGCCACCGGATGCAGCAATCGTGACAACGCGCTTGCCCGCGCCCAATCGCTGCGCGATTTTCTGAGCGGCGTAGATTGTTGCACCACTTGAAATTCCAACAAGAATACCTTCCGTCCTCGCCAAGCGTCGCGCAGTATGATATGCCTGCTCAGTTGTCACGAGCATCAATTCATTGTAGATGTCGCAATTGAGGATTGTTGGCACGAACCCAGCGCCAATGCCTTGGAGCTGGTGTGCTCCGGCTATTCCGCCTGATAGAACTGGCGAGTCGAGCGGCTCCACGCCAACAATCAGCAGTTCGCTCGCCGCGCTTGCCGTGCCCGCTGCTCCCGTCCCTGCAGCGCCTGCCCTTTCTGATGCCGCACTCTCCGCGCTCGCCGCATTTTCCCGGAGCACCTGGCCAACGCCAGTGATCGTGCCGCCCGTGCCAATTCCGGCCACGAACGCATCAATTATGCCTCCAGTCTGAGCAATAATCTCCGGTCCAGTATATAACTGATGAGCGCGCGGATTCGCAGGATTGTCAAATTGCTGCATTGGATAATAACCGTGCTCCGCCACCAGTTCATGCATCCTATCGATCGATCCTCGCATGCCTAAACTGGGCTCGGTCAGAACAAGCTCCGCTCCATACGCGCGCAACAGTGTTTGCCGCTCCTTGCTCATATTGGCCGGCATGACGATAACTGCGCGATAACCTTTTGCTGCTGCAACAAGCGCAATGCCTATCCCAGTGTTTCCGCTCGTCGCTTCAATTAAAGTATCCCCTGGCTTAATAGCTCCAGCTGTCTCTGCTTCTTTTACCATCTGCAGAGCTATCCGATCCTTAATGGAACCGCCTGGATTGAAATATTCTAGTTTAACAAAGACATCTCCACTATCTGCGTCAAGCTTTTGTAACTGCACTAGTGGTGTTTGCCCAATCAACTCCAGAATATTATTAAATAAACCTGCCTGCTTACTCATCTACAACATCCCCTTTGAACTTACCAGCAATTTCTTCTAACTTGCGCAATCGATGGTTTACACCTGACTTACTTATTTTGCCGCTGGGCAGAAGCATTCCTAGTTCTTGTAGAGAAGCTTCTGGATATTGTAATCGCAGTTCGGCAATCTCTTGCAGTCTAACCGGTAAACTATCAAGACCAATCTCCCTTGCAATTAAACGTATGTTTTCTGCCTGCCGCACACCGGTATCAGAAATTTTTTTCAGATTAGCTTTCTCACAATTTACAATCCGATTTACAGAATTGCGTATGTCGCGAACAATACGAACATCCTCGAATTTCAGCAGGGCCTGATGTGCACCAATCACGCTAAGAAAATCGGAAATTTTTTCGCCCTCCTTGAGATAAATGAAGTGACCCTTTTTGCGTTCGCTCCATTTGGCATTAAGTCTAAAATAATTAGACAACTTAGCTAAATCCTCAGCATGTTCTTGATAACTTGTGCTAATCTCCAAATGATATGAGCCACTTTCAGGATTATTAAGCGAACCCGCAGCCAGAAAGGCGCCACGCAAATAAGCGCGCTTACATAGTGTCGTCTCAATCAACTTAGGATTAATCCGCGAACTGTAAACTATCCCGCTCTCCATAATCATAAGTTCTTGCAATATCTCCTCAACGTTGCTAAGTAAACGGACCAAATAAACATTATTCTTCTTTAATCGCATCTTCTTCCGCACCATAATCTCAGCAGAAATAGCAAAAATATCCTTAATTAAAATAAAGATCTTGCGCGCAATCGCTGCGTTCTCGGTCTGTACCTCTAGGGTCATTTCATGATTACTTATATTAATTGTACCGTTCATCTGAACCAGAGCAGATAGTTCAGCAATTTTACACTCGCGTTCCTCATCGAAAACCACAGCGAGCTCGCGTTTAGTCTCGGCAGCAAAAGACATTGCGCCACCTCATTTCTTCATATTACTCAAACCTATTATATTTCCTTTAATATACGCAGTATCTGATTAGCAATCTTCTCCTCGTCGTGACGAATAAATGTGCCACATTTTAGAAAATCGCCAATAATTAATTGATATCCACCATCAGCTAAATAATCAACATCAGCTGCTTCACAGCTCACTGCCTTAGCGTCCTCTATCAAATATTCTCTCAACAATTCCGTGGTAATTGGCTCGTCGTTAACGATCACATAATCAATAAACTCCTTATCGACATGTTGCTCAATTGCCGCCACGTGGTCGCGCACACTGTACTGATCTGTTTCACCGGGTTGGGTCATCACATTACAGATAAAAACCTTCTTGGCTGGAGAATTCGCGATTGACTCTCTTAATTCAGGCACCAACAAATTTGGAAGAATGCTCGTATAAAGACTGCCTGGTCCTAGCAAAATTAAATCAGCCTCCGTCACAGCAGTAAGCGCATCGGGAAGTGGTTTAGCGTTAGCCGGCTCAATAAAAACTCTTTTAATCGGTTTAGCAGCAAGCGGAATCTTCGACTCACCTTCAACAATCGTTCCATCCTCGTACTCGGCGAAAAGCGTAATTTTTCTGCCCGATGCCGGAATTACTCGTGCATTAATCGCCAATATTTCAATCAGCTTATTAATTGCCGTAACAAAATCACCAGTAATATCATACATTGCTGCAATTAGTAGATTGCCTATCGTGTGTTTCGCTAAGCCTTCGCCTCGTTCGAAACGATATTGCAAAAGCTGCTCGAGCTCTGGATCAACCGTCGCCAATGAAATAAGCACATTACGGATATCTCCTGGCGGCGGTATATCAAAATCTTTCATCAGCATGCCCGAGCTGCCACCATCATCAGCTGCTGTTACGATTGCATCAATTCCAATATCCTTTTTTTTGAGTCCGCTAAGAATAACAGAAAGCCCGATACCTCCACCAACTACCACAATTTTTTTCTGTTCATTTAACATATTATCTACCTCTATTTACTATCATTCTCAATCAATATGAATATCTCGTTGCCTAACACTTATTGGCCAATCAGCACGAAGATTATCGGCAATCTGATCAGCAATAACAACTGAACGATGCTTGCCACCCGTACAACCAATCGCTATATGTAGCTGACTCTTGCCCTCTTTTTTATACTTTGGAAGGAGATAACTCAAAAGGTCAATTATCTTCTCGAGAAATTCACCTGTCTCCTGCCACTTCATCACATAATCGAAAACCTCTTGATCCTTGCCAGTTTTATGACGTAGTTTCTCCACATAATAAGGATTAGGTAGGAAGCGAACATCAAAAATTAAATCGGCATCAAGCGGAATGCCATATTTAAAGCCAAAGGAATGCACATTAACAGTAAAAACCTTAGTTCCCTCTTCGTGCAAGAGGGCCGTCACCTGTTCCTTGAGCTCACGTGGCGAGAGATTGCTTGTATCAAGAATATGGTTAGCCTTACCTTTTATTTCCTCTAACAATTGACGCTCATGCAGAATCCCTTCTAACGGCGATGCATCACTAAAGGCTGGATGTTTTCTCCGCGATTCTTTGTAGCGATTAACTAGGGTTGCATCGTCAGCTTCCAGAAAAACGATTCGGTAGTCAATACTTTTGATTAGGTCCAGTGCAGCCAGCGCTTTTGTCAATTCACCAAAAAACTCACGCGTACGCATATCGATCACTAGGGCTACCTTATTTAGGCTCTCGCTCGATTTCTGCATTAAATCAATAAATGTCTGGATCAGAACTGGCGGTAGGTTGTCGACACAGTAATACCCCATATCCTCCAGACCTTGGATGGCAACTGTTTTACCGGCGCCCGACATTCCGGTAATAATTACTAGTTGCATCTCTTTTTTTCGTTCCATAATAAACACCCTAACTCTTGGTTCTATTTGTCTTAATCATACATTATCTGTAATCGAATGACTAGCACCTTAGCTAGGAGTAAAAATGCACAGAAAAAAGCACGGAATAAATCCGTGCCGTCAAATTATATCTTAGAAAGGGGGTAACTCACTTACAGTATAACCCCCTAATGTTTCAGTTATATTACACAAACATTAAGAAATTATTACAATAGCTCATTTTAGGTCTATTTTCGGCTTATTTTCCCTATTTCAGCCCTTCTAGGAACTTTTGAGCTGAAATTGCAGCTATACTACCGTCGGCAGCAGATGTTACTACCTGCCTCAATTGTTTCTTCCTCACATCTCCCGCTGCATAAATTCCAGCTACCGTAGTAGTCATATTCTCATCAGCCAAGACATAACCTTTTTCATCGGTGATCCCTAAATCAGCTATATAATTAGTAACTGGCTGAGAGCCAATATAAGCAAACATTCCATCAACAGCGATCAGTTTCTCATTACCAGTTTTTAAGTCTTCGATTTTAAGACCAGTTACTACCTCTTCACCAACTACCTCGCGCACAACCGAATTAAGTTTAAACTCAATTTTTTTATTAGCAAAAGCGCGATCTTGCAAAATTTTATCCGCACGCAGCTCATCACGACGATGAATTACAATTACTTTTGATGCAAGTTTTGCTAGGAATATTGCCTCTTCGATAGCAGCGTTACCTCCACCAATTACCGCAACAATTTTATCGCGGAAAAAAGCACCATCACAGACTGCACATACTGATACTCCACGACCGTAAAATTCAGTTTCACCGGGAACTCCTAGTTTGTTTGGTCGAGAACCAGTCGCTACGATCAGAGCTCTTGCTTGGTAGGTTTTGTCACCGGCAAAAATTTCCTTATATTCTCCATGGTCAACAACTTTATCAACGTTCGCGTAGAGATATTCTGCGCCGAAAGCCATTGCTTGCTCGAACATCCGCTCTGCTAACTCTGCTCCATTAATGCTTCTGAAGCCAGGGTAATTTTCGAACTCATCTGTATTCACCAGTTGTCCACCAGGTACACCACGTTCCAGTAGTACAGTCGAAAAGCCTGCCCTACCTGCATAAATCGCTGCGGTTAAGCCTGCCGGACCACCACCTACAATTGCAATATCATACATCTTATCCATAGAATATAGCCTCCTCTTCCTTAACCTTTATTATGGACACTTTTATTTTATAGGGGAATCATTATTCGGCTTCGGTCCTTAAAGGTTGCAATTTCTTTTAAACCATATTGCCTAAGCAGCTCCGCCGCCCTTTCAACATTGAGAAATACATTCTCTGGTTTATGTGCATCTGAAGCGAGAGTAAAGGGAATACCTAGTTCAATAGCTCGCCGCACAATCCAATTCGCTGGATACATTTCACCATCGGCTTTTTCAATACCAGAAGCATTTAATTCCATCGCCATATCAGCTAACTTAATCGCCTCTAGTGCCTCTTCAATCTCAGCTGTTAAATCTACGGTCGGCGGTGGCCCATGCTTTTTAATTACATCAAAATGACCAACAAAATCATACATTCCCGATCTCGCAGCAGCCGTGAGCTCACTATAATAGTCACGATAAACCTGATTTACATCCTTACCTTTCCAAAGATGCGTCTGCCGCGAGTCACTAATATCCCATTCGTAAATATTATGTATACTGCCAATCACATAGTCAAAGGGATAGGGTTTGAGCAGTTGTTCTAACTCCTTCTCCCAACCAGAAACGAAATAGCCTTCCACACCAACGCGGACATCGATATCACTTTTGTAAGCCTGCTTAAGCGTTAGGGCCTCACTAACATAGCCATCATACTCTGAGATATCCATCGCTGTGCCTGTCGGCATCTGATCAGCTGGAAGATGAACTAAGGGCATATGATCGGAAATACCTATCTGATCAAGACCCTTAACAATTGCATTTTCAATATATTCACGCAGCTCGCCAACGGCGTGGCCGCAACGATCATGATGTGTATGATAATCAATCTTCATCTAGTAACCCTCCTGATAAATCATTATCCAGTTTGACTAACCTTGCTGGGTTTCCTGCGTAGAAAACCCCTGCTGGCACATCGCTTGTTATTACAGCCCCTGCTCCGATGATGGCATTGTCACCAATCGTAACCCCTGGCAGTATAGTTGCATTTGCACCAATCATTACGTTGTCTCCTATAAAAATATCGCCTAAACGGTATTCATTAATCAAATACTCGTGTGCGAGAATTGTCGTATTATAGCCTATTATCGTATTATTCCCAATGTGAATTCTTTCCGGATACATAATATCCATCATAACCTTATAAGCAATTGCTGTTTTGTCACCAATCTCAATTCGCAAACGTCGATAGAGCCAGTTCTTAAGCTTAAACCAGGGAGTAATTCTCGCTAGCGAAATAATGAGTGTATTCTGAAAAACTCTAAAGAAACCAACCGTTTGATAAAGCTGCCAGAGCGAGTTACTTTCTGGATCAACCTTAAAGCTGGTCGTCTCTCTCAAGATCAACGCCTCCCCTTTTGGTCGAGTCAGTCTCGTCAAAGCAATTAGCCCCGCTCTTACTAGATTTTTGATCACTATCCAGCCAATCAGCAGTTTCTTCCACATCATAATCCGCTCCATTACTTAGTTTCCCTAAGTAGGGATTATCAGCATAGCGAAGCTTTGCTCTTTCACCACGCGAAATATAAATTAGATAACCAGCAAAAAATAGAATTGATAGCACACTAAATAGCTGCGCGGCGCGAATATTGCCGCCTGTCAGCTCGCCCGCCTCCCAGAACGCGCCGAGCGGTAACCAGAGCGTCTCCAGTAATTGTGACAACCACTCCGGACCATCAAAGGCTAAACTATCCGTCCGTAAGCCCTCAATAAAGAAGCGACCAACAGAATACCAGATAAAGTAGAGCGAAAGAACAGCCCCTCTAATTGGATTGCGATATCTAATTAATAAAATAATGATTACTCCGATAATACTCCAGATTGATTCGTATAAAAAAGTTGGATGATGGAAACTTCCATTGATCCACATCTGATTAATGATAAATTCTGGTAGATGTAAATTTTCCAGAAAATCCAGACTAACTGGTCCACCATAGGCCTCTTGGTTAGTGAAATTACCCCAGCGACCAATTGCTTGCCCCAAGAGGACAGCAGGAAATGCAATCTCCGCTACCTGTACAAAAGAGAAGCCTTTAAATTTAGAATATAGATAGCCCGCGAGCACACTACCTAGTATTACACCATGAATTGCCAGCCCTCCATCACGAAACGCCAATATCTGTCCAGGATACTGACTATAGTAATCCCAATGAAAAGCAACATAATATAGCCTGCCCGATAATAAAGCAGTTGGAATTGCAAACAACAGAGTATTTAGAAAGGTATCGAAATGAAAACCTATTCTTTTAGTCTCGTAAAAGGCTAAAAAGGCAGCTAGCAGTGCTCCCGAGCCAATAATAAGCCCATACCAATAAACAGGAAAGCTACCTATATAAAAAGCTACGCGATCAATTATTTCGAGTTCCATCTAACTACCCCTTTGCAGTAGAATAATTAACCTTGATTAGGCCCAGGTATAATAAAGAATGCTACAATATACAGAATTGCACCTGGAATAATTGCAGTAAAAACTGTTATGAGCAGAAATAGCAAGCGAACTACTGTCACGTCAATATTGGCATATTCAGCAATTCCACCAAGCACTCCGGCAATCATAACTTGATCTTTAGACCTTGTTAATTTTTTCATAATTTCACTCACCTTTACTCTAATTTTATAAACAATAATTATACTACTTATTATAACCTATTTTTCTATAGTAGTCTTTATTTGCTTAGTCGGCCTTCAGCTCTTTCTAGAGTTTCTTTCAGATATCGACCCGTGTAGGAATTATCCGCCTGCGCGACCCATTCTGGGGTGCCTGATACAAGTACCTCTCCGCCACCGTCGCCACCCTCAGGTCCAAGATCAACAATATAGTCAGCGGTCTTAATCACGTCTAGATTATGCTCGATCACAACAACGGAATCCCCGTTGTCCACCAGCTGCTGCAGCACCGTGAGCAAACGCGCTACGTCGTGGGAATGTAGACCGGTTGTTGGTTCATCAAGAATATAGAGCGTCCGACCTTTACTCCGTTTATAAAGTTCTGAGGCCAGCTTAACCCTTTGCGCCTCGCCACCAGATAGAGTCGTTGAAGATTGTCCCAGTTTGATGTAACCTAATCCAACATCAGAAATCGTCTGCATTCTACGCTTAATCTTGGGAATATTCTTGAAAAATTCTAAAGCATCTTCCACCGTCATACCCAGCACATCAGAAATACTTTTCCCTCTGTATTTAATGTCGAGGGTCTCACGATTGTAACGCTTCCCTTTACATACTTCACAGGCAACATAGACATCTGGTAAGAAGTGCATCTCAATTTTTAGGATACCATCGCCGCGGCAAGTTTCACAACGTCCGCCCTTAACATTAAAACTAAAGCGCCCCTTCTTGTAGCCACGCACCTTCGCCTCATTTGTCTCCGCAAAAAGTGTCCGGATCTCATCAAAAACTCCCGTATAGGTCGCAGGATTAGAGCGAGGAGTTCGACCAATTGGCGCCTGACTAATCTCAACAACGCGGTCCAGATTATCTATACCGATAATTTCGTCATGATCGCCCGCACGCACTCGTGAGTGTTGGAGCTCGCGTGCTAGTGCTTTATGAAGCACGTGGTTGATTAGCGAGCTTTTGCCGGAACCGGAAACACCTGTAACAACTACTAACATTCCTAAAGGAATTTTAACGTCAATGTTTTTTAAGTTATTCTCACGAGCACCCTTAATAATTAAGAAATTATCGTTTGCTTTACGTCTCTCTGCTGGTATCATGATTGATTTAGCACCACTTAGATACTGACCAGTTAGGCTCTCCTTGCAGGCCATAACTTCCTCCGGGGTGCCGAAGGCAACTACCTCACCACCATGTAGACCAGCTCCCGGTCCAATATCTAGAATATAATCAGCACTAAGCATGGTTGCCTCATCATGCTCAACAACGATTAGCGTATTTCCTAGGTCACGCAAACGCTCTAGTGTTTCCAGTAGCTTATCATTATCACGCTGATGAAGACCGATACTGGGCTCATCTAGCACATATAGGACTCCCATTAAATTTGAACTAATCTGCGTTGCTAAACGAGTTCGCTGCGCCTCACCGCCAGATAATGTTCCCGCAGCCCGACTTAAATTCAAATAATCTAGACCGACATTATTCAAGAAACCAAGACGTTCATTAAGCTCTTTCAAGATAACATCCGCAATTTGATGATCCTTGCTACTCAACTCTATCTTGTGGAAGAAATCCACAGCATCACCGATTGATAAACGTGTCACATAATCAATGTTCCGTCCAGAAACTAAAACTGCCAGAACCTCCGGCTTAAGGCGTGCACCTTTACAAGCTGGACAGGGTGTTTCACTCATATAATTTTCAATAAACTCCCGAACATATTCTGAAGATGTCTCACGATAACGACGCTCCAGATTCGGAACGATTCCCTCAAATACCGGATTACTTGTCCGCGTTGAACCGAAATCATTAGTAAAGGTGAAGCTAATGCGCTCGCCATCTGAACCATAGAGAATTGCCTGCAATTTATCTTGAGGAATTTCCGAATAGACTGTGTTCATATCAAGACCGATATGCTGGGAAATTGTTTCAAGAAATTGTGGGTAGTAATTAGATACACCACCAGCCCACGGTTCAAGTGCTCCCTCAGCTAAGGTCTTGTTTTTATCCGGTACAATTAAGTTAAGGTCAATCTCCATCTTCTTGCCCAAGCCGTCACAGCTTGGGCAGGCTCCATAGGGACTATTAAAGGAGAACATTCTTGGTGCGAGCTCATCCATGCTAAAACTACAAACTGGGCAGGCTAGCTTCTGACTAAAGAGTAAATCCTCCCCACCCTCAACGTCAACCCGAACTTTATCTTCAGTCATGGTCAGCACCGTTTCAAAAGAATCACTCAAACGCGCTTCCATCCCTGGCTTGATAACAACCCGGTCGACTACGACTTCGATTGTATGGTTTTTGTTCCTTTCAAGTTTTATCTCCTCGTCTAAATCAATAATCTCACCATCAATACGAGCGCGCACAAAGCCCTTCTTCTTTATATCTTCAATCAACTTCAGATGCTCTCCCTTTCGTCCTTCGACGATTGGTGCTAGAATCTGTATTCGCG
This sequence comes from uncultured Caryophanales bacterium, assembly GCA_964551195.1. Taxonomy (GTDB): domain Bacteria; phylum Bacillota; class Bacilli; order Tepidibacillales; family Tepidibacillaceae; genus CAYZPB01. Next base: position 25,968 of record CAZKBI010000006.1, on the reverse strand, counting down.
TTTTTTCTGGTAGTTGCATTACACGGTCAACCATTTGTTCGACCGTCTGCGCAGTAATCTCTACACCATGAATCGGACAGTGAGGCTTACCAATCCGCGCGTATAATAAACGCAGGAAATCATAGATTTCAGTGATTGTCCCTACCGTTGAACGTGGGTTGCGGTTAGTTGTCTTTTGGTCAATGGAAATTGCTGGAGATAAACCATCAATTGAGTCAACATCCGGCTTATCCATTTGACCAAGGAACTGCCGCGCATATGCTGAAAGTGATTCCACATAGCGGCGTTGCCCTTCCGCATAAATCGTATCAAAGGCAAGCGAAGACTTACCGGATCCACTAAGACCTGTAACAACAATTAGTTTATCTCGCGGTATAGAGATATCTATATTTTTCAGATTATGGACGCGTGCGCCCCTAATATCAATACTTTTCTGTGACATAATTTTTCTCCTTCTATTTCTATCTAACTTTATTTCTACTTATCCAACACTGATTTCAATCATCAGATCACGCAGCTCTGCCGCCTTCTCAAAATCCAGTTCCTTGGCAGCCTTACGCATCTCAATCTCAATATTTTCAATTAAGCTAGCTCGCTCCTGTTTGGTCAATTTCTGGCCGCTAGTAAGCTTATAGCCAATCTTATCCTCAGCCACACGTACCGCCTCTATGACATCACTAATCTTCTTAGTAATCGTCAGCGGCTCTATACCATGCTTCTCATTATATTCCTGCTGAATTGCTCGGCGCCGGTAGGTTTCATCAATTGCAAGCTGCATCGAATCGGTTATTCTGTTCGCATACATAATGACCTTACCATGAACGTTCCGTGCTGCACGTCCAATTGTCTGAATTAAAGAACGTGATGAACGCAGGAAACCCTCCTTATCAGCATCTAATATTGCAATTAGCGAAACTTCTGGTATATCCAAGCCCTCTCGCAAAAGGTTAATCCCAACCAAAACATCGAATTCACCTAAACGCAGTTCGCGGATTATTTCCACTCTTTGCAGTGTCTTAACATCGGAATGCAGATACTTAACCTTGATACCAATCTCCTTTAGATAGTCGGTCAGGTCTTCAGCCATCTTCTTAGTAAGCGTCGTTATTAGCACGCGTTCCTTAACCGCGGTGCGTAGATTAATTTCGGCAATCAGGTCATCAATCTGTCCCTTAGAGGGGCGAACCTCCAACTCGGGATCAAGTAGACCCGTCGGGCGAATAATCTGCTCAACCACGCTTGTTGATAGCTCCATCTCATAGTCACCCGGCGTCGCCGAGAGGTATAGTGCCTGATCGACTCGCTCCGTAAACTCGTCGAAACGAAGTGGTCGATTGTCCATCGCTGATGGTAGGCGGAAGCCATGCTCAACGAGGACTGTTTTGCGTGCGCGGTCACCATTATACATTCCACGTATCTGTGGCAGGGTGACGTGTGATTCATCTATTAGTAGTAAGAAATCATCGGGAAAATAATCAATCAGTGTGTGTGGAGTTGAACCTGCTGGACGATTCTCGATATGGCGGGAATAGTTTTCAACTCCTGAACAGAAGCCAAGTTCCCGCATCATCTCAAGATCATAGCGTGTCCTTTGCTCCAGTCTCTGTGCCTCTAAGAGTTTATTCTTGCCGCGAAAATAGGCTAACTGTTCCTCTAACTCCGCTTCAATATGTTGTAGGGCCCTCTGCATATTAGCATCACTTGTAACAAAGTGAGATGCTGGAAAGATTGCTATATGGTCGCGATCGCCGATTACTTCACCTGTCAACACATCAATTTCGCGAATTCGCTCAATCTCATCACCGAAAAATTCGACACGCACAGCCTGCTCACTTCGTGAAGCTGGAAATATCTCAACAACATCACCATTAACACGGAAGGTCCCACGGACGAAATTAAAATCATTACGCTGGTACTGAATATCGACCAGTTTACGTAAAACTTGATTCCGTTCACGCTCCATCCCGACACGCAGAGAAAGAACTAATTCCTTATATTCCGTCGGTGAACCTAAACCATAAATACTAGAAACACTCGATACAATTATAACGTCATTACGCTCAATAATTGAACTTGTCGCTGAATGTCGTAACTTATCAATCTCATCGTTAATCTGCGCATCTTTTTCAATATAGGTATCCGTATGTGGCAGATAAGCCTCCGGCTGGTAATAATCATAATAGCTGACAAAAAACTCAACTGCGTTATTGGGGAAAAAGCTTTTGAACTCACTAGTAAGCTGAGCGGCAAGTGTCTTATTGTGAGCAATTACCAGTGTTGGACGATTAACTTGTTCAATAATATTAGCAGCTGTATAGGTCTTACCGGTTCCGGTCGCACCTAATAACACCTGATTTTTTTCGCCATTTAAAATGCCTTGAACCAGCCTTTCAATTGCTTGCGGCTGGTCTCCTTGTGGCGTAAAACTTGATTCTAATTTAAAGCGATCGCTCATTTAATTAACCCCTCTAGTACCTCAATTGCTTTCTGTAATTGTAGGTCGTTCTTCGGATTCTTAATTTCAGCTATTATGCGCGTCTGTAATCTCTCAGAAGTCCTTTTATCAACCACGCCTGTCTGACTTAATCCTTCATCGCTTTGGAAGATCTTTAGAAGTTCCTCAGTCTTGCGATCAAAGTAGCCGTCCTCACGTAGTAAAGACTCGTTAGCTCCATATAATCCATTTAAGATTAACTGAATATTGGCTACCAGTGGACCATTATCATCATAGCCCAGACTAGCATCATTTGGAATAATCGTACTTTCGAAATAGCGTGGGTTTTCAACAAAATAATCTGGTTCAACACCTACACCATTAATCTCTTCACCACTTGGCGTTAGCCATTTAGCAGTGGTCAGTTTAACAGTTCCGCCACCATCTAAGCTATAAAGGTTCTGTACTGTTCCTTTGCCAAAGGTTGTAGCACCTACCAATGGATAGCCACCAGATTCCTGTAAAGCACTTGCCAGAATCTCTGATGCACTTGCCGACGACTCATTTATTAAGAGAGTTATTGGATATTTAGCACTATCCATTTTCGAGCGGAAAACGTCTTCTGTCAGTTTATCAGCAACGCGAACGATTACTTGGTGATCAGGCACAGTTAAATTACCAATATCGAGAACGCTCTGCAAGTACCCGCCTGGGTTACCGCGAACATCAATAATTAGCCCCTTCATTCCTTGCTTCTCTAAATTATTTAGAGCTTTGCGAAAATCATTATAAGTCTTCTCGCCAAAGTTGGTAATCTCAATATAGCCAATCAAGCCTTTGTCACTCTTAATCGCTTCCGAGTAAATTGTTATATTAGGAATTTTATCACGCACTATCGAAATCGTAATTACATCATCAATTGCAGGTCGGTAGACTTCTAATCTGGCCTCTGTTCCTTTTGGCCCCTTAATTTTGTTGACCGCTTCATACAAGGTCATATCCTCTAATGATTCGTCATTTACTGACAAAATTTGATCGCGCGCCAGAAGTCCAGCTTTTTCCGAAGGGCTTCCCTTGATTGGTGTAACTACAGTCACCTTACCATTTTCTAAAGTTACCTCAGCGCCAATTCCATCAAAGGATTCATCTAAACTTTTTTCAAACTCTGCTGTCTCTTCAGGGTCCATATAATAGGAGTGTCGATCACCAAGAGCATCTAACATTCCACGAATCGCACCATCAACAATTTCATCCTTATCCCCGGCGCCAACATAGTGCCCACGAATAATTTTATAGATTTCATTAAGCTGAGAAAAATCTGCTTGGTCATTAATAAGTCCACCATTTCCCTCACTTGCCGGCGGCTGAATAGTTGGTGGCTGCTTGCCGTCGATCGCAATCACAGCATAGCCGGTTATAAACATTACAACAATTATTAATAATACGATCTGTGATTTTCTTAAATACAATTGACCTGCCACCCTTTCCACTTTACAACGGATTTTTTTCTTCGTCTCCTTAATCAAGTCAGAGAACACTCTTGATATTATATCGCTTTAATCTTATGTAGTAAACCAAAAACGGCATTTTGAAAAATGCCGTTTACACTAGTTAAACTATTCTTTCTTATGGCTTGACTAAATAGGTCCACGGGCTAACTGCCTTGTTATTGTCCCGCACTTCAAAATGTAGATGCGGACCGGTCGAGCGTCCTGTCGAACCCACTTCGGCAATTTTATCACCGCGGGCAACCGTCTGCCCTACCTTAACTTTGAGACCACCGTTACGAATATGTCCGTAGAGTGTCCAAATACCACTACCATGATCAATCATCACTGTATTGCCATATCCACTAACGTAGGATGATATTATTACAACACCATCAGCCGCTGCAACAATATCCGCACCCATTATGCTTTTTCCACTTGCCGGTCGACCAATATCGATACCCGTGTGTCCTGTCCTTACTCCTGTAAAGGGATCAACCCGTGCTCCATAGTCCGAGGTTATTCTAGTACTTTCCGGTAGGGGCCAGATAAACTTACCGCCACCAAATTGCAACTGCCGCTTCTCATTGATTAATTTCGATTGTGCAGCGGCAAGTGCCATAATTGCCTTTTCTTCTTCTGCGTTGGCACCGTTTAGCTCCTCGACCTTTTCATTTAATTCTGACATTTGATAATTACGCTTCTCTTTTTTAACATTCAGTGATGCTTTTAACTTTTCTGTCTCTGTGAAAAGATCCTCGAGACTAGCAAGGTAGCTATCAATCTTATTCTTGCGATCTACAATTATATTCTTGTCGCGAATGTTATCATCAAGGATTCTTTTGTCCTGTTCAATAATCTTTTTCATTGTATTAAAGCGCATGACAAAATCCTTAAAGCTTGTCGAGTTAAGTAAGAGTTCAATATAACCAACTGAACCGCTTTTATACATTAATCGGACCCGCGTCTTTAATAACTCATCACGATCAGCAACTCTTTTCTCAGCATCCTCTAAGTCGATAGCCGCCTCCTTAGCTTCTGAGGTTGTAATAGAAATTTTCTCCTCAAGCGTAAATAGTTGCTTTTCTGATTCAGTAATTTCTTTGTTAATTGAGGCAAGCTCCACGCGGATTTGACTCTGTTCCTTTTTAACGCCAGATATCTGTTCTTTAATCTCCTTCTGTGCCCTCTGAGCAGCCTCTTTCTGTGCTTGTAATTCTTGAATTTTTTTATCTAGTTGTTCCCATGTAGCTGAATCCTCCGCAAGAGCTGTAAGAGGGAACATCGGAAACACAAAAGCAAGCGCCAATATGAGAATTATAAAAGCATATGTAAATTTTTTAAGTCGCATTGTAATTTGCCCCCATCTACACGTATTTTTATATTTTTAGAAAACGTCTCACTGATAATAAACTGCCCCATATTCCAATAAAAGCTCCAATCCCTAAGAGCACTAGACCTACCTCTAAAGCAAGTGGACAGAATGGTAGTAAATTAAGAAAGGCTAAAGATAAATCAGCGCTCATCCGAGCCAATAGAAGATAGTAGCCACCTAACACAAGAATGATTGGAAGGATTGCACCAAACACCCCCAAGAGAAGTCCCTCGATGAAGAAAGGCCAACGTATGTATGAATTTGTAGCACCAACTAGCTTCTGTAATTCAATCTCCTTGCTACGTGTGGTAATCGTGATTTTAATTGTATTAGAAATTAAATACATAGCCGTAATTGCAAGGCCGATAATAAAGACAATACCGATATTTCGAACCCAGGTCGTAATTGTAAAAAGTTTATCCACATAACCCTCACCGTAGTCAACCTCATATACGTGTGCGATGCCGGTGATCTGGTCAGCAACCTCTTTTGTATTCTGCGGATTTGTAACCTTAACAATAAACATATCGTAAAGCGGGTTCTCGTGCTCCAACCCCTCAAGTAGATAGCCTTGCTCACCCATTCTTTCCTTTAAATCTATTAACCCATCTTCCTTAGAGACAAAGACTACACTTTCAACTCCTGGAATAGAACTTATCGTAGTATCTATCTCCGATCTACTCTCTGCATCAGTCTCAGGTTTAATCTCGACAACTATTTCGACCTGTTCTTCAATCTCATTTACAATGTGGTCGATATTGAGCGCCAGTACCAAGACAACTCCTAGAATTAGTAGCGTTAGCGACACAGCACTTATCGCCGAAAAAGTCATCGAACCATTTCTTCTCATATTTCTTACGCCATCTCGTAAATGGCGCTTAAATGTTATGCTACGCATTTTCATAGCCGCCTTGTATCTCATCGCGCACAACTTGGCCGCGATCGATTTCTATTACTCGCTTCTTCATTCTATTAACTATCTCTTTATTATGTGTTGCCATGACAACCGTCGTACCTGACATGTTGATTTTTTCCAGTACGTTCATAATTTCCCACGCATTTAATGGATCAAGGTTACCTGTAGGTTCATCCGCAATCAGGAGAGCCGGTTGATTAATCAGCGCTCGCGCAATTACTACACGCTGCTGCTCCCCGCCAGATAACTGGTTAGGGAAGGCATCCTTCTTGTCTAGAAGTCCAACCACGTTCAATACATCAGGTACCTCTTTAGCAATTTCTTCCTCAGTTTTTTCTAGTACCTCCATGGCAAAAGCGACATTCTCAAAAACAGTCAGAGTCGGTAACAAACGGTAATCCTGAAAGACAACTCCAATACCGCGACGCAGCCTAGAAACCTCTTTGCTTTTTAGTCGCTCTAGGTTGATACCGTTAACGAATACTTGCCCATTAGTCGGGCGATGCTCGCGGTAAATCAGCTTGATAAAAGTAGATTTCCCGGCACCACTTGGGCCGACAATATAAACAAAATCACCACGATTAATGTTTATGTTAAACCCATTAAGCGCAACTACGCCATTTGGGAATCGTTTCCAGACACCATACATTCTGATCATCTAATCACTCTCCGTCGCTGTGTAAATATTCTACTCTTTAAATAAGTTTACTATTCATTAAATAGAAGTGCAACCGCAAAAAAGCCAGTCTAGAATAATTTTAACTGTGGATAAGTCTTCTTGATTCGCAAAGTAATCCAGGCTGCCAAGAAAGCTTTTAACAAATCTCCCGGAATAAAGACTAAATTTCCAATAATCGCTGCTCCTAGCCCAACATCTGTAACCAATACGAAATAGGCGATACCAACAATGTAAACGACGATGATACCGAACAAAATATTACCCGCCAACAAGGTTGACATGCGTAGACGAATCCAATAGCGCTCAACCCAAAGTCCAATCAGAAAAGCTGCTATCGGCCAGGCAAATATATAGCCACCAGTTGGCCCGAGAAGTATAGCGATACCACCGCGACCACCACTTAAGACCGGCAACCCAATGGCCACTAACAATATAAAAAGTAGCATACTAATGCTACCTACACGTTTTCCCAACAATGCACCCGCCAGCATTACGCCAAAGGTCTGCAAGGTAATGGGCACACCCAGCGGCAAAGGAATCGGCGGCATTAGTCCCAGCACAGCCATTATTCCCGCAAACAAGGCGGCATAAACCAACTCACGAGTTTTATTCTGACTCTTCATTCTATCCCTCCATCTAAGTTGCTAAATAAAGAAATCTATTAGTTCAAGCAATTTATTTTGTGCTTCCATAATATTTCTTTTGGACGTAATACTACTAGTTCCGCCATAGGACTCACGCGCTTCAACCACATTTAACGGTGAAAGCGTCTCATAAATGTCCTCCTCAACAAGCGGCGAAAAATGTTTAAACTCAGCTAACTCTAAATCCAGCAGATATTTTCTCTGCTCAATTGCATAAAGCACTGATTTACCAACAATCTCGTGTGCCTCACGAAAGGGTATTCCCTTACCAACTAAATAATCAGCATAATCAGTCGCATTAGAAAAGTCTTGCGTGACTGCATTATGCATTTGCTGCTTATTAAGACTCATTGTTTCTATCATATTTTTAACCATGATCAAAGAGGCATTGAGAGTGTTAATTGTATCAAACAGCCCCTCCTTATCCTCCTGCATATCTTTGTTATAAGTGAGCGGTAATGCCTTCAAAGTTGTTAACAGAGCAAAAAGATTGCCGTAAACACGGCCCGTTTTGCCACGGACAAGTTCTGCTACATCCGGATTCTTCTTCTGCGGCATAATCGAACTACCAGTACAATAGGAATCATCCAGCTCAACAAAATTAAATTCACTGCTACTCCAGATGATAAGCTCCTCCGAAATCCGCGAAAGATGCATCATCATAATTGAAGCATTAGCATGAAACTCCACTAGATAATCGCGGTCACTAACCGCATCCATACTGTTGCGATAAACTTCAGAAAAACCAAGTTGCTCAGCCACATATTGCCGGTCAATTGGAAAACTAGTACCCGCAAGTGCGCCTGCACCAAGCGGCATCAGATCAATCCTTTTCCAGCTATCTTGAAAACGTTCTAGATCGCGTAGGAACATCTCGGCATAGGCCATCATGTGATGTGAAAAAATAACTGGCTGCGCTCTTTGTAAGTGTGTATAGCCTGGCATGATTACATGAGTAGTCTCGTCGGCTTTTGTGAGAAAGGCTTTGATTAAATCAGCCAAGTGAAAGGCCAAGGTTTTAACTTGCCGCTTCATATATAAGTGCATGTCCAGCGCTACCTGATCATTACGGCTACGAGCTGTATGCAGCTTACCACCTACCGGCCCAATTAAGTCAATTAGTCGCTTCTCAATATTCATGTGAATATCCTCATGTTCTATGGAAAACTGGAATTGTTCAGAGTGAATTTCCTCTTCTATCTGCCGCAAACCAGCAATAATCTGCTCAACTTCTGCTTGCTCGATAATCTCTTGGCGCCCCAACATCTTGGCATGGGCTATACTCCCCACAATATCCTCACTAGCTAGACGATAATCGAAGTCAATCGACGCTGTAAACTCCTCTACTAATTGATCTGTTGTTTTAGTAAATCTTCCACCCCAAGCTTTTCCGCTCTTCATTCTATCTACCTCTCTTCACCTCTGCGTAAGTCTTTGTCTGAAGACCCCACAACTTAATAAAGCCCAGAGCTGCCTGATGATCGAACTGGTCATTAGCATCGTAAGTCGCTAGCTCATAACTATAAATTGAGTTCTCCGACTTCCTGCCAACAACAATTGCATGCCCCTTAAATAGCTTTAATCTAACAGTACCAGAAACGTCCTGCTGTGTCGCCTCTACAAAAGCAAAAAGTCCATCCATCAACGGTGAGTACCATTGACCCTCATAAATCATATTTGCTATTTTATCTTCCACAAGAGGTTTAAAATGCATTAAATCACGCGTCTGGACTAGACTCTCCAAGGCCTTATGTGCCGTAATTAGTACTGCGGCTGCAGGAATCTCATAGACCTCACGTGACTTAATACCGACTAAACGATTTTCAATCATATCGAGTCGGCCAATCCCGTGCTTACCAGCTATTTTGTTGAGCGTTAGAATAATCTGCGCTAAACTCAACTCTTCACCATTTAGAGCAACCGGTTTACCTGCAACAAAATCTATCTCAATCTCCTCAGCTTGGTCTGGAGTATTTTCAAGCGCTGCCGTCAGCTCATAAGCACCCTCGGGTGGAGCCACCCACGGATCTTCAAGGACACCTGCTTCACATGCTCTGCCCCACATATTCATGTCGATGCTATAGGGCTTCTCCATATCCACAGGAATCGGCACATTGTTTTTCTCGGCATAGGTAATCTGCTCATCACGACTCATGCCCCACTCACGCACTGGCGCAACAATCTTTAACTCTGGTGCCAAGGCAGCAAAAGCAACGTCGAACCGAACCTGGTCATTGCCTTTGCCAGTACATCCGTGCGCTACCGCAACTGCACCTGATTTTCTAGCAATATCAACTAGCAACTTGGTAATTAGTGGTCGCGATAAGGCTGACACTACCGGATACTGCTCCTCATACAATGCATTAGCCTTTAATGCTGGCAGAATATATTCATCTGCAAAGACCTCAGTCGCGTCAATCATGTGCGACTCTATCGCACCAAGCGTTAAAGCCTTCTGCTGAGTAAACTCTAAATCTCTGCCTTCCCCAACATCTATTGCTACAGCAATCACATCATAATTATAATTATCCTGTAACCACTTAATGGCTACAGAAGTATCTAAACCACCCGAATATGCTAATACTATTTTCTCTTTACTCATTATGAAACCTCCTTATAATTATCCTATTATTTGTATTATTATACATCACTGACCTAAAATTAAGACTTTCTGCAAGTCTTTACTACCACTCCTCGTTTCTCTATCTTGTCCTTTTCTATTATCTAGGTTAATAGTTTGACTAGTATTGCCTTATGGGCGTGGAGCCTATTCTCCGCTTCGTCGAAAACTACTGAGTGTTTACCGTCAATCACTTCGGCCGAAACCTCTTGCCCGCGGTGTGCTGGTAAACAATGCATAAAGGTGTAATCCTCTGCGGCTAGTCGCACTAGCCTTTCGTCTACCTGGTAAGCTCGGAAATCTTTCAGCCTTTGCTCATTCTCTGCTTCAAAACCCATGCTACACCATACATCAGTGTAAACGATATCCGCATCCTTGACGGCCTCTTTGACATTAGAGGTGATCGTCAACTTACCCCCATGCTCCTCGGCTGCCATCAGCGACTGCATCGTGACCATCGGGTCCGGTGCGTAGCCTACAGGCGTTGCCACCGTTATTTCCATACCCAGTTTAGCACCGGCAATCATCAGCGAGTGTACTACGTTGTTTCCATCACCGACATAGGTTAGCTTGACTCCCTTCCATTTGCCTTTCTGCTCATAAATTGTTAGTAAATCAGCAATAATTTGTGTGGGGTGATATAGGTCAGATAAGGCATTAATTACTGGAACCGTTGCATTTTCCGCCAACTCGACCAAGCTCTGATGGCTTCCTGTTCTTAGGAGAATTACATCCACGTAGCGTGAAAGCGTCTTCGCTGTATCAGCAAGAGATTCACCACGATTCAATTGTAGATCCTCTTTATTTAAGAAGAGCGCGTACCCACCCAGCTGATTCATCCCTACTTCGAAACTAACCCTCGTTCTTGTTGATGCCTTCTCAAAAATCATTCCCAATGTTTTACCCTCTAGGGGAGTGTAGACCACATTATTTTTGTGATAATTCTTTAATTTATAAGCCAGCATTACCAAATCTTCTATTTCAGCTGCACTATAATTCAATAAGGTTAGAAAATCCTTCTTTTTATAGTCTGACGCTAAATTTACAGCTTTACTAATCATTTTTTTCTCCTCCTTCACTTCGCTTGCCATTCCTTAACACCCTCTATCAGAATTTCAATCCCTGCAGCTAACTCCTCTTCCGTAATATTAAGTGGTGGTAACAGACGAATCACATTTGGACCTGCTACCAGAACTAGTAGTTGCTTTTCTCGACAAATTTTCTGTAACTCCGCCACCGGCCTCGCAAAAGTTATCCCGACCATCAGGCCTTTTCCACTAACCGCTAGATAATCGCTACAACCAGCTAGTTCACATCGCAATCTCTCAAAAATATATCTTTCTAGCCTTCGAACATTGGCTAGCACATGGTCCTTTTCCAAAGTTTCAATTGTCGCCAAACCGGCTGTTGTTACAATGAAGTTGCCGCCGAAAGTTGAGCCATGGCTTCCCGCCGTAAAAGCTGCACCCAGCTCGCCCTTGGCCAGCATTGCACCAATTGGAAAGCCACTTGCCAGTCCTTTGGCCAAGGTCACCACATCTGGTTCAATCCCATAATGCTGATAGGCGAACCACCTGCCAGTCCGGCCAACCCCTGTCTGTACCTCGTCAATAATCAAGAGGATTCCATGCTCCTTGGCCAAAGCAGCTACGGCTTTCACCCACGCCTCTTCCATTGGTATGACGCCGCCTTCTCCCTGAATAATCTCCAAGATGACCGCGGCGGTCTGGTCGCTAATCGTCGCCTCAAGTAAAGCAATATCACCGGCGGCGATTATGGTAAAACCAGCAGGTAGAGGCGCAAAACCCTTCTTCACTTTATCCTGACCAGTTGCCGTTAAAGTTGCAAGCGTTCTGCCATGAAATGATTTCTCAAAACTAATAATCTCATGTCGCTTATTGCCAAGAACGCTCTGTTGATAGCGGCGGGCTAATTTGATAGCTGCCTCGTTCGCTTCAGCACCACTGTTAGCAAAGAAGGCCAGGTCCAGTCCACTAATCTCCGTCAACTTTTCTGCCAGCTTTTCCTGTGGTTCGATTTCAAACAGGTTGGACGTGTGCCAGAGTTGATCAAGCTGCTCACTCACCGCCGACTTTACAGCGGGTGGAACATGACCAAGCTGACAGACACCGATACCTGAAGTTAGATCTAAATATTTGGTGCCCTGATCATCGTAGAGGTAAGAACCCTCACCCTTGACGAACTTCAGCACTCTCTTTCCATAATTTTCAAATAATGCACTCATTTGATAACCTCTGTTTTACATATTTTGGTGCCGACAAGTTCATTAGTGAATATCTTGCTAATAATCCCATCTTCACGTCCATCAATAATATATATATCTTTAACGCCTTGTTCTAAGCATTTAATAGCGGCGTTTACTTTTGGAATCATGCCATTGGTAACCTGGCATTTCGTTTTTAGAACCTCTATATCCTCTGGTGATAGCTGGTGAAGAATCTCTTTTTTGCCATTCTCCATCTGATAAATTCCTGGAATATCGGAAACCATTAGAATCTTTTTGGCACTAAGATGAATTGCCACCGCTTGGGAAACTGTGTCAGCATTTACGTTATAAATCTGACCATCCACACCCATTCCTAAGGGACTAATTACCGGAATCGTTCTAGTTAAATAGAATTGCTCCAGTAGCGAAAAGTTAATCTCCGTTATTCTACCGACGAAACCTAATCTCGGATCGAGCTGCTCCGCCATTAACATGCCATCATCGAGCCCGCTTAGACCAATAGCTTTGCCACCAGCTCTGTAAAGTTTTTTAACGACCTCGGAGTTTTCCTTACCGTTAAGCACCATCTGAACCACATCAAGCGTCTCTGCATCAGTAACTCTTAGTCCATCGACAAAAGTCGACTCAATCCCCATTTTTTTCAGCATGTCCGTTATCGAAGGTCCACCACCATGAACAATTACTGGGAACCAACCACTATTATTCAAATGAACAATTTCTTCGTAGAAGCTATCAGGAAGTTCTGACATTACACTGCCACCAATTTTGACAACGACTACTTGTTCATAAAGTGCTCTAAATCTTTTATTACTGTTAAGTTCGATATGATGCGTTGATTCGTACATAATCATAAGTTAAATCACACCCCCAAGCCGTAGCCTTTTCTTCTCCCTGGTTAAAATTAACGAGAATCTCAACCTCTTCTTGCTCTATCTCTCTGACTAGCTCTGCCTCATCGTAATCTGTTACAAGACCCTTACTTATTACTTTTAAATTTCCAAAATCTATATCCAATAGCTCTTCCTCTATCTTATAACCGCTGTTGCCAATCGCCATAATCACACGTCCCCAATTGGGATCTGCTCCGTAAACTGCTGCCTTCACTAGATTACTGCCAACAATTGTTTTGGCAACCACTCGCGCCATCGTCATATCTTTTGCGCCAGTAACTGTGACCGTGATCAGTTTGCTTGCACCCTCGCCGTCTGCTGCAATTTTGCGCGCCAACTCGCGATTCACATGCAGGAATGCTTGCTCGAAACTTGACCAATCTGGATGTTGCTCGTTTAATGGTCGGTTGCCTGCCAGCCCATTTGCGAGAGCGATTACCATATCATTGGTTGAAGTATCACCATCGACCGTTACCATGTTGTAACTTGCATCGGTCGTGCTGCGCAGAATTCTGTCTAGCGCTGCCGATTCAATCGCAGCATCCGTAGTCACAAAAGCCAGCATAGTTCCCATGTTAGGATTGATCATCCCTGAGCCTTTTGCCGATCCACCGATTGTAACCTGCTTGCCATCAATCTCGACTGTTACCGCTAGTTCTTTAGTCACTAGGTCAGTCGTCAGAATCGCTTCGCTAAAATCTGCACCACCTGTAGAACTAAATTCAATTTCCGCTAGTTTCGTTATTCCCGCTTTGATTATCTGCATCGGTAAAGCTAGTCCAATTACTCCTGTAGAGGCAACCGCTACCTTGGTAGGGTCAAGGTGCATTCTATCTGCTGTGAGCTTAATTGTCAGCCAAGCATCCTCGATTCCCTGCTCGCCTGTATAGGCATTGGCATTGCCGCTATTAACGACAACCGCTTGTAATGTTTCTGTCTTCGCGAGCACCATCTTAGTTACCTGAACTGGTGCTGCCGCGAATCCATTTAATGTATATAGAGCAGCTGCTACAGCTGGTTGATCGCTGTAAAGAACTGCTAAGTCTTTTCTACTTTTTCGTATGCCCGCATTTACGGCCTTAGCCTTAAAGCCTGCCGGGGAGGTAACTGTTCCCCCTGCGATTACCTTAAATTCTGTTTGCATCTGCTTCTCCTCCTTATATAAATTCTTCATATTATTCTCGCTCACTTCTCTTAATTTTACGGATAAACCGGTAGGAACTTAAGTCCCATCTCTTGCTCCCAGCCCATCATTAAATTCATATTCTGTATCGCCTGACCAGATGCACCCTTCATCAGATTGTCAATTGCCGTAATCACGATTAGGCGCTTGGTTCGCTGGTCTAGATGTAACCCAATATCACAAAAGTTTGTTCCACTCACCTGCTTAGTTTCCGGCAGTTTGCCTGGATCGAGTAAACGAATAAATGGTTGGCCTTGATAGGCAGTGGCGAAAATCTCACGAATTGCTGCTTCGTCTATGTGCTTGCCTACGTCTTGCTCGCTTACCGCCGGCTCTCCTGCTCCTCCGCTGCCTAGTCCTAAATCTATGTAGATAGTAGAGAGGATCCCGCGCGTCATCGGTACCAGGTGCGGCACCATATCGATTAACAAGGATTTCTTGGCCTTACCATTCATTAGCAGTCCAGCAATTTCCTCAATCTCAGGAATATGCTTATGTGCACCAAGTGCATAGGCTCTGAAGTTCTCATTCACCTCGGCGAAATGGACTCCGCGACTAACGCCGCGACCTGCACCAGACACACCTGACTTCGCATCTGCGATGACTGATTTTACATCTAGCCCCGCTGCTAGAACTGGTGCTATTCCTAGCAAAATTCCAGTCGCATAGCAACCTGGGTTAGCGACATAATTAGCCTGGGCAATCTCTTTTGGGAACCATTCAGTTAACCCATAGACCACCGAGTCAAGATCCGCAGAAGTTGGCGCCGTAAAATGATACCACTTCTCATATACAGAGCGGTCTTTAAGTCGGAAGTCTCCGGATAGGTCGATTACCTTAAAGCCCGCTGCAAGAAAGCGAGGCCCGAGTTCTGTGCTAACTCCCGAAGGTGTTGCCAGGAAAACAACTTCAGCTTGAGTCCGCAAATCTGCAAGCTCTGAGTCTGAAATATCGCCAATCTGCTCAATCGCTAGATCGATAAAGGTATTTAAGTGCGGATAGACCTCAGTCACCGATGCGTATTCTTGCGTGTTTGCGTATAATTTATGAATTTTCACTTGTGGGTGTTGAACTAGTAGCCTGATTAACTCTAGCCCGCTATAGCCTGTTGCACCAACAATTATAACCTTTACCAACCTAACTCACCTCGCTTCTTAAATTGTATCACTTAATATTATTTGGTATATTTATAAAAACATAAGTATAATTATACATCGGCTAAGATTAAATGCAAGTACTATTTACAATATTTTTAATAAAGTTTAAGGTTTACAATTCTCGCCCCTCTTCTATATATGAAAACAAAAAGAGACTATCGTAAAGGACGACAGTCTCGTGGTACCACCTTAATTTGAGCCGATATTACATGGCTCTCTCAGATCTTCTAACGCGGATAGCGGTCTGTTTAGTCACAGACTCTCAGGAATGGGTTTCAGAATACTAGTTGGATCGGCTTTCACCAGGCGCCGCTCTCTCTAATTGCAAACTTTGTAGTCTTACTCTTTCCTTCATCAATTTCTCCACTGCTCAGCTAACTTATCCTGTGCAGCTTATATTTATTCATTCTATATGATAGTTATTCACCCTGTCAACAATTATTTAAATTTATTTTAAACTATCTCTCTTATCTTAGAAATAATATTCTCTTTCGTTAATCCATATTTCTGCATCAACTCATCAGGTTTACCCGACTCACCAAAAGTATCCATCATCCCCACGCGCTTCACCAGAGTCGGCGCAGATTCGCTTACCACCTCAGCTACCGCTCCACCTAACCCACCAATAATGCTATGCTCTTCAGCTGTGACGATTCCTTTTGTTTCGCGTGCTGCCGCTATAATAATCTCACGGTCAATCGGTTTAATTGTCGGCATATTGATTACGCGAACCGATATGCCCTCTTCCGCAAGTTCTTTTGCTGCTTCAATCGCCAGGCTTAACATTATGCCACAAGCGATAACAGTAGCATCATCCCCAGGATGAACAATAACGCCTTTGCCAATCTCAAATTTATAAGAACTATCGAAAATCCTTGGTACCTTTGGCCTTCCTAAACGCAGATAAACTGGTCCAACATACTCTGCAGCCGCTCGCACAGCCTGACTTGTCTCCTCGCCATCAGCCGGAGCAATTACCGTCATATTTGGCATAGCACGCATTAGCGACATATCCTCGATCACCTGATGTGATGCACCATCTTCACCCACAGTAATGCCTGCATGGGTGAGCGCTATTTTTACATTCAGATTGGGATAACAGATTGAGTTACGCACCTGATCCGCTGCACGTAGCGTTCCGAAAATCGCAAAGGTACTCACAAATGGTATCTTATTACAGGTCGCAAAACCAGCCGCAATCCCCATCATATTTGCCTCGGCGATCCCAATATTAAAGGAGCGTTCGGGATAAGTATCGAAGAATTCACCTGTTTTCGTTGAACGAGATAGGTCAGCGTCAAGCACGACTATCTGCGAATACTCTGCGCCAAGTTCAACTAGCGTTCTACCATAAGCATCTCTGGTCGCCATACTCATTTGATATCGCCTCCTTGTAGTTCTCTAAGCGCTGCCGTCTTCTGATCAAAGTTCGGCGCGATACCATGCCACTCAGCACGATTCTCCATAAAGGAAACGCCCTTACCTTTTATCGTATTGGCAATTATAAAAGTCGGCTTGCCCTTAGTCTTTTTAGCCTCTGCAATTGCCCGGGAAATAGCCGCATAATCGTGACCATTAATCAGTAGAACATCCCAACCAAAAGCCTTCACTTTATCACCAATCGGATCAATATTCATAACGTCAGCAGTATAGCCATCGATCTGCAATTGGTTGTAATCGAGAAAAACAGTCAGATTATCCAGCTTGTAATGAGCCGCTGACATTAGCGCTTCCCAGACCATTCCCTCCTGCATCTCGCCATCACCAAGCAAGGCATAAACACGATAATCACGCTTATCTAAACGGCCAGCAAGTGCCATGCCGATTGCCGCTGATAGACCCTGTCCCAGCGAACCGGTGCTCATATCAACACCTGGTAAATGCTTGCGGCTTGGGTGTCCCTGCAAGCGGGAATTAATCTTACGGAATGTTAAGAGCTCCTCCTTCGGAAAATAGCCTTTTTCCGCCAGCGTTGCATAAAGGACTGGACTAGCATGACCTTTACTTAGTACAAAACGATCTCGGTCTGGATCGTCAGGTTGCTCTGGATTGACGCTCATTTCATCAAAATACAGCACAGTCAAGATATCCGCAGCAGAAAGCGACCCGCCTGGATGGCCGGAGCTTGCTTCAGTAATCATTGCCACAATATGTGAGCGAATTTTGTTAGCTTGCTCACTTAGTTCCGTTTGTTTTTGCTGATCAATAATCATTATTCCCCTCCTATTTTACTGCGTAAATATGCATCAATAAACTGGTCAAGCGCGCCCTGCATAACTGCATCAACATTGCCTGTCTCAACATTTGTTCTGTGGTCTTTCACCATAGCGTAGGGATGGAAAACATAGGAACGAATTTGACTGCCCCAACCGATTTCTTTCTGTTCCCCGCGCACTTCTGCAGCGGCTGCCGCTTGCTCGATCAACTGTCTCTCATAAAGTTTACCCTTAAGCATGTTCATTGCGCGTTCACGGTTCTGTAGTTGTGAACGCTCAGCCTGACAGGTCACAATTGTTCCCGTTGGCAGATGTGTAATTCTCACAGCCGAATCCGTTGTATTTACATGCTGCCCACCAGCACCACCGGCTCGATAGGTATCTATCTTTAAATCCTCCGACTTAATCTCAATTGCAATCTCATCTGTAAACTCCGGCATCACATCAACCGAGGCAAAAGAAGTATGTCGCCGCGCCGATGAATCAAAAGGTGAGATTCGTACTAACCGATGAACACCCTGCTCTGCCTGGAGGAAACCATAAGCGAATGATCCTTTGAAAAGTAGCGTAACACTTTTAATGCCAGCACTATCTCCAGCCTGAATCGCAACTACATCCGCCTTAAATCCCTTATCAGTTGCCCAGCGTAGATACATTCGCATCAGCATCTCTGCCCAATCCTGCGACTCTGTACCGCCTGCCCCTGAGTGGATTTCCATAATTGCATTATTGGCGTCGTAAGGTCCGTTTAGCATATATTGCATTTCCAAACTCTCCACCGTTTTGCCTAAGCGAGCCAAACCAGCAGCCAGCTCCTCCGTTAACGGCAATATCTCCTCTTCATCCTCGCCATCGGTGTGAGTAGCCTCAATAATTAATTCTAAGAGAATCGTCTGCTCCTCAAGTAGCTTAGTAAGAGACTCAACCGCTTCAACTTCATCTTTAAGTTTATTAGATTCCGTCATGACTTTCTGTGCAGTGTCATGGTCATTCCAGAAATCGGGCATGCTCATCAGTTTTTCTAGCTCAGCGATGCGTAACGCTTTCTGTGGCAGGTCAAAGTGACCCCCTAATCTGCGCGATTTTGGTGTCAAGACGGTTAAGATCTGTTCGTAGTAAACTATAATCCATCATTAATCTACCTCTTCTAGTTTGCACCACAGCAGTGCTTATATTTTTTTCCGCTGCCACAAGGACATGGAGCATTGCGGCCAATCTTCTTCTCACTAACTACAGGTGTCCTATTTTTAGCCGGCCTCTCACTAGAGCTGGTTCCTTCTTCCTCAACTACTTTCTCACGTTGCAAGTTGCTAGAAACCTGTGCCTTCATAATATTGGTCGTTACATCCTCTTCAATTCCTTGAATCATCATATTAAACATCTCATAACCTTCGCGCTGATATTCAACTAAGGGATTAGCCTGTCCATAAGCACGTAGATGAATACCTTGACGTAGTTGATCCATGGCGTCGATATGATCCATCCATTTGCTATCAACGACCTTTAGTACGACAACCTTCTCGAACTCGCGCATCTGCTCGCCAAATTCTTCTTCGCGCTCATTATATTGTTTCTCGATCACATCTTTAAAGAGTGCAAGTACTTCTTCAGGTTCTTTACCCCAGATGTCGCGTTTGACATATGTACCTGGTTTTAAGAAGGTACTTTCAGCCGTCTCTAACAACTCATCTAAATCCCACTCCTCAGGTATTACTTCCTCAGGTAAATAATAATGAATTAAGCGATCAACAAAACTATCAATCATCGCCAGAATTGGCTCGCGTAGATTCTCGCTTTTTAAGACCTCAGCACGCTGACTATAGATTACTCCGCGGTGCCTGTTCATCACGTCATCATATTGCAGAACGACTCGACGTGTATCGAAGTTATTAGCCTCAACCTTTCTTTGCGAATTCTCAATTGATCGCGTGACCATTTTGCTCTCGATTGGTTGGTCATCCTCGATACCCATACGATCCATGAGACCATGCACCTGTTCGCCGCCGAACTTACGCATTAAGTCATCCTCTAATGATAGATAAAACTGTGTTGAACCTGGGTCTCCTTGTCGTCCAGCACGACCACGCAATTGATTATCAATTCGTCTACTTTCATGACGTTCTGTTGCAATTATATGAAGTCCACCCAAAGCAGCGACTCCATCGCCAAGCACGATGTCAGTACCACGGCCTGCCATGTTTGTAGCGATTGTGACTGTGCCAAGCTCACCAGCAGCAGCGACTATCTCAGCTTCTTGTTCGTGGAATTTAGCATTTAGAACACTATGCTCGACTCCTTCTGCCGCTAACAAGTCAGAAATCAGTTCAGAATTTTCAATCGAAACTGTACCGACCAGGAGCGGCTGCCCTTTCTTGTTGCGACGGACAATCTCGTTTATGACTGCGCGGAATTTAGCTTCTTCGGTTTTGTAAATAACATCTGGCAGGTCCTCACGAATCATCGGCTGATTAGTTGGGATCTCAATAACATTTAAATTGTAGATGCTGCGGAACTCGTCTTCCTCAGTTTTGGCTGTACCGGTCATGCCGGCAAGCTTCTGATACATTCGAAAGAAGTTCTGTATCGTAATCGTTGCAAGTGTCATGCTCTCGCTCTGGACGCTTAGCTTCTCCTTGGCCTCAATACTCTGATGCAGACCGTCACTGTAACGACGCCCATGCATCAAGCGGCCAGTAAAATCATCAACAATAATTACCTCGCCATTCTGTACAACATAGTTACGATCGCGCTTCATTACCACGTGCGCCTTAACAGCCTGATTAATGTGGTGATGCAGTGTCATATTATCCGGATCAAACAGGTTCTCAATATTAAAGGCCTGTTCAGCCTTCGCCACCCCTTGCTCGGTTAGGTTTACGTTGGTTTCTGTCTCGTTCATTTTGTAATCTTCGGGTTTTAAACGTCGGGCAAATTGAGCCGCTGTAACATATAGATTAGTTGATTTCGCAGCCTTACCAGAAATGATTAGCGGTGTCCGCGCCTCATCAACTAGGATGCTATCAACCTCGTCAATGATCGCATAGTTAAGCGGTCGCTGAACCATATTCTCCGCAAAGATAACCATGTTATCGCGCAGATAGTCGAAACCAAACTCATTATTTGTTCCATAGGTAATATCGGCAGCGTAGGCTTCCTTCTTCGCAGCCGTCGACATTCCATTAATATTTAGACCGACCGTCAGTCCAAGAAACTCAAAAATCTGTCCCATGGTGTTTTTGTCACGTTGTGCCAGGTACTCATTGACTGTAATAATGTGAACTCCCTTGCCAGTTAGTGCATTTAGATATGCTGGCATGGTTGCCACAAGTGTCTTACCTTCACCCGTTTTCATCTCAGAGATATTTCCCTCATGCAGAACAACACCACCAACTAACTGCACATCAAAGGGTCTTAGCCCTAGAACACGGACAGAGGCTTCTCTAACGACCGCAAACACCTCAGGAAGTAGTTTTTCTAGCGTCTCCCCAGCTTCATACCTTTCGCGGAAGTAAGGTGTTCTAGCGCTTAATTCCTCATTGGAGAGAGCCTGCATTTCTGGCTCCAACTGGTTAATCTCTTCTACATACTTATTTATACGTTTCAGCTCTCGCTCATTACTGTCGCCGAACGCTTTTTTAATTGATTTAAGCATTATTGTGCTCCTCTCAGTTTAACTAACCTATATTTTAACATATTTATGAGCTCTATAACCATTTTAATATAGTTTAAACTGGCGAAAAGCTGTTTATTGTAATTACCAATAATTAAGTGTATAAAGGTAGTATAGATATTAAGTATGAGTATTAGAGGGAGGAAACATAATGCGTGAATGGCGAGTTGGACGGATCACTTTAGGAATATTATTTCTAGCAATTGGTGCAGTGCTATTGCTACGATTATTTACTGAAATAAATCTAGCACCAATCATTAAATATGGCGTGCCAATTATCGTAATTGTATTGGGATTGGAAGTATTAATCTTTACTCTTTTTGCCACAAGTAAGGTGCGGTTTAGCGTTTCTAGTATTGTCATTATTTTACTTGTTCTGGCAGCTCTTTTTTCCTTCGGCCTATTTATCGAGAATAGTCCGATATATAACTTCGGAAATATTACCCAACATGGTTCTTCAGATCAGGGATTGGCGGATGGTATTTCTCGTCATCAGATTGACCTGAGTGATGATATTAGACTTTTAGCAGGCACTAAAAAAGTTTCCGTTGATGTCACCAACGGTAATCTGGAAATTATCGGCTCAGAGACGGATCGCATAAAACTGACTGGCACAGTTACGGTTACTGCAGCAACCCAGAAAGCAGCAGCTAAAGATGTAGAAAAATATTTTTCTACCAAATTTGTGGGTAATGAGTTGAGGATTTCCTACGACGATAAACAGGCTGGGGTGAGCATCGGATTCTTAACTAAATCCATGCCGGTAGTTAATTTAAAACTAGAAGTTCCAGCAGAACTGCTAGTTTCGGGCGATCTAATTAACGGCAATATCTCAGTTGAAAATGTTATAGGTGAGCTTGATTTAAAAGTGGTAAATGGCCGAATAGAGATTACAAGCGAGCGGTTAAGTGCTGATATCGATGCAGAAGTCGTTAACGGCAAAATCGACCTGCGCTTACCAAGAGATAGTGATGC
>CAZKBI010000006.1:0-3374 GCA_964551195.1 uncultured Caryophanales bacterium | reverse complement strand
GCTATAACTGGATCTTTATTAGCTGCACTAGATGAAGGAATTAAACCTGAAATAAAGGCTAAAAACATACTAAGCAATATTAGGATAGCTACAGCTTTTAGTTCTAAATAGGCAATATCTGGAATGCCAAAACTATTATAGATAATGGCATTGGCAATCTTGCTTATTCCGAAAGTTACTATGACACCAAAAGTTCCGGCCACAAAACCAATGAGTAAGGTCTCAGCGTTAAAGACTCTGCGAATGTCTCTTTTGCTCGCGCCAAGTGCTCTAAGAATACCTATCTCCTTGATTCTTTCAAGCACTGATACATAGGTGATAACACCAATCATGATTGATGATACGACAAGAGATACTCCAACAAAGGCAATCAAGGCATAAGATATCACATTGATAATTGTCGTAACTGATGATAAAACAGCAGCCATGATGTCAGTATAAGTCACAACCTTTTCCTCTTGCCCACTATTTTTCATTTCAAGATTATAAGTCTCAATAAATTCAACAATACTGTCTTTTGTATTAAAATCTTTTGGGTAAAGATTGATTGAGATTGGATTAGCAGGATCTCTATAACCCAAATCACTTAGGTTTGAACTCTGGCTTATTTGCTTAGGCGACCCTAGACTAGCAATAAGATTGAAGAGCTCATCTTCATCCATATTTAATTTAAAAGCTTGAGTTAAGTTATCAAAGTCAATATCCAGGGCTTGTAAAACATTGGGTCCTAGCACATCAATTTGTTTTGCAAATTCTGCTTGTAAAGTGGTCATCAATTGATCCGTGGCTGCTTGTACATAGTCTCTAAAATAGTTCTGGACAATCTCGGTTATTGTTTCAGAAGTCTGGGCTTGCTCGGTCAAAGCTTCAAAGTCTAGAATCAATCTATTTCGTACTTCCTCACTTGCAATATATTCATCAAAATTAACTACCCACTCCTCAAGTGAACTAACTCCTTGTTCATTCTGAAATGTTACAAAATCCTGCAAGACCGAGGCCAAAATATTTTGAACTTCCTCAACCGTAACATTAATCTGTGTTGCAATTATTTCACCAAGACCAGCTAAATTCAGCTCTGGAAATTCAGTCGGATCAATATTTATTTCAAAGCCTGAAAAATCAAGTTCTATTGCAGATAGATCAAAATTAACTGCATTTAGTATCTCTCCTTGATCAATAGTAATAAAATCTTCAAAACTAAAGAGTTCAAATGGAGACTGTTCTGATTCATCGTCAAAGCGTTTTCCCGTAAAAATATTCACATCTTCTTTTTCAATTTGTTGCTGGACGACTTCATAAGTAGAAGCCTCAGCGATTAAATGATTTATCAGTTCATCTGAATAATAGATTCCATTTTGTAAGGCTGGATTAGTATTGTCTTCGTTGGCTTTTACAATCCCGACAACATTTAAGTCCAACGCAGCTTCAATAACCTTATCCATATGCGCTATATCATCTGATTTGTCCACCCAAAGGTCGTAACCTTCATTATAGGTGTATTTTTCAGCAGGATTAATCAGTTTGAAGGTAACCCCTAATATTTCATCATCTGTAACCTTATCTTTCGTTGCAATATCATCTTTAACGCCCTGGCCAATTTCTAAATTACCTTCACCTGTTAGATTTTTGAACATGTTTTGTAGACTTGCGCGATCTAGAAGACCCAGAGTATACAATGTTGTTTCTGTTATTGCACCATTAGGTCTTAAAACAACAAGTAGCTCATTTTTTTCTGTCGGCCATTTCCCAGCTACCACATCATATTGTTCTTCTAAAAGCGAAACATTGCCAGGTAAGACCCTGAAGCTATCCATACCAAAATCACCAAGTCCTGATAACATATCAAGCATACCTAGGTTGCCTAAGCCAAAATCAGAAAGTATGGTATCTGGATTAACTTGTCTAACGCCTACTATTTCATCCTGTAAATATATTTGTGGAGTGATACCATATTTATATTCAATGCTACTAAGGTAGGGGTCAATTATATTTCTATTAGTTTCCACATAATTCATAAAACTTTTTAAATCATTTTCATTTTGAAAAGAAAAAAACTGGTTAACGGTTGCAATTATTGGAATATCACCCTCTTTAGTATCTTCCTTTTTGAGCGACGTTGGATTGTGCTCTGCCCCTCCCATGAAACTCATGATATCAATTCCAGAAGAATCGATGGTCAAAGGATAGGCACTCATTGTTTCCTGCTCAGTATTCTCAATATATAGATTAATACCGCTGGCTAAGGCAAGTATTAATGCAATACCAATAATTCCAATTGAGCCCGCTAGAGAAGTAATAAAGGTTCTTCCTTTCTTCGTCAGTAAGTTGCTAACAGAGAGGGAAATCGCAGTTAAAAATGACATACCAGTCTTGCTAACTGGTTTCAAGTCTACTGGCACTTCTTTAGCTGTAACTTTATAAGGATTAGTATCTCCGATAACGATGCCATCCCTAAGCTCGATAATACGATTGGTATACCGATGAGCGAGATCAGGATTATGCGTAACCATAATAACCAGCCGGTCTTTAGCAATCTCCGCCAGCAATCCCATAACCTGTTCTGAAGTTTCACTGTCCAGTGCACCAGTTGGCTCATCAGCCAAAACAATTTCCGGATCATTAATCAGCGCTCGGGCAATAGCTACCCGCTGCATTTGACCACTAGATAATTGATTAGGTAACTTGTAGATATGATCAATAAGACCTACGGAATCTAGGGCTTCAATCCCACGCTCTTTACGTTCTTTGGCCCCTACTCCACTAAGAGTCAGGGCTAATTCAACATTAGCTAAAATAGTCTGGTGGGGAATTAGATTGTAGGTTTGAAAAATAAAACCTACTCGGCTATTTCGATAGCTATCCCAATCCGAAGACTTATATCCTTTAGTAGACGCCCCATCAATGAGTACATCTCCATCATCATATTGGTCTAGTCCCCCAATCATATTCAACATTGTTGTCTTGCCTGAACCAGACGCTCCAAGAATAGAAACAAATTCATTCGCCCTAAAGGCAATCGAAACATCATTTAATGCATTTTGGACGAAGTCTCTTGTTTGATAAGATTTTGTTATATTTTTAAGCTCTAACATTTTCATCACCTATTTTATATCTTATACCTTAATTCTAACACTTACGACGCCTTATTATCCAGTAAGTGTAATTTAGCTAGTTTAGATTAAAAGACGGTGCTTATAGCACCGTCTTTTAATCTAGAAAATCTCTGGTTCAATCAGTCCATACTTGCCGTCCTTACGTTTATAGACAACATTCATCTCTTCAGTATTCATATTGCCAAAGACAAAAAAGTTATGTCCCAGCATGTCCATCTGCAAGATTGCCTCTTCAGCATCCATCGGCTTAATATTAAAGCG